>NZ_JBALBY010000124.1:0-141842 GCF_036919575.1 Nostoc sp. | reverse complement strand
GACTCCTGAATTCTGACTCCTGAATTCTGACTCCTGAATTCTGACTCCTGAATTCTGACTCCTGAATTCTGACTCCTGAATTCTGACTCCTGACTTCTGACTCCTGACTTCTGACTCCTGAATTCTGACTCCTGAATTCTGACTCCTGACTTCTGACTTAAGCTCTGGGTGCAAACATGATAATTAAAACACTCAGTAAAGCGAAACTTGCTCCTATTAGGTCGTAGCGGTCTGGAGTTATCCCGTCTACCTTCCAACCCCAAAGCATTGCCATTGCGATGAATACGCCACCGTAAGCCGCATACACTCTGCCAAAATTTGCCGATTGGAGAGTTGCAATAACCCCATAGAAAACTAAAGCAATTCCCCCCAATATGCCCCACCAGAACGGTTTACCTTCGCGCAACCACAACCAGATCAGGTAGCCGCCCCCGATTTCAAATAAACCAGCCCACAAAAAATACAGCAGGGATTTAATCATTTGATCGATTATTTAATAAGTCGAACTCAGTAAAATTACGCTAACGCTTTTAACTAAACTATTGTCATTAATTGAAGTAAGTTTGTTGAACTGGGCATTGGGCATTGGGCAAAACAGTTCCAAGTTCTGAATGAAGAAGTAAGATTCCTCACTCAGCACGGGCTAAACCCTAGCTATCCGATAACAGTACTTCTGAGGAGCATTGGTTATTTACCTAAGTTTAGGGGTTTAAGTCCCCTGCTTCTTAAGCAGAAGGTTTTGGGTCGGGGTCTGTCTTGAGAAATCGCTCCACTTGGGGCAAAGCCCCAAGACCCCTTCGGGGTGATGCCTCCGGCACGCTGGCGCGAACGGCAGTTGAACACGAGTGGAAACCCCCTGTTCCCACACTGCCTCACCGCGTTTCTCGCACTTCTCCCCGTCACAAAACTTACTTGCGACTTGCGACTTGCGACTTGCGACTTGTTTTACTGCTGCCCTGCCCCCAGTTCCCAGAATATAGATAAGGCTGAAGATGAAAGCACCATTACCTGATAACGAAGCACAGAGAATCGAGACGCTTTTGGAGTATAAGATTCTTGACACGCCATCTGAAGCCGCTTTTGACGACCTCACCCGTTTAGCCTCGTATATTTGTCAGACTCCTATTGCCTTAATTAGCTTAATTGATACAAATCGTCAGTGGTTCAAGTCAAAAGTCGGAATGGATGCCTTAGAAACACACCGAGATTTGGCATTCTGTACCCATGCTATTTTACAGCCCGGTGTTTTTGTTGTGCCTGATGCAACAGATGACGAACGGTTTGCGACAAACCCACTGGTAACATCTGATCCAAATATTCGGTTTTATGCTGGTGTACCTCTGATTAACCCTGAAGGATACGCGCTAGGAACTCTATGTGTGATTGACTACGTACCACGAGAACTGACTCCAGAACAATTGGAGGCATTACGAACATTAGCTCGTCAAGTTATCAAGCAGCTGGAATTGCGCCGAAATTTAGCAAGTTTGGTACTTGTTAGCAAGAAAGGCAAACAGGCGCAGGGGATACGCCAGCAATTTTTCAAAAAGATTGCGGCAGGTTTTGGTTTGGCATCGGTAATTTTAGTTCTGATTGGTGTGGTTTCTTATGAAAATACAAGAGTATATAATAATCGCAGTATAGTAAAAAATACTTATAAAAAAATTAAAAGTCTAGACGAACTACAGTCCCAGATCAAAGATGCCGAAACTGGACAAAGTAGTTACATCCTGAGTGGAGAAAAAATTTATCTAAAACCTTATCAATCAGCACTTGCGAACGTCAATCAAGAAATTGCCAAGCTGAAGAGTTTAACAGCAGATCAACCGAACCAACAAAAGCAGATTGCAACGCTTGAATCTTTGATAACAGCTAAACTTACTCAACTAAAACAGACTATCGACTTGCGCCAAAACCAGGGATTAGAGGCGGCGTTGCAAGTACTACTCAGAAATGAGAAACAAAATCTCATCGATAATATCGGCAAGATGATCAATGAGATGAAAAACGAGGAAAGGGGGCGGCTTCAGCAACAGTCACAAACAGCAGAAGCTTGGACTCGTAACACAATTCTGACACTTGCGATCGCTATCTGCCTAACTATTATTGTTCTGGCTGTAGTCTACTACTTCATCTATCGTGAGGTGATTGAACACAAGAAGACAGAAGAAGCCTTAAACCAAGAACGCAACTTTATCTCAGCAGTTCTTAATACAGTCGGCGCGTTGGTAATAGTTTTCGATTCTCAAGGGCAAATTGTTCGCTTCAATCAAGCCTCTGAGAAAATAACGGGTTACTTCTTCGAGGAGGTGAGGGGTAGGTATTGCTGGAACTTGTTGCTAATTCCTGAAGAGGTGGAGTCGTTCAAAGCAGTTTTTGAGCAGTTGCGTTCTGGTCAAATCCTCAATGACTACGAGAACCATTGGGTAATGAAAGATGGCAGTCGCCGACTGATTGGCTGGTCAAATACCTTCTTAAAAGACTATGAAGGATCAGTGGAATACATTGTTAGCACTGGCATTGACATCACCGATGTCTCCGACGATCTTCGCTTACGCAAACTCGCACAACAGCATCTAACTGCTCAATATGCTGCAACCCGCGTTTTAGCGGAGTCCACCACGATTAGCGAAGCTACTGGCCAAATCCTGCAAGGAATCTGCGAGAGTTTGGGATGGGATTTGGGTGAAATTTGGATGGTAGATCAGCAAGCAAATCTGTTACGTTTTCTTGATATGTGGCACAAAGTACCCCTTCAGGTGCAAGAATTTGAAGCACTGAATCGGCAAACCACATTTCCACCAGGAATTGGACTACCTGGCCAGGTTTGGGCTAGTTCTCAACCTGTTTGGATCACTGATGTCGTTAAAGAACTCAGTTTCTCCCGCTTCAAAATCACCGATCAAGTAGAACTACGTGCAGCTTTTGGTTTTCCGATTCGCAGTGGTAAGAAAATTATCGGTGTCATTACTTGCTTCAATCGGGAAATCCAGCCGCCTGACCAAGATTTGATCAAAACGATGAATTCGATTGGTGAGCAAGTGGGGCAGTTTATCCAGCGTAAACAGGCTGAAGCAGAAATACAACGCCAAAACTTGCGATCGCAATTATTTACCGAAATCACTCTCAAAATTCGCCAGTCTTTGCAAATCGAAGAAATTCTCCAAATCACTGTCCAGGAGGTACAAAAGATTCTCCAGACTGACCGAGTTTTGATCTATCAGCTTTTGGCAGATGAGTCTGCACCCACCGTTACTGAAGCAGTAGTTTCTGGCTTACCAGTAATTAAAGAGCAAAACATCACCACCCTCTACTTACAAGCGGAATATTTACAACAGCACTATCTACAGCAGTACCGTCAAGGACAGATTTTCGGGCTGGGTAACTTCGATTTGCCGGAAGTTGAACAAAGCCATCTGGAATTAATGCAACAGTTTGGGGTGAAAATCAATTTGGTTGTGCCTATTCTGGTCAAAGAAGAACTTCGTGGTTTGCTCATAGTTCATCAGTCTGACGATTCCCACCACTGGTCTAGCTTTGAAACTCGTCTTTTGCGGGAAATAGCCGACCAAGTAGGTATTGCCTTAGCCCAAGCCCAACTATTAGCAGTAGAAATTCGTCAGCGAGAAGAACTTGAAATTGCCCGTCGCCAAGCCGAATTAGCTTCTCAGACGAAAAGTGCGTTTTTGGCGAATATGAGTCATGAAATTCGCACTCCGATGAATGCTGTCTTGGGAATGACCGGTTTAGTGTTAGATACTCCCTTAGATGCAGAACAGCGAGATTTTATTGAAACAATTCGTAGTAGTGGAGACGACCTTTTAACTTTAATCAACGAGATTTTGGATCTTTCTAAACTTGAGGCTGGACAGATGGCTCTGGAAACTCTAGATTTTGACCTATCCACTTGTGTAGAAGAAGTGGTGGAATTATTGGCTCCCTCAGCCCATAAAAAGGGATTAGAAATTGCCGCACTGATTGAACACAACGTCCCCACCCACCTCAAAGGAGATCCTGGTAGGCTGCGGCAAATTCTGATGAACTTAATCAGCAACGCTATCAAGTTTACCAGCGCTGGTGAAGTTTTAGTGCAAGCCGAATTGCGATCGCTTTCCCCGACTACAGCCACTATCCATTTTGACATCACAGATACCGGTCTTGGCATTAGCCCTGAAGACCAACGCAAACTCTTTACGCCATTTACCCAAGTCGATGCTTCTACCACTCGCAAGTATGGTGGTACCGGTTTGGGATTAGCTATCTGTAAACAACTGGTAACTTTGATGGGAGGAATGATTGGGATAGAAAGTCAGATGGGGAAAGGATCTAAGTTTTGGTTTGAGGTGCTTTTTACCATGCAAGTTGAGCCGGTTTTGCCAAAAAGCGATGGCTTTACCAACGCCAACGCCGAAGAACGCGGACTTTTGAGCGATCGCCGCTTATTAGTGGTGGATAATAACACTACTAATTACAAAATTATTTACCATCAAGCTACTCATTGGGGAATGCAGGTAGATTATGCTGACAGTGTTGCTGCGGCGCTCAAAGCTATTCAGTCAACTGGTGAACAGGGGAAATGTTATGATATCGCCTTAGTTGATATGCAAATACCCCAAATAAATGGCATGACAATAGGCGAACAAATTAAAGCTAATTCGGCAATTGCTGAGATACCTTTGATTATGCTCACCTCTACTAATCAACGGGATGAAGTGCAGCAGGCGCTCAAAATCGGATTTGCTGCTTATTTGGTCAAACCCATTAAGCCATCACGACTCCTCGATACTATAATAACTATTTTAAAAACTCAGATGGAATCACAACAAGGGGCTAAAGACTGGAAACTAGAAGCTACTGAAAAAATCCAGAGTGCAGAAACTTTAGGTATTCTGACTTCCTCTTCCCCTAACCCCTCTACTAAATTCAAGTTAAGAATTCTCATAGCTGAAGATAATTTGGTGAATCAGAAAGTCGCCTTGAAGCAACTCCAGAATTTGGGCTACAAAGCCGATGTCGTTGCGAACGGAAAGGAAGTTTTGCAGCTATTAAAAAAAATTCCTTACGATTTGATTCTCATGGATTGCCAAATGCCAATTCTCGACGGTTTAGAAACCACAAAAGAAATTCATCGTTGGCAAGAAAGGAGCTTTGCTCTGCGTCGTCGTCCTGTGGTGATTGCGATGACGGCTAATGCGATGAAACAAGACGAAGAAATGTGTCTCAATGCCGGAATGGACGGCTATCTGAGTAAGCCAGTATTTAAAGAAAAATTGGCTGCGATTCTAGAGCATTGGACAGGCGCGATCATTTCACAACAAGAGGCAGTTATGTCTGAACAGGCAGTTTCCACGGACTTAGCAATTGATTGGGAATACTTACATCAAATATCGGGAAACGATCCAGAATTTGAATTAAATCTATTGCAAGTATGCTTTGAAGATATGAAACCCCGTTTAGAAATAATTAAAGCAGCGATCGCATCTGATGACTTTGGACAAATTGCGCGAGAAACTCATCAACTTAAAGGTGCTAGTGCCAACATTGGAGCCACAGCTATATGCCTAGCAGCTGAGAAGCTAGAACAATTGGCTTACCATCAAGAACGTAGAGGTACTACTGACTTAATTTTAGAGTTAGAAGAATTTGTCAACCGGATTCAAGACTTTTTAATTTAAGATAAATTAGACTTTACAAACATCCTTTTAGACGACAGGTTTGCTAATCTAGTAGCTGATACCGTCAGTACTTGACGATTTATCAAAAAGATGCGTCTAAAACCCCGTCATAAAGGACGGCTTTAAGTTTTGTGGCAATGAGTCTTTATCCCCGTTACAAAACTGTACTTCCGACTTCCGACTTCCGACTTCTTCAATATTCCAGAGGTATTATGAAGCGCTTAATCTACATCATCCCCGTTACTGCAATTGGCCTACTGACATTGGTAGGATGCAACAGCCCTCAAGAATCTGCTACCCAGACTCCTGCTACTACTGAAACTACTGCCGCAACAACAGTATCCAAAACTCCTGGTGCTACGCAGGGAGGTTTTGATACTTTGGTCGGTGTAGTTTCAAATACAAAAACTGCGGTGTCAGCCGGAAACTTTGGCAAAGCTCAACAGGAATTTGATAAGTTTGAAAACTCTTGGTCTAAGGTTGAGGATGGTGTCAAAACTAAATCTTCAAAAACCTATAATGCGATCGAAGATGCTGCGACTCAGGTAAAGGGTGCGCTGAAAGCAAAAGATAAAGCGAAAGCTCTTAAGGGGTTACAAACACTTGACACAAATATCGCCACTGTTTCTAAAGGTTAATTAATATATCAGCAGCAATCAAAAGACAGCAAAAAAACAAGCTTTAAATCTGACTGTGAGATAAATATAGCAGTTCTCGTTTGGATGCAATACATGCTACGGGCACAGCATTGCTGTGCCCCTACGAGTGGTCTGTATTCCATGCAATTGAGAACCGCTATAGTTCTGTACCTCATCAAGTTGCAAACTGCTATAATTTCCACTGAAGAATTTGGATAAATGCGTTCATTTGGCCAGTACTACTGGACTCTAGCAGATCAAGAAAACCTCACCCTGGTTATGCTACGCAAAACCTGTCCCTCTCCTTAGTAAGGAGAGGGATGTCTGTCAGGACAGGGTGAGGTTTTTGGGTAATTCGATAACTTGTGTGTACACCCTAGCAACACATGCAGGGGGTTATTTTTTTTGCTTAGATTCCCAGAATGCGACTTGACTTAGGATAAAACTGTAAAGAGACAGAGGGAAGGAAAAAGTACTTTTATGCGTCATAGTCTACATCATGTCTGGCTACTTACAGCAGAATTCTCATGTAAAACAGGCTTTATGCTTGGTTTTGAGACTTAGTTTGTGTACTTCACTTTCTTTGAAATCTGCTGAAATTTGGACAGACATAACTTTTTCAATTCTTTGACAAGCTCCTGTCACATCAAGCTCTTAACTTAAAAATAAATATTAGTTTTGGCGAAAGAATTATACGTGACAACAGCCAGAAAAATCTGGAAAAATTCTTGATTTTTACCTTTTAAAGTCAAGCTACAAACCGACTCCAATCACAATTAACCTCAGCACTTTAATTATCGAAATTAAGAATTTCGTTCTAATTTCATTTCTGAATGTCACAGTAATTCTCTCGGATTGAAATTTCTTTACCTCTAAATCAACAAGTTTTTCTGAAGGTTCAAATAACTATGAATAATCTATCTCATCAGTCTCTAGAAGTAAATAATAAAAAGGAAAAACCTTTATATACTGCTGATACGGTGCGTACTTATCTTACCGAGATTGGACGTATACCTTTATTAACTCATGAGCAAGAGATTAATTTCGCCAAGCAAGTTCAACAGATGATGGCTTTACTTGCTGCGAAAGAAAAATTAGCTATTGAATTAAAACGTCAGCCGACACAAGAAGAGTGGGTTGAAAATATAAATATCGGTGAAAAATTACTGCTGCAACAGCTACATCAGGGACATCAAGCCAAGCAGAAAATGATTCAGGCTAACCTGCGACTTGTGGTGTCTATTGCTAAAAAATATCAAAGACATAACCTAGATTTTCTCGACTTAATTCAAGAAGGAAGTTTAGGTTTAGAGCGAGGAGTTGAGAAATTTGACCCTACTAAAGGGTACAAGTTTTCAACTTATGGCTATTGGTGGATTCGTCAAGCAATTACACGAGCGATCGCCGAAAAAGGGCGTATTATCCGCTTGCCTATTCATGTTACCGAAAAACTGAATAAAATCAAGCGTATTCAACGCGAATTAACTCAAAAATTAGGTCGTACTCCTACCACAGTTGATATCGCCGAAGAACTATCTTTAGATCCTAAACAAATTCGAGATTATTTACTCTTAGCACGTCAACCTATCTCTCTAGAATTGCGAGTTGGCTCAGAAAAAGATACAGAATTACAAGATATGTTGGAGGATGATGGACTCTCTCCAGAATTATATGCTGACCAAAAGTTTCTCCAACAAAATATTCAAAACTTATTGTCAAAATTAACTCCCCAGCAACGAGAAATCTTAACTTTACGTTTTGGTTTAACAGATGGAAATGAACTTTCTTTAGTGGAGATTGGTCAACGTATGGGTATTAGTCGAGAACGAGTGCGACAGATAGAGCAAAAAGCTTTGGGTACTCTACGAAGACATAAGGATAAGATACATAGCTATCTAGCTAGTTAATTTTGATAGAGAGAAGAGAGATTCAGATATGAGCGATCGCAACCTACAAAAACAGAGATTCAACAGTCAGATCCTTTTGGGTGATGGTGAACTGACGCTGTTGTGCTGTGGGGTGTAAAGCGATCGCTATCACACCCTATAGCCACGGTTAACATTAGTAGAACTAACCATCAGAGCTAGCAAACAACTTTATGGGCGAGTTCATCTATGATTAGATACAACCCGCCCACACCTTCTATAGAAGTCTTTTGGCATTTTAGATTTTTAGTGGGGGTGGAGGGACTTGAACCCACACGACCGTTTAAGATCAACGGATTTTCATTCTCCCGCAGTTTTCACTGCTACCTGATAGCTTTAGCAAGGCCAGGTTTTGAGAATTGGACTCTCCCTTTACCCTCGACTTTACGTTAGGGTAGCTCCCGTCGGGTCTCTGCACCTTCCGAATAGTTAGGAGTTAGGAGTTAAGAGTTAGGAGTTTTAATTTACTCACTACTCAGTACTCATTACTCACGACTTTTTTCGGCTTGGCTCAGGATTGCCATGTCTGTTGTCAGATTTAGGTTTCCCTGAGTTTGAGAGCTTCCACTTGAGGGATTTCTCCTTCAAGGCTCAGTTATCTAAGTCCGTAGCGTCTACCATTCCGCCACACCCCCATTGGTGTTTGGCAACTAGTATAACTAGTTCTTTTGTGGAGACAGTAAATACCTCCTCATCTATTCCACCATCAATTGTGTCTTTTGTCCAACTAGATTCAAAATATTTTTTCCAGAGTAGGAAGTCTTGTTTGTTTCTTCCTAATCAATCTGGATGAGTTTTCGATCTGGTCTGACTAGAGCATTGTTTGCTAGTGAATTTTCTATTATAGCATGATATTGTCAATTTGGACATAAACAGGGAATTCTGGTGCGGTGATGTTGAAAGCATTTATCGAACAGAATTCAGGAGTCAGAATGAATTCTGAACGAAAACGCCGATTATTCATCGGCGTTTTTGCACCCCCACCAAAAATTCTAGTTTTGTGGTCAACAAGAAAGTCGCTGGTCCCAATCCCCGACTGAAAGATTGCTGAATTCTGGATTCTGCATTCTTCTTCAAGACTTACTTCTCTGAGTCTGGCTCTTCAGCCTATGATGGAAAACAGATGCTTAAGACTTGAAAGTTATGATTGTCGCCCTGCTGTATCTGATTTTGGCTGGAGCTTACCTTCTAGTAATCCCGATTGCTATCTTGCTGTACCTGAAGCAGCGTTGGTATGTAGCTACCTCCATTGAGCGTGTCTTTATGTACTTTTTGGTGTTTTTCTTCTTTCCGGGTTTGTTGGTTCTATCGCCGTTTGTAAATTTCCGACCCCAACGGCGACAAATTCAAGTTTAACGAGATTGGTAGGTCATAACTCTCATGCGACGGATTGACGCGATTGGAATTGGCTTGGGTGTTTTTATTGCCGGCGGCTTGGCATATCTAGGATTACAGCTAGTCGGTTTGGATAATCAGCAAGCTGGTATATGGAGCCAAGTCTTACTAGTCAGTGGGTTAATTGGCTGGTTAGCCACCTATTTTTTCCGGGCGGTGGGACAAAAAATGACCTACCATCAACAGAGGGAACACTATGAGCAAGACTTTCTGCAAAAGCGGCTAGAAGAGCTTACTCCCGAAGAACTAGCACGAATTCAAGCTGAAATTGAACAAGAAGAGCAATCTCAGGTGTAAAGTTATCATTGGTTCTTTGTCATTTGTCATTTGTCCTTTGTCCTTTGTGAATAACCGAAAATGACCAATGACCAATGACCAACGACTAATGACTAATGACCAATGACCAATGACTAATGCTATGACTGCGATTTCTGATTGCTTTGAAACTCTTGGGCGCAATGGTGAGTGCGCTCTGATTCCTTTTATAACTGCTGGCGATCCAGATTTAGAAACAACAGCAAAAGCTTTGGAAGTTCTAGATCGTAGTGGAGCCGACATAATTGAACTAGGTATACCCTACTCCGATCCTCTAGCGGATGGGCCAGTGATTCAAGCTGCTGCTACCCGCGCCTTGCAAAGGGGAACGAAATTAGAGCAGGTACTAGAAATGCTGCAAGCAACTACTCCCAAATTGCGATCGCCCATTGTCCTATTTACCTACTACAACCCAATTTTGCACCGGGGAATTGACAAATTTCTCCAGGAAATTGCTGCGGCCGGAGTAGCGGGATTGGTAGTACCAGACTTACCTTTAGAAGAAGCTGCAAGCTTGCTGCAACCAGCTAGCGCCATCGGAATTGATCTGACGTTGTTCATAGCTCCCACCAGTTCAGATGAACGAATAGAAGCGATCGCTCGTTCTTCCCAAGGATTTATTTATTTAATCACTGTGACAGGGGTTACGGGAATGCGATCGCAAGTGGAAAACCGCGTGTCCAATTTACTCAAACAAATTCGTGGTGTTACTGATAAACCCATTGGTGTAGGCTTTGGGATTTCCGAAGCGGCACAAGCCCGTCAGGTAAAGGAATGGGGCGCAGATGCCGTGATCGTGGGCAGCGCTTTTGTGAAACGGTTAGCCGAAGGCACCCCAGAGCAGGGATTAAATGCGATCGCCCAATTTTGCCAAAGTCTCAAGGCAGCCATCAACACCACCAATACCAGCATAAATACTCCCCTTGATCAGATCGGGAAAGTAGATTAAAAAAGTATGATAAAACTTTAAACAAAATCTATTCAGATTGGCTCCGTTTATTGGCTATAATCTCTACTGAGAGCAGTAAGAAGCCACCTCATACTGATTAAGAAACGCCATTATCAATAAAAAAGTAATCCCGTCAAGGGATAGGGGATATCTGGTAGTACATCCAAGGCGACTAACTCCACTATTTAAGCGTGTCCATGCTGAAAGTAGAGTGGCTTAAACCTAAATTTCAAACGTCTGGCTATATTTGACTATAAGATTTGGAACTATAACAGTGTAGTTTTTCTATCCTTGTTTAGTAGACAATTTGACGATTATGGTCTTGAATATTAACATCAGATATCATCATGTAAAAAAACTAGCTGATACAGTCGCTTATAGTTCGAGTATTATGTGAAATCAAGTAGGCATAATTTATGAGTGTGAGAGTGAGTCAGTCACAAATGTTTATAGTTACGTCGCAATTGAGGAGCAAAGGCGATGAGTGAGAGTATGGCGTTTATTGGTGGTGTCGCCGTAGCTGGGCTGGCGGCTCTCGTATTGCTCAAAGGAACAAATACCCCCCTACAACCTAACTTTGCTGTTGCTTCCCAAATGCCAGGGACTGTAGTAGCACCGGGAATGCAGCCACAAATGTATCCTTACGGTCCTTATGGGCAACCAATGTATCCCACTCAGGTTCAGCCGTCAGTTGCTCCCAATACTGACCAGCGCCTAGAGGTGGAGAAGCTAAACACGCAGATGCAGTTGGAGCGTTTAAAAAACGACAATGAACAGCTGAAGGTGCAAAATCAACAACTCCAAGGCCAAGTTCAAAATTTTAATACTCAACAGCAGTGGCAATTAGCCCAGCAAAATAACCAACCAAAAGCAGCAGCATTCCAGCCGCAAAATTCTTGGTGGTCTTCACCCATGCTTTGGGCTGTGGGAGGCGCAACTCTCACTATTGGTGGTGGTGTTGTCGTCGCTGGGGTATTGGCTTTATTCTCACCACGGCAGCGCCCAGCCCGTACTGTACAAGTGATTCACCCCTACCAAGGAAATACACCGCCCTTGCTTCCAGTCCGTCGCGCTGAGTTTCTGCCGGCTTCGCGGATGGAAGCAAGACGAGTTGAAGCCCCAGAATACGACGAAATGCACTAATAGAGAAAATAAAATCATAAATGGACACAGATGCACACAGATAATTCATCTGTGTGCATCTGTAGTTTAAAATCATCAACAATGCGTAGACAAATCACCATTGCTCACTCAATATTGTCTATCACAAGTATTTTTGCCTTTCCTTCAACTTACCGCAGTCTGCGATCGCCCTTCGGGAACTGCAAACTGCGGTGAAATGTATAGTTAGGAAGGAATTGCAGATGTATCATGATGTTGTACTCTTTGCAAAACTTTTACTGGAGGTACGAGTAGAACTTCCCAGATGGATGATGTGTGAGGTGCAGCTTGACTTAACCAGTAGGAGTTTGCAAGATATGAAAAAACTAGCACTGTTTGATGGGATAGCATACTCATATCTGCTCTGAAGTAATGTTCTGCTTCTACTTGCCAGATGATTCCTTGTCCTTGGCAAAAGTGCGTCTGGAAATGAGAAGCTCTAGAGAGTTTTACCAAATTTATAAACTTTGACCCTAACGATGCAGAAGCGTATAGAAGTAGAGGTGCAGCCTATTCTAACTTAAAAGACTATGAAAGTGCTTTAAAGGACTTAGATAGGGCGGTTAAATTTAATCCCAATGATGCAATAGCTTTTTATAATCTGCGGATTAACTTATCTGGGATTGGGAGAAGAGCAAAAAGCGATTGAAGATTTTAACCGAGCTATTGAGTTGAAACCAGATTCAGATTATGCTAGAGCATTTTATAATCTAGGTTTAAGCCATTTTAAGTTAAATAATTATCGAAAAGCTCTAGAGAATTTTACCAAATTTATAAACTTCGGTAACAATGATGAAAATGCTTATTCCAAAAGAGCATTAGTAAATTTTTCTTTAAATAATTATCAAGAAGCAATTGAAGATTATAGCCATGCCATTGAACTCAATCCTCATAATGCTGATAGTTACAAAATGCGAGGAATTTCTTATCTTCAGCAATCGATGAAACCTGCAATGATAGACTTACATAAAGCCGCAATAATTCATCAAGAGCAAGGAGATATGGATGATTACGAATCAGTACAAGAAATTATCAATTTTATAAATTTAATAAATAAAACTTAAGGGGTAAAGGTAGTATTACTGTAACCTTGATAGTGGAACTTAGTTGCACACAATAATATTGAGTAACTAGGGCTTGCTGAATAACGATAAAATCCTTATATTTCAAACTTTTCAGGCTATTACCGTCGAAAAAAGTGCAAGAGAATAGGTGTATGAGGCTTAAAAGCCTTGCATTTCCAATTTCTAGTACCACAAGAAATTGGCAAAAATAGGGATAAAACTGTTCCTTGTTCCCTATTCCCTATTCCCTGCCCTCACCAAAGGACTTTTTCAGCAAGCCCTAACTAGTTGCCAGTGCAAAGAGATGTCAGGATAAGCGTAGTTTGACGACATCACACGCTCGGGGGCGCTTAAGCAGCAACTCAACTACACATAGAAACTTGTATATAAGTAATCATGTAGAGGTGTAATTTAAGGTGAGATCGTTGTGGGATTAACGGCAGTAATTTTTGAGTAACGGGCAAAATCACTAATATTAAACGTAAGGATATGGGTCAGTCCATGTACTAGCATTGCTGCAACCAATCGTGTATCATGCACCTTGACCCCCGACACCCTATAATCGACAACTAAACGCCGCCATTGTGTATGAACTGCTGCACTATCAGGCAAAAAATTGAAGTACCGCTCTATCACTTGCGCCCTCTGGTCTGTCTCCTCAATTGATAAGCCAAAACCGCTCCGCGCGGTTGTAGGTCGCGTACATACGTTCCAAAATTCTCCCAAAATTTGTGATGTGTAACAGATTTCTTCTCCCTTTTGCAGTAAAGAGTAGATGGCATCACGAACCAAAATATGATTTGGATCTGAAGGAGAAATGAACCGTAATAGAATGTTTGTATCTGCCATGAAAAGCATCAGTCATGATTCCCATAAATGCTTTCACGAGTAAAGGATTCTGGCGGTAAAACTGGTATTTGTTCCGCTCCTTGAGCTAATGATTCCATGTCCGCTTTCCATTGTTGTGAGTCAAAAGTACGCTTTGTACGAAACTCTGTAAATGTATGTTTATGCCCGTGTGATGTGCCAAAGATATCCCTTTCAATCAAATCACGGATATACGCTGCTCTGTCGCCTCCAAAGTGCCTCACTCGCTCATCAATCAGCCTTAGTAGAGGTTTGCTTATTCCAGTAACCTCAATTTTGTTATTGTCCATGTTGTTTCTCATTTCCATAGTTATAGAACTTACGCATTGACAAATGAGGTAAAAAATGCATTAAGAAAATTAGTAACCAGTAAACACTCGTAACTGTTAAAAGCCGCCTTTTGGAGTTTCTGTAGTATTAGGATTCTCTGTAGTGGCAGGTTGCTTAGGATCGGGAAGTTTCTGTTGGGTATTTTTCTGATTACCTTGATTTTCGAGTTTAGTTAGTGCCTGTTTTGCCAGATTTTCGGCTGCTTGTTTAAATAATGGTTCGATTCTGTTTCGCCAATATTGAGTATTCGGCAACTTTTCTGGATGGTTTCTATAATCTAAAACTTTATCCCATTTCCCATCATCCAGGGCTTTGTTGATCTCATTAGATATCGCCTCCGCTTTCGCCCAATCTAGCTGCCACTGGGCAATTATTTTACCCGTCTGTTGGATACTGGAAGCAGCATTTGCCGGAACCGATCTTAAAAGTGCGATCGCACCAATTATATCTCCTGATTCATATTTCTGTCTAGCTTGTTCTATAATATTGGCATTGTTATCTGTAGGCTGCGATCGCTCTGATTTTCCAGCATCGTCAGTTGACCCCTTCGGCTTGTCTGGTAATGCAGTTGTTAGATTCCTCAATTTTGGTTGTGGCTTGGGAGTTGGTCGAGTCGCAATCAAGGTATCATCATCTACTGTCTTAGTTGCAATTCCCTTTTCGCGCAGGCAAGAACCCCATTCTTGATTATTGGTGATCACATCCGAATATGCCCAAGCCAAACGACCAGATTTAAGTTTAACTTCTATCCAACCTCGTTTTGTCCGCTTGCCTGTTACCTCGAAATTGGTATTATCAGTAACAGTTTGCAAAATATTATCAGAATTAATCGAACTAGGTTCAGAACGAATATTAGAATTTCCGACGACAACAGCCGAACATTTGTTTACTAAGGCGGTATCCTTACCTGTAAGATTAGCAGCTAAATTTTTTACATTTGGATAGACATTTGCTGCCAAGGCAGCCGCACCACCTGCCAATAATATGCCAATTAATATCGGCCATGGGTCGGATTTACTAGAGTCTTTAGGGGCAGGTTTGATAGGGTTCGCTGGTGCAACTGCAACCGTTTGCAGCCGAGATACTTGAGGCTGGGATTTGGCGGATTCTTGAGGTGTGGAAAGTGCAGGTACTGGATTAATCGCATCTTTACACGCTTGCAGTGCTTCCGTGGCGTTTTGGTAGCGGTCTTTGAAGTGATAATGTACCATCTTGGATAACACTGCCGCCAGTCGATGGTTTACGGTTGCTGAATGCCGCCAGATGATTTCCCCCGTTGCCGGGTCTTCTTGCAATTCTGTTGCTTGTAATCCTGTTAATGCTTGAATGGCGATGATGCCGAGAGAATAGATATCACTGTTAGGACGAGGTTTACCTTGCCCTTGTTCTGTGGGCATATAGCCAGGAGTGCCAATAACTACTGTAGCAGAGGGTTGTCCGCCCACTGTTACCAACTGTGTACGCAGTTGCTTCACTGCTCCAAAGTCTACTAAAACTAACTTATGATCTGAGGCGCGACGAATGATATTATCCGGTTTGATGTCGCGGTGAATCACACCTTGACGATGGACAAATTCGAGAATTTCCAGAACTTCCTGCAATAGTTGAATTACTTGGCTTTCACTCCAGCGCTTACCAGGTATAAGTTCCTCAGCTAGGGTATGTCCTTCAATATATTCTTGTACTAAATAAAATTCTTGGTTTTCGTCAAAGTATGCTAGCAGTCTGGGTATTTGGTCATGGTTGCCCAGTTTTTCTAAGGTTTCGGCTTCGCTGTTAAATAGGCGTTTAGCAGTATCAAAAACTCTGGGGTCAGTTCCGGGTTTAAGGTGCTTGACAACGCAAATAGGATTGCCGGGACGCCTAGTATCTTGGGCAATATAGGTTTGACCAAATCCTCCCATTGCGAGGACTCGAATTACTTGGTAACGATGGTCTAGTAGCTTGCCGATCATATTCCCTCACCAGAGTTATTACCTAATTTTCTAGCTGGTAATAAATATCTCCAAATTTTCTTCAATGAAATCCGCTATCTTGAGAAAAGATTTAGATTAAAAACACAGCTTTTTAATAAACACAGACTGTTTATTTTTCTTTTAGTGTCCCTGTTTAGTACCAATGCCACCTAAAATAACAAACTCAGTTGCATGGCAGCAGGCTGAAATCCTCATGCAACCTGCTTTCATTCGCGTTATCGACAATCTTCGCAAGTTGCTTGATGAATCTTCCTGGACGGGAACTTACCACGATGTCCTGATTTGGCCGGCTAGCACCACTGATGAAATCAAAGCATTGGTGACTGAACTGTTGCAAGCAATGGAAACTGCAACGCCCCAAGAAGCAGATGAAATCAGAGAAACTCTGGCTCGTCTGCCGATGCCCCATCCAGGATATCATCTACGTTTGGAGCGTCAACAGCAACAAGCGAGTATCGATTTGTGGGAACTGTGTTATCAGGTGTGTTTTATTGAATACAGCCCACAGGAGGAAGCTGCTGATATTGATACTAGTTTAATTGATGAATTGGGTGAAGTCGATTGGTTGCTTTTGGATGCTAAGGCAAAGGAGTTGGTTGAACAGGCGTTTGCTAAATTGCCAGAAGGGTAACAAATAAAATGCCCTCAGAATAGAATTCTGGGGCTATACAAACGAAACCCACCTGCGTGGGTTAATGAAGTCAGGCGATGCCTACGGCGGGCTGCGCCTACGCTTTTTCTTCAAGCAGCAAAATCTTCACTCATGCGGCTGTAGTCAATTGAGTTGGTAGGTTCTGACTGTGTTTTCAATTTGGCGATAAATTCTTCCATCCCTGGTATTTCTAATTGATGGAATGTGATTTGATTGTCTGGATTCTTAGCCGAAATATCTCTAATAGCTTGTAGAGTCATCTTGGTTGTTTCTAAGACAGTTTTCTTTTGGACAAGAAATTGCTCCATTCCTGGTATTTCTAATTGAACAAATCTAGAATTATTTTTCATTGCTTCACTCAAACGCTGCTCTGTATATCATGCTCATTACGCAGATACGCAAAGCAATGGACACCCATAAAGCAAAAGTGAATACGCGCAATACGCAAAGTACGCAGATTAAGGGAAATGCGGTATTCTGAAAAGTATGAATAGTCCGCAGTTTAACGAAGCTCTAGAAATGCTAAAGAAAGCACCTCGTAAGGTAGAGGTGTTGAAGTTGTTGCTGGCTGGACACACTAATGATCAGATTGCTCAATTGAGGGGTCGTGCAGAAGGAACTGTACGCAAGCAAATCTCAAATGTATATAAGGATTTTGGTATTAAAAGCGAATTTCCAGGCGATCGCGCTTTAAGAGACAAGTTAAAGGATCTATTTCTCAAGTACAAACCTGAGTGGGTAAGTAATTGCTCTCCTGCTATTACTAATGAAGCTAGCAAACAATTGGAAAAGATAAACTATGACGGTGTGACTTCTTTAGTTTCGTCAGGTGACGAAATTTTTGAAGAACCTGGGGAAGAATTGATATTTTTGGCTATCAATATACTTGACGAGATTGGTTTTGAGCAAAAGTTTAAGATGAGCCAGGCATCGCAATGTATAGGGTATAGACTTAAAAATCCTGGAAAAAGAGATAAACGATATCAAATATTTTTCTACCAAAGTATATGCGGTTTAAGTGTTTCTATTAATAAACTGATTTTAGATCCATATTTGCTAAATTTACACTACTGGGTATATATTCTGGAATCTGGAGTTTTCTCGGATAAGATAGCAGGGAGATTTTTAGTATTACCAGGTAAAGAAAATTTATTTTTAGATTCACTTAATCATAAATACTGGAACATCTTAGAAATTGAAAGAAAAACAGTCGGTGATTTTTATCTTAATAGTCAAGAGAATCCAGAGTTTTATGATCCTAATACAAACGAATTAACTACAATATGTTTGGATGGATTTCGGGAATACGATTTGAGTGACGGTGAAAGTTATCTGTGTATTTCGGAAGATAAACAATTCGATTATACATGGGAAACTTTTATATATTCGAGAGAGGTATTACAAGAATTTATTATATACTTTGGAAAAAGTTTACTAGATAGAAACTGGTACGACATATCTGATGATATTGATATACCTTTTTAAGGAAGTCAATAAATATAAACTTGATAGTTTATCTACAACACAGTAGGGAAAGACGAATTATTTCTGGCCTCTAGCTACTCGCACTGAAAGAAAGCTATATGAACAAGCCTGAAGAAAAACTAGAATTACACTTAAGACCCCGTGCGACAGAGACAGTATCAATAAAGATACCAACAGATACATTGCGATCGCTCGAAAAAGTAGCAGCTAATCGAGACATGACACTTGATGCATTACTCAAGTTTTACATTGGGCAGAGTTTGCGGCAAGATATAGCCTTAGAAAGGGCTATTAAAGAAGGTGAAAATACTGAAACTGTCAGCCGCGAAGCTATTTTCAAAATTTTGGACAGTAAAGGATAAATAGAGAGTTCATAAAAAGCTTTGAAGCGATCGCCTCGCCCTTTTCACTTCTATGTCGCCCTTACAAAACCTCAAACTCTTCTACACTTATCCCAGCTTGTCGTAAAATACTGGCCAGCGTACCAATAGTAATTTCTCGATAATGAGGCGCGATCGCAGTACGGGTTCCTTCATCGGTATATTTGGCAAACTTTACGTGACTACCCTTTTGGCTAACTTCCCTAAAGCCTGCTGCCTCTAATCTACGCTTCACTTCACGATAAGGTAATGGTTTAAGCGGCACCTATTTCTACCTGAAGTGTCTTAATTTGAGGAATAATAGTAGCTACTGGCGGTTCAAAATGCAGTGACAAAGCTTCTTCAAGATTAGCCAATGCCTCAGTTTCAGTCTGACCCTGGCTAGCAATATCAATCTCCAAGCATTGTGCCACAAACCAGTTACCTTCCTGCCATACGCTTGCAGTAAAAGTTCGTTTCATAAGTTTTTATTGTTCGGCACTTTCTTTTGATTTGATTATACGCTACAAGAAAACCGGAGATGCATTGAAGCTGGAAACGCTTATTTGCTAAGATTTTCAGTGCGACAACATTGAAACAGGGCAACTTCTCATCACCATGCCAACATCTATAATTGACGATAAAGACGCAGCAGCTATCCAAGCCGCAAAAGAAGCAGTTGCTATATGCGATCGCACCGCCTGGGGACGCATCAAAGTGTCTGGCGACGATCGCCTCAATTTCTTGCACAACCAAAGTACTAACAATTTTCAAATACTCAAGCCGGGACAAGGCTGTGATACGGTTTTTGTCACCTCCACAGCCAGAACAATTGATTTAGCAACCGCCTACGTTAGAGAAGATGCGGTAATCCTGCTAGTTTCGCCCAACCGCCGCCAATATCTCATGGAATGGCTGGATAAATATATTTTCTATGCCGACAAGGTGGAATTATCTGATATCACAAAATACACCAACACCTTCAGCCTGATTGGCCCAGGAAGCGACGCCGTTTTAGAAAAGTTAGGTATTGGTGAACTCATCGGCCAACCTTACGGTAGTCACAAAGTATACACTATCGCTCCCGCCGAAGGAGTGCGGATTGCTGTGGGTAGTGGGTTAGCGGCTCCCGGATACACCTTAACTTTTCCCTATACTGATAAATCTTCGGTGTGGAACAAATTGTTAGAAGCTGGGGCGGTAGAGATGAGCGATCGCGCTTGGGATACCTTGCGAATCTTACAAGGCCGCCCCGCCCCAGATTCCGAACTCACAGATGATTACAATCCTCTGGAAGTTGGTTTGTGGCAAACAATTTCTTTTAATAAAGGTTGTTATATTGGGCAAGAAACCATTGCTCGGTTGAATACATACAAAGGTGTAAAACAACACCTATTTGGTGTGCGCCTCAGTGCGCCTGCGGAAATTGGAAGTGCGATCGCAGTTGGAGATGAAAAGGTCGGCAAACTTACCAGTTACACCCAAACTGCTGATGGTTACTTTGGACTAGGTTACATTCGCACCAAAGCTGGTGGCGTAGGCTTGAAAGTCCAAGTAGGAGAAACTGAGGGGGAAGTAGTAGAAATTCCGTTTGTTTCTCACGAATACCCGTAGATCGTAATACTTCGGCTGCGCTCAGTACAAGTTCGTAATTCGTAATTAAGAAAGAGTAGAGACGCGAAATTATACTTGGTACAGCTTTGCTTTAGCGTTTCCTAATCACATGAGGTATATCTTAGCCCCCTCATCGCTTGCGGGGAGGGGGTTGGGGGTGGGGTTCTTGTGCCTCACTCAACCGAGAACTGCTATAACGCGTCTCTAGTGGTAATCGTTTTTTGGCGCTCCATCTATTGTTATCGCTGTTCAAATAAAAATATCTTCCTCTCGATCCGATTTAGTACCTTGACAAAATTCATCTACCCAAGAAGCTAGACTACGGGCATTAGTGGTTGGTAAATTTACTTTGCTTTTAACGTGTTCTAGTTGGATATTCGGATGTTTGCCGTTGTTCTTAACTTCGGTAGTAATTGCTAGCGATCGCACTGGTTTGCCGTTGCTGTTAATCTCGGTGGTAATTGCCAACGATGCACCTAAAGGGAGTCGCCCAGATAGCGATCGCACTGTTTTGTCGTTGCTCTTAACCTCGGTAGCTAATGCCACAGATGGCATAGTTTTGGCTTTGCTGTTAACCTCAGCGATCGTTGTCAGCGATCCTCCTAAAGGGAGGCGTTCAAGGAGCAATGTCTGACGAGAAGCTGCAAACGAGCTACCTACTGGTTTATCTTCGCTTAATAAACCGGAGGGTAGCTTGGCTGAGTGTGAAGTTTTTACGGGAGTATCTGGAGCAATTTTAGTGCCAAATACACCAAACAACTGAGGTCTGTGTGTGTGAGCTACCTCAGTAGTAGCTGTAGATAATGGCACTGATTGGTCGGCGCGTGGTAACTTTGAGTGTAAAGTCTTGGCAAGAGAATGAGGCGCAATTTTGCTGGCAGTTACAACCAATGACATATCTTTAGAATGCTTCTGATCTGGCGACTCGCTTTCAACTTGGCTTGTAGCCATAGAATGTTCTGATTTTATTAAGCCTAATTCTTCATCAGGATTGAAGTTAAGACCTAAAGCGGCGACTATTTTATCTGGATCGTTATTCAGATCCAGCATAAAAGAAAGTATTTCATCAAACTGGGGTTCCAAAACAGACAGTGTTGCCAAAATAAAACCGGATAAAGGACGCCGCAGACCATCGTAAGTGCCCCAAATTCGGATTTTGACCAGCCAGGGAATATTTTGCTCGTAGTAAATCAGCCACTTTTGTTTTAAGGATTGACGCAGCTGCTGGATATTCATTGGATGCCTCGCTTTAGTCAACAAGATTGCAGACATTGATATTGTTAATTAGTTTGATTTCTGGGAATGAAACCTTGTCATTTGTCATTTGTCATTTGTCATTTGTCATTTGTCATTTGTTGCTTGTAAGTACTAACCAATGACTAAGTACAGCATTTCATAAATCCGTGACGAATTGAGCGACCGACTAGCAAGGCTTTGCAAGATTTAATAACGTTATGAAATTGCGAAATGCTGTACTATAGAATTTTTCATGTATTTGAACCACATCTATCGTAGGGTAACAGCACTCCTGTGCCCTTACCGCGTGGTCTATTTACCTGAAAATAGCTGTAAGTAGAGCTTTGCCTAAGTTGGTAGTGAATATAGTCAAACAAACCCTGCGCCCCTCTACGTTTAAATTTAAACCCTGAATTGGCCACGAATTTACGAAATTGTGTACTAAGGGACTTCCAAATAAAAAAATACTCAACTACTTCTTGTGGGGTGGGCAACATGAGCGCCTTTCTATATGGGCGCTCATGTTGCCCACCCCACAAGATTGGGTAATTTATTTGTTGGAAGTCCCCAATGACTAATGACTAATGACTAATGACTAATGACTAATGACTAATGACTAATCTATTGAAAGTCCTTTTGAGGCTAGCCATTCCGGGTTGAATATCCGCGACTGATACCGGGAACCACTATCACATAAGATGGTGACAATAGTATGTCCTGGTCCCAACTGCTTCGCTAGGGCAACAGCTGCGCCAACATTGATACCCGTTGAACCGCCCATTAACAGCCCATCTTTCCTCAGCAATTGATAAACTACCCGTAAAGCTTCTTTGTCATCGATTTGGATAGCATCATCAGCAGGTGCGCCTTCCATATTGGCTGTAACACGACCGTTACCGATGCCTTCGGTGATGGAACTGCCTTCTATTGTGATTTCGCCAGTTTTGACATAGCTATAAAGTCCACTACCTAGCGGATCGGCAACAACGCATTTAATCGCCGAATTTTGTTCTTTCAAGTACAACGCCACACCAGCAAAAGTACCACCAGTACCAGTTGCAGCTGTCCAGGCATCTATTTTACCATCAGTCTGCGTCCAAATTTCCGGCCCTGTGGTTTCGTAGTGGGCGCGGCGGTTGGCTAAGTTATCAAACTGATTCGCCCAAATCGCATTTTCTAACTCAGCAGCGACTCTGCCAGATAGCTTAACGTAGTTGTTCGGGTCTTTGTAGGCTACAGCAGGGACGGGACGGACTTCTGCTCCCAGCGCTGTTAGTGCGTCTATCTTTTCTTGTGACTGAGTATCGGGAATGATAATTAGGCATTTGTAGCCTTTGGCGTTGCAAATATGTGCTAGTCCAATGCCAGTATTACCAGCAGTTCCTTCTACAACGGTGCCACCAGGTTTGAGTAGACCTTTCTCTTCGGCGTCTTCGATGATGTAAAGTGCGGCGCGGTCTTTGACGGAACCGCCAGGATTGAGGAATTCTGCTTTACCAAGGATTTCACACCCTGTTTCTTCACTAAAGCTGTTTAGGCGAATTAGGGGTGTGTTGCCAACAGTGCCGACGAAGCCATTTTTAATATCCATTTTGACTGTACCTGTGTGAGTATCTATAAAAATTTTGGCTTATAGACTGCCTACTCCAATACGCTTGGGCTAAAAAAAATTGCTTTGTTGGGTTTCGTTACTCAAACGCGACTTGCTTCTCCCAAGGGGAGACGCGCAAGGGACAAGTCGGGAAACCCGACGCCAGGTGCAACAAGAGTGGCTCGCCGACGGCAGTTGCTTCAAGTCGGGAAACCGCAAGGGCGCACTGCCTCCCCAACCTACGCAGTTTCAGGTTTTTGGCGCTAACCCAAGCGTATTGTACCTGCTCCCACCTAAGGGACTGACAAGAAATAAATTATCCATCTTGTGGGGTGGGCAGGAAAGCCCGCCCTGAATATAGGACGGGTGAGGACACCCATCCCACAAGAAAATTTGGGATGTTTTTTTATTTGTCAGTCCCTAATACGGCGGATAAGCAAAATCATCTTCATCAGCATAAACGTAAGAGTTGGAAACTCCTGCCATTGCCAATTTAGGCGTTTCAGCTTTTACAGGTTCCTTCCCAAAATCTTTGTATTCTTCAAAAGTCTTGCAAATCATTGCAGACTCAAGAGAATCCGAAGCAATTAAATATTCTGTTAAAGTCCCCACTGTCGGATGTTTGTAGTCTACAGTTGAAGCTACCAGAACTGTATTTGGTTCAATACCTCTTTCTTCAGACTCAATTATGGGGCAAAAAATCCCGTGAGCATGAAATAAAGGGCCTTTTGGTGTCAAAGGTTGCTTGCGGTAAACAGCATAAGCTTTTTCTAGTTCAGCGACGAATCCACTAACTACTTTGCCTTGTTGATATTCGCAATAGGTTTTGCTGAAACTCGCTCCGGCAGCACCGTTAAGAGTTAGTTGTAGTGGTGATTCATGTAAAAACTTTTTATTCTCTCCCACTATAAAAATTAGATAGCGAGTAAAGGTTTTAAATTTAAGTTTGTCTGCTAAAAAAGCATCATAATTCTCTTTGAGCGTACCCAGTTTTAAACCACTTTCCCGGTCTTTGACAGACAATGGCCCCCGACGCACTATAACCAAGTGTGGAATACTGCTAATAAAGACCGTTTCGACTCCAGAGCTAAATTCATGCTCCACTTGCTGCCAATTCTCATCTGGCACAAAGCCGACAGCATTGGCATTATCTAGCTTAATCGCCAAACCGTGGGATTGCATACCATCTGTGCCATACCGAGGATTAATCATCTGACACCAGGGGATGACTTGAGAAGGCGGTGCATTGAATTTATCGTCTTCAAAGTCGAAATTAGCAGATGCTTTCATCGTTTTAGGCTATCAAAGTGTTTTGTTGAACAAGTTTATCGGCAGAAGGGCAAATGTGCCGTTAAACTGGCGTAGTACTTTTTCCAGATTAAATCAGAATCAATCTATGTTGCAATCCCTGCTTCCTTTTTTGACATACTCCCCGGCGTTCACGCACGGGGATTCTAATTCATGGTTCGCAGAAATCCGCTTGCTATATCAGGAGAGACGCTTTTTCCTCGCGTCTGTACCATCAATACTAGAGACGATTTTCTCCCCATGCTTTCCCGCTTGCGAGGCAGATTCTCAATGCCCTTGGGTACTATTGTTTTGCCATTCCATGCCCAATTCCTTCATGCCTTTCTTTAAGATGTTAATCGCCGCATTGGTATTGCGGCATATTTCCACCTTGCAGTTAGAACATGAATGAGTCCTGGGAAGAAGTGACTTTTTCACTCGATGACCGCAATTAAAGCCATCTTGACTTGTGTAAACGGGCGACACTGCGATCGCTACCTTGTCCCAGACTTTCCCCTAGTAGTCCAACCATTGAGTAAACTGATACCAGGTAGCGTCGGAAATTGACTTAGCCAAGTGATGATTCTTAACCTTTAACAAACTTTTTACTCAACCGCTTCTGATCTCTATTGAGTCTGCGTTCTGACTTTCTCAAGAATTGGGGATAAATTACAGCATTATCATTTTGGTCTTTGGTGAAATATTTTAACCCCAGATCCAACCCAACAACATTGCCTGTATATACCCCCTCTTCCTTGCGTTCGGCATCAAAGCAGAATTGGGCATAGTAGCCATCTGCTTTCCTTACCACTCGCACACGGTTAATTTTGAGTCTGTGAAGGTCTTCCCGCGTTTCGTTATTGCAGAATAAAGACAAAGATCCAACTTGAAATCCATCTGTAAAATTAATGCTCATGCAATCTCCAGATAGTTTCCACCCTGATACCTTGTACTCTACAGAGCGACAATGCTTTTTAAACTTGGGATAACCTTTGTTTTTCTCCTGTTTTTTGCAACGCTTATAGAAACTTGAGATAGTAGCCCAACCTCTTTCGGCACTGGCTTGCCTTGCTGCGGAGTTTAACTTGAAAGCGAAGTCGAATTCGGCTGCTAAGTCTTTGCACAGTTTGTATAAGTCAGCTTTACCAACTCCTTGATTATCCATCCAATAACAAACTGCTTTATTTCTAATAAACTGGGCAGTGCAAATGGCATCATCAAGAGCTTCGTATTGTTCCTTACTTCCGTTTAGTAGCTTGGCTTCTCTCACTATCATCTCTATATTTTATCATAGAATATTGCAGATAAAAGAATAGAATACAATATAAAGCCGTGCTAGAAGCACGGGGCTTTAGACCCAAATTTTCGGTAACATAGCTCCTCACACAAGTAGCAATGACTTCAACCCTGCGGAAATTTCCTCGTCTTAACACGCCAACCCTGCATCACTTGCCCAATGGTTTGACAATCATCGCTGAACAGATGCCAGTTGAAGCTGTAAACCTCAACGTATGGATCAAAGTTGGTTCAGCCGTAGAATCTGATGCCATTAACGGCATGGCTCACTTTTTAGAACACATGATTTTTAAGGGAACAGAACGACTGGCTAGCGGCGAATTTGAACGTCGAATTGAAGAGCGGGGTGCTGTTACCAATGCCGCGACTAGCCAAGACTATACACATTACTATATAACCACTGCGCCCAAAGATTTTGCCGAGCTTGCTCCACTACAAATAGATGTAGTATCTAATGCTAGTATTCCTGATGATGCTTTTGAACGTGAACGATTAGTAGTTTTAGAAGAAATTAGGCGTTCAGAGGATAATCCCCAGCGCCGGACATTTCGACGGGCGATGGAGACAGCCTTTGATGAGTTACCTTATCGCCGTGCGGTATTGGGGCCAGAATCAGTGATTGCCGAACTTAAACCCCAGCAGATGCGGGATTTTCATACTAATTGGTATCAACCCCAGTCAATTACTGCTGTAGCTGTGGGCAATTTGCCTGTAGAAGAATTAATTGCAACCGTTGCTGAAGGATTTACAAAACTCAGTACAGACGCGATTAATCGCGTCTCTGCCCACTCCCATTCGGCTACGCTCACGGCAAGCCCACTCCCCACTGAATCACCATTTACAGAAATTGTCCGTCGAGAATTTAGAGATGAAAGTCTCCAGCAAGCAAGGCTAGTGATGGTTTGGCGAGTTCCAGGAATGACGCAGTTAGATCGCACCTATGGACTGGATGTTTTAGCAGGAATTTTGGGACATGGACAGACATCAAGACTGGTGAGGGATTTACGAGAAGAACGGGGATTAGTTTCTTCAATTTCTGTGAGCAACATGAGCAATCAGTTGCAAGGGACATTTTATATTTCAGCTAAATGTGCAGTGGAAAATTTAGCACAAGTAGAGGATGCGATCGCACAACACATTCGCCAAGTTCAAACCGAGTTGGTAACAGAATCAGAAATTGCCCGTGTGGGGCGGCGAGTAGCGAACAGATTTATTTTTGGTAATGAAACACCAAGCGATCGCGCTAATTTGTATGGCTATTATCAGTCTTTAGTGGGAGATTTAGAACCCGCCTTTAACTACCCAGCAATCATTCAGAGCCAAGATGCAACTGACTTGATGCAAGCTGCCAAAGAGTATCTTTCCCCAGATGCTTACGGTGTAGTTGTCGTCAAGCCGTAAATTAAAAATGGGGAGTGGGGAGTGGGGAGTGGGGAGTGGGGAGTGAGGAGTGGGCATTGGGCATTGGGTATTGAGCATTGGGCATTGGGCATTGATTATTCTCCTTGTCTCCCTCATCTCCCTCATCTCCCTCATCCCCCTCATCTCCCTCATCCCCCTCATCCCCCTCATCTCCCTCATCCCCTACTCCCCACTCCCTACTCCCCACTCCCCAATTATTTAATCATGTGGACTCAAATCGACACCCATATTAGCCAGGTAACGGGCGAAAAATTTCAGAGTCAGCAACGGCGATCGGTTAGTGGCGGGTGCATCAACCAAGGTTATGCTGTTTCCAATGCTCAGATCACCTACTTTGTCAAGATTAACCAAGCATCCCAAATTGCGATGTTTGAGGCTGAGGCATTGGGTTTAAAGGAAATGCTAGCAACAGCTAGTATTCGCGTCCCAAAACCTCTAAGTTGGGGTGTAGCTGAGAATTCTAGCTACATCGTGCTGGAATGGTTAGAACTTGGTAGCGGTAACAGTAATTCGTGGGAAGAGATGGGGCGCAAATTGGCGGCGATGCATAAAGCTAGCAGTAGCGAAGGTTTTGGTTGGAAAATTAACAATACTATTGGTTCAACGCCCCAAATCAATACTTGGACAGCAAACTGGGCAGAATTTTATATTAAACATCGCCTGGGTTATCAATTTCAGTTGGCAAGGCGACGCGGAGGAAATTTCCCCCAGCAAGAAAAATTACTCGCAGCTATCCCGGAACTCTTGGCAAATCATCAGGTGCAACCTTCCTTAGTACATGGTGATTTATGGGGTGGAAATGCTGGGTGTACTGCGTCAGGAGAACCCGTAATTTTTGATCCAGCAACTTATTTTGGCGATCGCGAAGTCGATATTGCCATGACACAATTGTTTGGTGGGTTCCCCGCAGCGTTTTACAAAGGTTACAACGAAATCTTCCCTTTAGATCCAGGCTATGAGCAGAGAAAAACCCTCTATAACCTCTATCACATTTTGAATCACTTCAATTTATTTGGCGGTGGTTATAGTTCCCAGGCAAACCGAATGATTGGCCAGATTCTACACTAAATACAGCATTGGCGAATTCTCCGCGTCCCTTTGCGCTTCCCTCCGCGCGACGGCAGTCGCTACAACGGGGGGAACCCCCGCAACGCGCTGCCTCCCCTTTGCGTTAAAACTTAAACCCTCAATTCGCCACAATTTGATTCACCATCACCGCCAATGCCAGCACACCCAAAATCGTCATTAACCCCGCAGGCATAAACTTACGTGTTTTAGCCAGTCTAAATACAAAGAATACTACTAAAACACTAGTAACTAACACTGCTAAAATCGAACCCCAGGTTTGCCCTTGAAGTTGAAAGTAAGCCGCAAGCATTAGTAATAAACCGCTAATGCTACCACTTAAGAGTGAAACCCTACTTCTAGCCTGAATGTAGCCAATAATGCCACCAACAACCGCTAATATGCCGTAGGCAAAAGCAGCAACTATACCTAAATTCATTGTTAAAACCGATGTAGATTTTGACTTTACTGCCATGTCAGCAGACAATTTACCATAGCTATTTAGCTATACCACACAGTTGATTGATGGATAATCAAGCGATGCCAATGGCAAATACTTCCTCATATACAAAGGTTCAATATCTCCAGCGCCAAGCAGCCTCACTTTTACTGTACCAATCTGTTCTGCAAGGCGAAGCGGGGACGGCATTTTTGGAACTGTTGCAAGCTATACGTTACACTGATGCCGATGCACGGGGTTGTCTCCAAGCTTACGGCAGTTACTTTCACGCTTTGGCTGCTAGAAATCAAAACTGGGAAGACTATTTAATTACTCAACTTCTCTTCTCTGAGAATCCTTTTACAAGGGTAGCCCAAGTGCGAGAATTTGAAGATTTGCCCCCAGCTTTAGTAACAGCAGTTCAGCATGATTTACAAATATTGCAAAGTCTCTATGAATGTAGCAGCGCTTCTTTGAGCGAGTGGATACAAGGCATAGCTCAGATGCCGATTTCACCAGTAGTATGGTATAAAGAGCAAGAATTGGTAGGAGTAGAGACAAAGTTCGCTACATATCTACAAGAGTTAGATAATTGGGGTGATGCTGTAGAAGAGTTAGCAGCTTATTATCGGCAATATGGCTCTGGTTTATTTGCAGAATATCGCGCTTTACGCTGGCAAGCTGGACAGTTTATTGGTATTCGGTATTCTGACCCGATTAAGCTGAGTGCGCTTGTCGGTTATGAGTCTCAAAAAGATGCTTTGCTAAAAAATACAGAGTTTTTATTATCAGGAGAAATGGCACTCCATGTATTACTTTATGGTAGTCGCGGTTCTGGCAAATCTTCTTTAGTAAAATCTTTGTTGAATGAATTTAGCGATGCCTCCGGCGAGGGCAAAGCCCAACGCAGTCTCCGCCTGTTGGAAGTAGCAAAATCTGATTTAAAAGACTTACCAGAAATTGTGGAACATTTACGGGGTGTGTCACAAAAATTTATCATCTTTGTCGATGATCTTTCCTTTGAAGAAGATGATGATGCTTTTAAAGCCCTCAAGGTAGTTTTAGAAGGTAATTTAACCGCGCGGCCTCAAAACGTAGTTGTGTATGCTACTTCCAATCGCCGTCACTTGATTCGGGAGTTTTTTGTGGATAGACCTGCCCCCAAGGATAACGAAGAAATCCATGCTTGGGATACGATGCAGGAGAAGCTTTCGTTTAGCGATCGCTTTGGTTTAACCTTGACCTTTGAACCAGCCAATCAGAAAACTTATTTAAAGATTGTACAGCATCTAGCCGCCCAAGCTGAAATTAATATTACCCAAGAAGATTTGGAATTTCAAGCATTACAGTGGGCAACTCGCCATAATGGTCGTTCTGGACGCACAGCACGGCAGTTTATTGATTTCTTAAAAGCAGATTTAACACTTTCTCATGCAAATAAAAACACATCAAATACCGAGCATTAAGTATTTTACTATGTGCATTTTAATTACGAATTACGAATTACGAATTACGAATTACGATGAGAGCTACTGATTCTGATAATTTAACTCCGGTAAAAAGCAGCAATATGCAATCAGTAATGATCAGCAATCGATTGATATTAGGAATAGTTGCCTTTAGTGTGAGTTTTGGTCTTAGCCTTGTCCCAAACTGGGATTTTAATAAAGCCTTTCTCACAGGTATAATTACTGCCGTTACTATCTACGCCGCAGCATTATTCGTAGATAAGCGACGCCGAAATTATGAAATGTTTGTTTTAGGTTCTCTCCGCAAGCGAATTAAAGATATGGAGGGATTGAAGGCTCGTGTTGTCAGAGAAATCAATCAAATCGAAGAACATCATAATTTATTATATGCTGAGTCACAACAACTGCAAAATCAAGTAACAGAAAGCCGTAACCAAAGGGATAGTCTACATCGAGAATTAAGAACTTTTGCCGGACAAAAAAAGCAGTTAGAAACCGAAATCAGTAGCTTGCAAACTGAAATTAATAACTTGCAGAAAAACCAAGCAGAATTGAACAATGCTTTTTCTGTTCTCACAGCCGAAAAGCGCCGTCTAGAGTCGAATTGTAATGCATCTCGCAGTGAAATCACCCTATTGCAAAGTCAAATCTCCGAACTCCAGCAGGAGAAACAAGAAATTGAAAGCAATTTAACTCTTTTAGGCAGACTAAAACCCCAATTAGAAGAAAAACTATACGAACTGCGAATTGCAATTCAAGAGCTAGAAGTTGAGACAAACCAAAAAAATCAAATGCTTGTAGCGACAAAAACCGAAAGAGAAAATATCCAAACTATCCTGAATTCTTCACAAATCCAACTAGCAGAAAACAAAGCAGAATTACAGCAGTTACAAGGGCAAATTTCATTATTGCAAGAAGAACGAGACTCATTGCAAAATCAAGTGTGGGAATTACTTCAACAAATAGAAACGTTCAATACAGAGCCTTTGTCTGATAATTCCCAAGAAGATGATATGGAATTGTTTCCTTTTTCTGAAATGATTGAATCTTCAGCAATCATAGATACATCGGAAGTTGACATATCGGAGAATATACCCCACGAGTGGGCTAAGTTTCTAGAAAATCTCCCAGGATATGAGTTGCAAGTATTAAAAGCTATAGTCGAACAAGAGAATCCCAAGGCTGCTATTAAAAAAATTGCCGAAGCAAACATCACTATGCCAAATCTATTAATCGATTCTATAAATGAACGTGCAAATGATATTATTGGTGAATTAATAATTAATACAGATTCCGAAAGTCCAAAAGTTGATCAGGAGCATATAACGTATGTCAAAAAAATAATTGCAATCTATGAAGACCTCATGGCTAGACATGCTTCGTCAAATTAAATTATTATTGCCGTCGTCAGATTAGTAGTAATGTGAATATAGGAATCCTAATTGATTTTTGAAATGCACGTAGTGGAATGTCTAGGCTAAAATAGTGCATTAGACGTAAGTAGACGTAGGTTGGGTGGAGCGGAGCGCAACCCAACATATATCAGGATGTTGGGTTACGCAAAGCCTCCACCCAACCTACAATTTTTTTGCTAGGGCGTGTTTTTACTGTGTGCTTATGCGTTTAGAATAAAGTGAAGTGTAATACATGGCAAAGCTCAAAATCTCGAAAAAAATCTCCACTGCTTTAATCAATTCCCTTGGTGCGGGAGTAGTACCAAGAGTGGGAGTTGAATATATAGCAGTAGGTCGAGAAAAAGAACTCAAAAGCCTATTACAAAATCTCGATGATATTGCAGAAGGTGTAGCAGCATTTCGCTTCGTAATTGGTAACTACGGTTCCGGGAAAAGTTTTTTATTACAACTAATTCGCAACCGGGCGATGGAACAAGGTTTTGTAGTAGCTGATGCTGATTTATCCCCTGAACGCCGATTAGCTGGAAGCAATAATGAAGGTGTAGCCACTTATCGAGAATTAATGAGCCACCTAGCTACAAAAACTCGTCCTGATGGTGGTGCTTTAATCTCGATTTTAGAAGGATGGATTAATAAAATTCAACAAGAAGTGGTTAAAGAAACTGAAATGCGTCCGAATGACGATGGTTTTGATGACCAAGTTGAATCGAAAATTAGGGAAATAGTTCAGTATATTGAAGACTTAGTTCACGGTTTTGATTTTGGTAGCGTGATTATCGCTTATTGGCGTGGCTACCGATTGGATGATGATAATTTAAAAAATGCGGCGATGCGCTGGTTGCGTGGAGAGTTTATTACTAAAGTTGAGGCGAAAGCAGCTTTAGGAGTGCGCGTCATTATTGATGATGATAGTTGGTATGATTATATAAAACTATTTGCGAAATTTGTCGCTGAGATTGGCTATAAAGGGCTGTTAATTTTAGTTGATGAAGCTGTACATTTATATCAAATATCTACTACGGTAACGCGGGAAAAGAATTATAATCGACTCCTCGCAATGTTTAACGACACCATGCAATGCAAAGCTGAACATCTTGGGATTGTGGTTGGTGGAACAACTAAGTTTTTAGAAGACCCCAAACGGGGACTTTTTGCAGACCAAGCTTGGCAAAGACGTACAAAAGAAAGCCGTTTTGTTGCACAAGCTAATGTTCAGGAATATTTGGGGCCAGTGATTCGGCTAAATCCGTTGAGTGAAGCAGAAATTTTGACGCTTCTGCAACGTTTAGCTGAGATTCATGCACTCAATTTTGGCTATGAACAAACTTTGACAAATCGTGAGTTGAAGGAGTTTGTGCAAGAAGTTATTAATCGCTTGGGTGCAGAAGCATTACTTACACCAGGGGAAATTGTGCGAGATTTTATGAGTGTGCTGAATATTCTTTACCAAAATCCAGGAATTGCGTTTGGTGAATTAATTCATGGGTCTAAATTTAAACCTACTGCTATGGGTAAGGATGCAGATGTGGATGAGGATGGCGCAGCAGAATTTAGTTTGTAGTTTACTCTCTAGTAATTGGTAAGCCTAGCCAATCGCTAATTTCATGAGTTAGCCAGTCAAGTTCTAGGAGAGTCACAGGAAAACTATTAGCATCATTGGTAAAAATTTCATACTTTCTGCTTCCTGCCCAGATTATTAGGTAAGGTCTATTAGCCATATCTTTTGTGCGTTCCAATTGAGTAATATTTTGCGTTGGGCTGGGAAGTGGACTATGACGCTCAATCCCAAAAAGACTAAATATTCGTGAAATCTGTTGTCTAGTGATACGCAATCGCATTTCTCCAAAGAAAGCTGGCAAAATATGCAAAATATTGTTAGCTAAAAGGCAAACTAAAAATAACAACAGTATTATTAGGACAATTTTTGGAAAAATTACTATAGAATCATCTGAATCGGAACCCCTAATTATTATAAAAAACAATGAAAATGGCCCAGGTAGCATAAGAAGTGAAGCCCATAAATAAAATTTTGTTAATGTTGTCCATTCACCTATAGGCGGAATAATAATTTCTATAAAATTAACATTCTTATTCAAAACTACTTTACTACCAACAGGTTTTCCCACCGTTGAATTAGTCGCCCTTGTCTGAGTCTGAGTTGCATTTCCAGGTTGTTCTAAAGCTTGCAAAGCGCCTTCAGCAGAGGCTAAACGTTGACTAGCAATAGGTTCTGTCATCCGCCTTAACCAACTCTTGAAGCTAAAGCTAATATTAGCAATTTGTTCAAATTCAATTCGTAGGTCTGTTTGCGGTAAGTCTGCGGGATGCTGACCTGTCACCAAGTAAATTAAAGTTGCGCCCAAACTATAAAGGTCTGAAGCTGGAGTAGCTCTACCATTAAATTGTTCTGGTGGCATATAGCCGTAACTTCCCACAACTGTCATAGTGCTACTTCTTCTGGCGATGGTTTGCACTGAACCAAAATCTACTAAGTACACTTCACCCACACTATTACCAGAGCGATTTGTTAATAGAATATTGCTTGGCTTGATATCACGATGAATCACCGGCGGTTGACGGCCATGCAAATATTTGAGAATTTCTAGAATTGCTTTTGCTAGTTCCTTAACTTCTTCTTCACTGAAATTACGCCCAGCTTTGAGTTGTGCTTCTAGAGATTGGGCTGGGATATAACTTTGTACGAGTGCAAATCCTCTACTATTAGGTGAATCTAACTCAAAGTAGTCAAGGTAGCGGGGAATGGCTGGGTGAGAGAGTGCTTTGAGCGTTTCAGCTTCCCGCTCAAATAATTTGAGGTCGTTCCATTCAAACTCATTACCAAAGGAGAGTATTTTGACCACTACTAATTCTTGAGTTTGTAAGTCACGAGCTAGCACCGTCCGCCGTCCGGCTTTTTTGCCTAGTTCCTGTTGCACTTCATACCGTTCCAACAGTACCTCTTGGTTAGAATCTGCCGATTCTTGACTTGTCATTTGCTCGTGACTCTAAAGCTTTGTTGCTTTTATAGCTTTCCTGCTTGTTACTGCCCCACTGTAAAATTACTTAAGTTAGCAACAAGTATTAGGGAGAGTATTTTCAGGTTTAACAATACTGATCTGAGCGATCGCACAAGCATAGGTAGCTTAACTCACTTTAACAGACGAGCTGCTAGCGCAACTCAAGAGGCGGAGCCTCTCATAGGCATTCCCAGTCAGAGACTGGGAACGAGAGAACAAGCATTATTTTTCCGAAATTCGACCTACTATCTACTAGCACGCGTAGATTAAAATTCTGGGTAATTAGTTTAGACAAGCTACTACGCTGATTTAAAATAAGGTAAAAAAGTGTGTGAGTAGAAATGTCAGCCAAAGACTTATTCCATGAAGCAGTCAAGAAGGGTCTTCAGAAAGAGCAGTGGATAATTACACATGACCCATTAAGGATTGAGTTTGGCAAACACGATGAAGTTAGAATAGATTTAGGTGCAGAAAGACTCTTAGCGGCTGAAAAAGCAGGAGAAAAGATTGCAGTTGAAATTAAAAGTTTTTTGAGTGACTCAGCATTGTTTGATTTTCATCTCGCGCTGGGTCAATTTTTGAACTACCGTTTAGTTTTAGAAGGTAGTGAAAGAGAACGTGTATTATACTTAGCAGTGCCAATTGCCGCTTATGAATCGTTTTTTCAACGTGATTTACCCCAAGCATCAGTGCGGCAATACCGAATAAAGTTGATTGTATATGATCCAGTGGATGAGGTGATAGTGAAATGGATAAACTAGCATTTTATCGTCAGTGTATTCAAAAACTATTGACTGAATACGGCGATGTTAGACTGATAAACGGCCAAATTGAAACGCAAATAATTTTTGATACAGAACACGACCATTATCAAATTGTTGATTTGGGATGGGATAAACATCACCGCATTTATAATTGCGTGATGCATTTGGACATTAAGAACCATAAAATTTGGATTCAACGTAACCAGACTGATAAGTTGATTGCTGATGAATTGGTAACAATGGGTGTACTAAAAGAAGATATTGTATTGGGTTTGCAGCCTATCTATGCCAGAGAATACACAGGGTATGGTGTGGGGTAGGGCTAACCAAGTTCAATCGTATCCAAGCACGGGCCATACGGTTTGGTTAAGCCAAAAAAATAAAAATGTGTAGGTTGGGTTGAGGAACGAAACCCAAGTTTTACGAGGTTTGTTGGGTTTCGCAAAGCCTCAACCCAACCTACAAAGATTACTTAACTTGCCAGTACTATTCAGATAATTTTTTGAGTACATTTTGAACCTCACCTACCCTTTCTGGATTAAGTTCAATGTACCTTTCAGCCGCTATTTTGAGATATTTTTTGAATATTTCCTGAGAAACTATTATTTCATCTTTATCTAGAAAGCAAAAGCGAACTCTTTCAAACATATCATCCTCATCTTCGCAAGGAAATGCACACATATTATATTCATCACCATAACCAGTACCTTCAAGAAGATAATTTAATGCATCAGGGAAAGAGATACCCGCTATTGCATTAAAGTATGACTTGACTATCCAAAGTGGATCGGTTCTAGAGTCTACACCGTCAAATAATTCTTTGAGCATAAAAAATTAAGATGCATTTTCCCTGAAGATTAAACTGACTGCGTTGTTTACCGCACAACGGCCGCGCTCAGTGACCACCGCAGGTCTTACCCTGAGCCTGCTACGCGGAGCGTCTCCAAGAGTTGGGCATCGCAATAACTTACAGCAATTTTCGTCTTAAATAGACCACGCACTAGAGGCACAGCAATGCTCATTTGTGTCAATTTCAGAAGATAAAGCCCAAATTTAAGGGTGTAAGCGTCAATCTCTCGGTGACGCTTACGCGTGTATTTAACTAATCCGAAGAGTTTAGAGCATTTAATAAGATACCTAACAAAATCATCTGAGTCTTTAACAAAATTCTTTGGGAAATTCACAATAACACAACGTTTTCTAAAGTGTGTGTAAATCATATTTACACCACTATCAGTAGTATGTAAACGTATATGAATATTTCAAAAGTTATCTAGCTCTTGTTCAATATTTTTTATGAAAAAATAACCGTAATTATATGGGATTATATTTTTTGAATAAAAATAGCTACCTCTGTGTATGTTCATGATAAATGCTGTTGACGAACTGAAAAAATTAACCTATGGGATCAGCAATATTGTTCTCGGATAGCGTTCCTTTTATAAAAAGACAAGGGTAATAATAACTAATTTTAGGGCGATCGCCTTGTTGAAAGAGGATATTAAACTCTCGTGAAAGTGAAGATTGGTGGTAATTTCCATCCTGTAGCGATCGCCTTCGTGGTCGATTAGGTGTGAGAATGTTGCTGTTGTCAGAGTTTTTGGGAACTATAGGATTGTCAGACTAGAAACTTCTCAGTCAGTCTGCCAAAAAAATAGAGGTGACTTAGCTGCGATCGCACGGCAATAGTGAATAAGTAACAATGAGTAAAATTAATTTAAATACATGAATTACAAGCCAGATATAAAAATGCTTTATTTACCTGAAGATAGTTTAATTTTAGTAGTGGATGATACTAATACAAATTTAGAATTTGTATTTGAGGTATTAACTAATTTCGGCTTTGAAGTTATTACAGAAAATGATGGAGAAAGGGCAATTAAGCAGGCGGAATATAGACTACCTGATTTGATTTTGCTAGATGTAATGATGCCGGGAATAGATGGATTTGAAACCTGCAAAAGGCTGAAAGAAAATTTAGCTACTTGTGATATTCCCGTAATTTTTATGACGGCAAATTCTGATACGGATAGTAAGGTAAAGGGTCTAAGTATAGGTGCAGTTGATTACATCACTAAACCCTTTAATGAAGAAGAATTATTAGCTAGAATTAAAACCCATCTTCAATTACGAAATCTCACAAAAACTTTAGAAAAACGTGTTGCAGAAAGGACAGCAGCGTTGTCTAGGGCGTTAAAAGACCTACAAGAGTCTCAACTTCAGCTTGTACAGACAGAAAAAATGTCTGCCCTTGGTCAATTAGTAGCAGGAGTTGCTCATGAAATTAATAATCCAGTTGGTTTCATTCATGGCAATCTCGGACACGCTTCAGTATATTTCCAAGACATGATTAACCTCATTGATCTCTATCAGCAGCACTATCCTAATCCGGTTCCAGAAATTCAAGAGAAAATTTTAGCCATAGATTTGAAGTATATGCTTTCCGATCTACCTAATTTAATTTCCTCAATGCAAGAGGGTGTTCAGCGCATTCGCAACATTAGTACCAGTCTGAGAACCTTTTCTCGCTCAGATAGCGATCGCAAAGTTTATTGCAACATTCATGATGGCATTGACAGCACAATCATGATCCTTAAACACCGCTTAAAAGCATCCGAGCATCGACCCGATATTCAAGTAATTAGAGATTACGATAATTTGCCAGAAATAGAATGTTTTATTGGACAACTAAATCAGGTATTTATGAATTTGTTAGCTAATGCTATTGATGCTTTAGAGGAGTCTAATGCCGGACGCACCTATACTGAAATTGAAGCAAATCCCAATCAAATTTTGATTCAAACCACTCTGACTGAAGATAAAAATCATATCTTGATTCGGATTAAAGATAATGGCATGGGAATGTCGGCTGATATCCAGCAAAAAATCTTTGACTATTTATTCACCACCAAAGCTGTGGGTCAAGGCACAGGATTAGGATTATCAATTGCCCATCAAATTGTTGTCGAAAAACATGGAGGAACTCTGGAAGTAAATTCAGCACTAGGACAAGGTTCAGAGTTTATCATTAAGCTTCCTATTTAAATCCCAATACAGTTCAGTTAAGAGTCGATCCCCCCAACCCCCCTTAAAAAGGGGGGCTAAAAATGCCTTATTTTTCCCCCAATTTATCGGGGGACTAAGGGGGATCTCAAATGACTATGCACCAAAAACCGAGCAGTATTGGGGCTGTTATTCTCGGTTAAATTATGGGCTTAATGTGAATTTTAACAAAAAGAATATATTCCCAATTTAGGAATATTATCTAGGACTAAAGATATGACAAACGCCTGTCTACTTATTAGCAAACAGGCGTGTCTTTGAGTACAAACTTTGGTTGAGATTCGGGTTATTAAATCTTCGCAGTAGAATCAACTGAGGGTTGAGACTGACTAACCGAATCTAACTTTGGCAAAAGCAGTAGATTTTGTGGTTTTACACTACTGTTGATTGTTGCTTGCAAAATTGGGGTATGGGAGATGGAATTGTTAGCCAATGTAAACAATGGATTTGACAAAATCCCTGCTATAGAAGTGGCAATTAATGTTACCACCAACCCGACCTGCAAAGGTCTTAGCCCAGGCAAATCCCAACGCACTTGGGGATAATTCTTCACCGCGTCGGACATTTCATGGGGTTCTTTGACAACCATCATCTTAACTACGCGAATGTAGTAATAGATGGAGACGACGCTAGTAACTAAGCCCAGCAAAACTAACCAATAAAGTCCTGCTTGCCAACCAGCCCAGAATAAGTAAATCTTGCCGAAAAACCCCGCAAATGGTGGAATACCACCCAAGGAAAGTAGGGAAACACTCAATCCCAGTGTTAGGAGTGGGTCTTTTTGATATAAGCCAGAGTATTCGGAAATCTGGTCGGTTCCGGTTCGCAGTGAGAACAGAATGATGCAGGTAAAGCCGCACAGATTCATGAACAGGTAAACCAGTAGGTAAAATATCATACTGGCATACCCTGCCTGTGTACTAGCAATCAAGCCAATCATCACAAACCCAGCTTGGGCAATGGATGAATAAGCTAGCATCCGTTTCATGCTGGTTTGGGCTAGGGCGACTACGTTACCCAAAATCATGCTGAGAACGGCCAGAGCAGTGAAGACAAACCTCCACTCGTCAGCAACAAGGGGGAAGGCTGTTGTCAGCAAGCGGATGGCTAGGGCAAACCCAGCTGCTTTGGAACCGACAGATAAAAAGGCGATTACTGGGGTGGGAGCGCCTTCATAAACGTCTGGTGTCCACTGGTGGAAGGGTGCAGCAGAGATTTTGAAGCCAATACCGGCGATCGCAAAAACCAGGGCAATCACTAAACCTAAAGATTGTCCGACTTTAGCTGTGGCAATGCCATTAGCGATCGCACTTAATTCAGTTTGTCCTCCAGATAGTCCATACAGCAGTGATACACCGTACAAAAATATTGCCGTGCTGGAAGCTCCAATTAACAAGTATTTCAGCGCTGCTTCATTGGAGCGGGGGTCACGCTTGGTATAACCTGTCAACAAATAAGAGGAGATACTCAGGGTTTCTAGGGAGATGAAAATCATCACCAACTCACTAGCCCCGGATAAAAACATCCCTCCTAAAGTAGCACTCAGCAAAATAGCGATGAATTCGGCTAAAGGGGTGCCGCTCTGCTCAACGTAGCGAATTGACATCAGTATAGTAGCGATCGCAGACAAGGCAATAATCCCGCGAAAGACAATACTCAGGTCGTCACCGTTAAAGCTACCAGTAAAACCGATGGGATTAGGAGCGTCCCATTGAAAATATAGGGCGATAATCGAAGCAAATAAACCTGCGATCGCTAGATATCCAATCCAGCGTGCGGATGTACGCCCCAAAATCAAATCAACAATCAAAACCCCCAAGAGGGTGAGAATAACAATCCCCTCTGGTAAAATCGTTCCAGCGTTCAACTGGGATGCAATATTAGCAAAATCCATGAGATGTATAGGTTTTGGCGATTAGACGTTAAGGCTAACTCTGTTCACTCTAGCAAGTTTTCTAATTAAGAGACTAGCTCTTTTAACAAGAGCTTAACAGCTTGGGTAGAGATGGCGATCGCCAAGAAGGGAGGGCGAATGGAATAGAGCCTCCGGCACGCTGACGCGAACGCGGCTACACAAACAAAGTCTGCCTCCGCAGACTAAGAAAAAATTAAGGTTTTTTAACCCACGGAGGTGGGTTTTGCTTGTGTAGACGCGGTTTCTAACCGCCCTTTTAATTACGAATTACGAATTACGAATTACGAATTACGAATTATTTTAACTGCGCCCGAATCCTTGACCCCGCAAAACTTTTGACCATATAACTAATTCGCCCTGCTCACCGCCTGCGGACAGTAATTTGCCTTGGGGATGCCAAGCTAGACTAGAAAAACCTCCTGAGACACCTGTAATAATTTGGGATACTTCCTGGGCTTTGTTCCACAAACACAACCAACCATCAGCAGCAGCAGAAGCGAGAAGGAAGCTTTTAGGTGCAAAGGCGATCGCATTGATCACACCCACATGATTAGTTAATACTCGCGCTTCCCAACCCAAGGAATCATCCTCTAGCTTTTCCCACACCACAATACCTTCAACGCTAGAAGATGCCAGTATTGGCGCACCTACTTTCGTGGTAGCTTCTGACCATGCCAATTGGCGAATTTTACCAGGGAAGCCACGCATTACCCAAGGGTCGGGGTTGTTCCATTCCAAAACGGTGACACTCCGATCCATGTTGCCAGAAGCCAGGAATTTACCATCGGGCGACCAAGCCATAGCTAAACTGACAGTAGTCATATCTAAGCTGTATGGGTCTTCATCCCAGTTTTGACAATGCCAAATTTTGACTCCCTTATAACCACTAATGGCTAAATATTGTCCATCAATGCGCCAATCTATACCCAATACTGAAGAGTTGTCGAAATTCAGCGTCACGACAATTTCATGAGTATCTGCATCCCAGACTTGGACGTAACGCCCCAAACTAAAAGCCAGTTGGTTACTAGTATAATTCCAAGCTAGCTTGTCAACCCATGCGGGGGAATTTGACAACGTGGCGATTAATTCAGTGTCGCGCCAAATTTTCACCTGTCCATCTTGTCCGCCAACGGCTAAAAATTTTCCATCTGGCGAAAAGGCGAGACAGTCTACTGATTTACCGTTAGCAGTTTGTAAGGTTGTGAGTTCGCCATCATTCCACAAAACTACTTCCCCGGCGGCGGAAGTTGCTGCTAAAGTTTTACCTTGTGGCGACCAAGCGATCGCAGTTACATAATCTGAAAGTGTCCCCGAATAGTGTTGTTCAAATTCCTTAGATTTGCTGGTTGTGGAGTTCATATTTGTAAAGGGGGAGTGGGGAATGGGGAGTGGGGAGTGGGGGAGAAATGGGGAATGGAGATTGGTAAATTCCCTACTCCCTACTCCCCACTCCCTAAATTAAGCTAGACAAGCGAGAAAATCTTGTTTTAGTTGGGCTGCATCAAGGTTGCGACCGATGAAGACTAGTTCGTTTTTGGGAGTTTCGCTTGGTTTCCAGGGGCGATCGGGTTTGCCATCAAATATCATGTGTACTCCTTGAAACACAAATCGATTATCTTCTCCAGCAATATTTAAAATGCCTTTCATCCGAAAGATATCTGGCCCTTGGGTACGCAGTAATTCGGAAATCCAAGCGTTTAATTTTTCTCCATCGACTGCACCCGCTTCTACTAAAGCCACAGAAAAGACAGTTTCATCGTGTACGTGGGCATCTTCGCCTAAGAAATTTGGATCAATTTCTAATGCGCGGTCTAAATCAAAGGCTTTTACACCTAATAAAGCATCCATTCCTAGTTCAGAATTTTGGGTACGGTAGATTTTTGCAATCGCATTCATCGCCCGAATCCGTTTTTCTAATTCATCCAACTCTTCCGGCGCTACCAAATCTGTTTTATTAAGTAAAATCACATCGGCAAAAGCAATCTGTTCTTGGGCTTCGTCTGCATCCCAGTGCTGCCAAATATGCTTGGCATCTACGACTGTCACCACCGCATCTAGAGACAGTTGACTTTGCAAATCTTCATCTACAAAAAATGTTTGAATCACTGGTGCAGGATCGGCTAATCCAGTCGTTTCAATTACTAAATGGTCAAATTTATCGCGCCGCTTCATCAAATTGCCAATGATCCGAATTAAATCGCCGCGCACTGTACAACATATACAGCCATTGTTCATTTCAAATATTTCTTCATCTGCATCGATAATCAATTGATTATCAATACCCACTTCCCCAAATTCATTGACAATCACAGCAACTTTTTTGCCGTGTTCGTAGGTGAGGATGTGATTGAGTAGAGTCGTTTTACCTGCTCCCAAATAGCCTGTAAGAACAGTAACGGGAACTGAATTGTTGATTACGTCAGCCACCATACTCTAAATTCCCCTTGTCTCACCTTGTGGATAATCATTATCACATATCATAAATCTTTTTATATTTTTGTGCTAACTTGCTGTTATTTTGAGTTTCAGTAAAATAATTACATAATTTAATCACTAAACATTTTATTTTTGTGCATCTGTAATAAGTCATAAATATTCACAAATTGGGGTAGCCTAATAGGTATATTGCATACAACCACTAATCGGTTTTCAGTGATTAGTTTTTAGTTGTCAGTTAACGCCGATATAGTGGGGGACTCTGACTCCCAATTTACTTACAATTCTTAACTGATAACTTATAACTGTTGAAAAGCTTACTCCATCTTAGTTTCAGCCTTAGCGTACAATTTTCCGGTTTTGGCACAGTGATGCCACATTCAGCTATGCTGTTTGTTCTTTGCGATTTCTATAAAAGATAAAAGCGGCAAAACTGATAAAGGCAATAGCTATAAATACCGAAAAATCTTTCGCACTACTGCGGCTACTCAGATTAACTCTAGGGATGATAGTCCAATAACTGTCGTCAATAGCAACTCCTTGCTTTTCTAACCACGTTCTCACTTCTCCTTCTCCACCCTCAGTCACAAATCCACTCACCGTTACTGTTTCACTTTTTGGATCTTTGTGAACATACTCTTCAATATGACCCTTGTCTAATGAAATAATCAAATGAACCGGGGTGTTCGACTGAGAATTCTCTCTCAATGGAATATAGACTTGAGGTATACTAGTTCCCTTTTGTGTTACTAACACATTGGGATCTGGATAGCCTGAAATATTGGCATAAAAACTGTGTTCAGCAATTTTGCCGGAAGTTAGTTGAGCGATGTTAATCGTACCGATATCTTTGCCGAATGATTGCGCTAATGTAATATTCAATACAACAAACCCGATAATTAAAATAATTATCGGCATGATCGCATTTTTTAGAAGTCGGTTATTTGTCAAATCATCAATTATATTCCACTTAGCAGAAAATTCTTTATCTGGATTTGGACTTTGAACTCGATTGCGTAAATAAGTTATGAACAATAGAACTGGAAGATTAACGATCGTTACACTTACAGATGGCCACTGCTTACCAAACAGACTTATCTGCATTTCTCCCAAAAATTTCACTGGGCCAGTATAGTGAAAGTCCCAATATATTGTCAGTGCAAGATACGCACAATACGCTAGAGATAAATATTTTATTTTTTGATTGTTACTCATTTCTAAAATTTTGATTGCTGCTCACTTTTTAACCTCTTTGAGGTTAAACCGAGATCCGTATTCAAACGGAAATAGGGGCAGATATAGCAGTGCAATTTAGCGATCGCTAATTTCATACCATTTATCTTTAGAGATTACATCACCCTTAGCTTTAGTAGCGTCCTAACCACAATCTCAAGGATATGGAGAAGAATTAAATATCACTGATACCCGATAATATTCAAAGCCTCTCTCCTTTTAGGAGAGAGGTTTGGAGAGAGGTCAGAGTATATTGCATACAAACGAGAAGCGCTATCTGATAATAATTATCGCAAACAATAAAATTATACTTTGATGGATAAGTGAGGATTTAATTTTTAGAAGAGAACAAAAAATCTTGAACTGCTTCTAAAACAACTGCTGGGTATTCTTCATGTAGTCCCAGAGAACCAGGTATAACAACGCTTCTCACTCCTGGTAAGGCTACCAAAGCGTTCATTTCTTCTCGTGATTTCGGGGGGCTGGATTCCCCAATTACTACCATGAGCGGTACGGTTAAAGACTGCACAAGTTTCAGAAAATCAGATTGTTTGTGTACAGCATCGAGATTACCAGTTACAAAGGCAGCAGATGCAAATCGCGCTTCTGGTTTTTGAGTCGTATGCCACTTCTTCTGAATGAAACTGGGTGTAATTTTAGCCGCGTCAGTAAAGACATGACGGCGGTACATAAAACTTAAGAAAGATTGGGTAGTGTTGAGTTTGTAGAGAGCTTGACCAAGTATAGGCGATCGCACCAATTCTCTCACAATGCCAGCTATCTGTTGACTTGCCCCCATTGTCGGCAAAGGTCCACGCCAAGTAGGAGCTAACAACACAATTCGTGAGAAAGCAGCAGGTTGTTTCACAGCTAATTGTAAAACGTAACTAGCAGCATGACCAGCCGCGATCGCAGTAATAGGAGTATTAAAAATAGCTTTGACAAAATCTTCCAGAAATTGCTGATATATTTCCGGTCGATAATTCAAACTAGGGCGAGAAGATTGTCCAAATCCTGGCCAGTCTATGGCTACAACTTGAAAATTGGGAGCTAGTAACTTGGCAAGTTCGCCCATTTCCAAGCGCGTCGAAACAGTGCTGAAAGCTGGTAGTAGCAATAGCGGTGAACCTTTACCGAGGGTTTCATAAACAACGCGCAATTGCTTATTTTCCCAATTCCAGAGATATTCTTGAACTACTCCACCAAAGCCAATAGCAGCAGAGGTAGATAATAAATTTGTTGACATGAGACTAAATTTATTATTAAGAGTGAGAATTAAGAGTAAAGCAGAGCTATTTCATTTTCATCTAGTCCGCCTCAGAATGAATTCTGAGTCTAATAGCGAAAGTCGTCTTAAGACGACTGAGAAAAGATTATAGGGGAACATCCCAATTTTGCCAAAATAAAATTTGTAGTGGGAGCATCTTGCTCCCTAATGTCCAGGAAGCGGGCTTCTAGCCCGCACTACAAAAAATAAATTTACACATTTGGGATGCTCCCGATTATAGTCCGTTTTAACGGACTTGAGCTATTAGCCCGGAACTGAAGTTCCGGGCGGTTTCTGTCTCGAACGAAATAGCACTGAAGACACGATTAATCGCGTCTGTCATTTGTTTAGTTAGGCAAATCCAACTTACATTCCAATGCTTTTTTTTGCATGGTTTTAAAAATGTTGTAAAACCCATTAGCGCGGGAAGGTGTCAGGCTAACATTTAAACCTGTAGCTTGAATAAAATCGGGAGTAAGTTGGACAATTTCAGTTGGCGTTAGTCCATCCAATCCTTCAACCAGAAGCCCTACTAATCCTTTGGTTAACTGGGAATCGGAATCGCCTTCAAAAACAACCTTACCGTCATCCAAGGCTGCTGTGATATAAACTTGAGACACGCAACCAGGAACTTTATTTTCCGGTAATTTATCAGCTTCTGGGAACTCATTGAGCTTCTGAGCATACCACATTAGCTGTTCATAGCGTCGCTTCGGTTCGGAAGCGCGTTGAAAGCGCTGGACAATTTTAGCGAGCGCAGGTGGCAAAGAATCTAGAGTTGAGGACATAACAGAAGCTGCAAATGATCGGTATCACCTTGAGTGTAGATTATCTTTGGAGCGATGCATACGGCGGGCTGCGCCGACGCGCCGACGGTTCACCAAGGCATATCTTGACTATAACTTGTCAAATCCAAATAATTGCTGCGATCGCATTCACATCTATCAAGTTTTTTTAACAAAGTATGTTCAGTTTAATTCCCCAGCAAGACAGGCAGCACGAATTGAACGCCTAATTGAAATCCTCCGAAGTAATGCGAGTCGGAAACCGTCCCCACAAACTTCTCTTCGTCACAAAACTTAATTACGAATTACGAATTACGAATTATTTTAAACCCTCAATTAGCCACTATTTGGCGATGAGATGCTTAGGTTGGGCTGCCCCTACGCACTTACAAAATTAGCTGCAAGTATATTTTAACTAAGCAGCTAGATAATTATCAATAATTAATTAAAAATTAAAAATCAAAAAAAAATTCTGATTTTTAATTTTTAATTTCTCTCCCTTAAGGATTAATTCGTAGTTTGTGCAGCTAGCATCTGCTTCAGCTTTTCTAATTCCGAAGCCCAGCGAGGATCTGGACGAATAGTGTCTGAATCGGTAGTCGTGGTGCTGCTTTCACGAGAACCACCGCCACCGCCACCGCCACGACGAGGCTGCTTCTTAGAGCTTTTCTCACGACGGCTACCTTCTTTGTTAGGGCTAGGAATGGGGGTACTACTAGCAAGAGTAACTGGTTTCGGAGCTTGCTCTTCGCCCTCATCACCCTTTGTACGAGGTAATGCCTTCTCTAGCTTAATGGGAGTGTCTTTGAACATCTGACCATTATATTTTTCAATAATTTCGTCAGCTTGTTCGTCGTTGTTGACTGTCAGAAAACCAAAACCACGGCATTTGCCAGTTTTGCGGTCTTTAATTAATTTAGTAGTTACAGCCTCACCTTCTGCTGCAAAAACTGCTTGTAGATCTTGACGATCTATTTCATCTTTAGGCAAATTACCTATATATAGGCGAACGGACATGAACTATACCTCCAGAGTTGAATGAACATGGCAAGGCAAGAAAACAATCATTTAGCTTTGGCTTTTAAATAGATGCTATTGACCAAGACTGCCATTAACCAATTTTTTTGCTCGAAACTGTCAACCTATACAACAATACAGTTTTTCGTCGGGATCAAGCTTGTTTAATCCAAAGGCTCACACTATGGTGAGCTAATAACACCTTAATTCTAAGAATTGTAAATTTAATAGTCTAGTACCTGCTAGAGTACACGCTTTCTTCCATGCATGCCCTTTTTCGCAGAATCAAATACCATTCCTTACATTATCACGGTATTTTCTACGTAGCTAGTTTAGCGCATACATTTCCGACTTAGTATTACTGCATCGTAACATAAAACACATTTTTTTATTCCAGGGGGCATATTTTGAAACAAAAACCAGCCAGTGGCTGGTTAATTTGCTGCTGTGTTGGCAGGGTAAAAGGTATGGAGATAGGGAAAAAGCATCCGAATTCACAACTAAGCTGTGGTGCTGAGTTACGTCGCCTGCTCTGGTTTCTGTAAATAAATGTAACATTTGGAAACAAAACCTGCAACTTTTGTTTACATTCCGATTTGTCCTTTGTCCTTTGTCCTTTGTCCTTTGTCCTTTGTCCTTTGTCCTTTGTCCTTTGTCCTTTGTCCTTTGTCCTTTGTCCTTTGTCCTTTGCTAATGACCAATGACCAATGACTAATGACTAATGACTAATGACTAACCAGTGAGAAAAACGTATGCGCCCCAAGCCTGTGCTGCAACTGCCAAAAAAATAGACCAAATGGGATGAGCGCTATGAATGGTTTTACCACTTTGAGTTTGCAGGGTTTGGATATCGATCCAAGGTGTTGCTCCTCGCCGGAACCAACCTGTGACGATAATTTGCCGACCAATCAAATCTTGGTGATTAACTGACTGTCCGAACCAAGAAATGTGGTGTAATTTCACCAAGCCCGCGCTCGATTGGAGGATTAAATCTTGCGCTAGGGAGTTGCTAGTGCCTTGACGACCTAATAGTTTGCCCACAAGACGCACGCTAATGCTGTCAATGGGTAAGGCAGAAGGGTCAGATAACAGGTTGGGTAAGCTGTCGTCAGTTTGGACGGTGGCCGGTTTAATATCGGGGAAGAAAGGATTAATCCGCATCACTGTACCGATGCTAAAGCCAATCAGAAGGCAGCCTGTAATGAAAGACCAATCTTCATATATCCACTTTAGATTTAAAAACTTGAGTGCGAATGCTAGTTGCCAGGTTAGCCAGACGAAAACTGCAAACAGAACCCCTAGAGGAATTCCCAACCAGGGAGCGATTTGTAATAAGAAAGACTGACGCTTAACTTTTGATGGTTCGCTACTAAAATGTAGTTCGGTGTCTAGATGCCAGTGACGGGCTATTTGGCAAAGGCGATCGCATCGATCGCCCATTAAAGGATGACTATTATTAATCGTAAACCATCGGCGATAGGGATTGGCAGTATCCCACTTCAAAAAGGATTCAAAAGATAAATTACTGGCAATAGTGCCTAAAGAAAGGCTCTGTTGGTAGCTAACTGGTGTCAGAAGATTTAAGCTTTCTAGTTGCCAACTGGTGTGTTCTTCTCTTTGGATATCAGCTGCAATGCCAATGGCAATTTTGAGTAAGGCACGAATCAACGCATTGGGATTACCAGTAATTTCAGCAGCGACGCGATCGCTATAATAAAGCCGCAACCGCGACAACCACAATCCAGTCCCAGTCAGCAAACACCAAACTCCATAAATTAGACTAGCCAGAATTGTCACCGGCGATCGCCAAATTTTCCCTGATATTTTGTCTCCCAACTCCGACACTTGCTGATATAGCTGATAAATTGGTAGTGTCACCAGCAGCAACAAAGACATCACAGCAAAATCCCAGTGAGCAATATGCCCTAACTGCGTGGCGTAAATAATGGCGATTTCATCATCTGCTAGTTGTTCTAATAACCCCTGACTCACAACAATCCTGGCATTACGTGGTAAACTACCATAGGTCAGGATAATTGGTGCAGCCATTGGTAAAATCCGCAGTTTCGGTAACGGCCAGTGTCGTTGTTGGCAACAACGTTGTAGCACCCGAAGGGCTTCGCGGCTATGAGCATTCAATACATCTTTAGGAAATTCTCGCTGACCATACAACTTCGCCAGTAGCAGATCCAGCAACCAAGGTGATATTCCGATCAAAATCACCAATACTACTAGCAACAATTTAGTAGGGTCGCGGTAGAAAAGCTGCAACGGCTCCAGATAAGGTAGTTTGACTAAAGTCTGGTTAATAAATCCCATTGCTAACTTCAGGATTTCTCGCATCACCCAAAACAGGGCGATAAATGTTCCTGCTGACAGTAGCCGCAAAGGAATTAATTTCGGTTTACGTAGGGGTTGCCATGCTCTGGCGCGTTGTGCTTGTCGCCAATAAATAACGCCGAATAATTTAGCTTGAGTGCGGGTAACAGAACCCATGAAGCCATTTAGGGGCGCAGTAGCTGGTGGTAGTGCTACTGTAGCTTTGAGCCTCGTTAGTGGCACCATCGGCGGGGTGTCGTCGCTTTTGGTTTCTATTACTTGATCATTTGGCTTTTCCTCTAATGTCGGAGTTTCCGGGGTTGAATCTGGGGTTGAATCTGGGGTTGAATTATCAAAGGCAACAAATCCAGTTTCGACATTTTTTGATTCTTGATCAGGTTTTTTACGTTTTGTCAGGTGTTCGAGAGCGCGTGTTGCCCACTCTTGAACTTGGGGATTGTTACTCTCAATGAGATTCTGGGAAATAGCGATCGCTTTGGGAACTTCGCCACTACGAGCATAAGCCATCACTAAACCAACCTGGGCTTGTAAGCTAGCAGTCGCATTGCTTTGGCTGCTAGCAATCGGTTCTAGTTGAGCGATCGCTGTTTGGTAATTTCCCTGCTTGAGGGCAACTAAACCAGCCTCCAAAGACGGTTTGGCGTGTGAAGGCATACAAATTCTGGCACTCCAATCTCTTCTAAGTGATCCACGTTTGGGCAAAAGCGCGAACCTCGGATGCCGTGGAACTCAACCGCCCCCAGTTAAACTTGTCAAGTGAACGATCAAGATTGAATAAAGATGTCAGTCGTCAGAATTCAGTTGAGTCTTCTGTAAAACTAATTCTGAATTCTGGATTCTGGATTCTGAATTCTGAATTCTGAATTCTGAATTCTGAATTCTGAATTCTGAATTCTGTATTCACCTTCATTCCTCCACTGGTTGTTGACTAGAAAATACTGGAGCGATCGCGCTTAATTTTAACTCTGGATGGTCGCCCAATAACTGTTGACAATTCCATTCATTGCGGAATAGCAACACTGGGCGTCCCATGCTGTCTTTAACTGTAGTGGTATTGAATATTCGTCCCACTTTTTCTAATGCTTCCCAACCACCCTCAACCCAACGGGCGACAGTGTAGGGCAATACCTCTAGTAGGGTTTCTACACCATACTCATTTTGTAAGCGGAACTGCACCACCTCAAATTGCAACTGACCCACCGCCGCCAAAATTGGATCGCGCTTGGCTTCATCAGTTGAATACATAATTTGCACAGCACCTTCTTCGCGCAATTCCGCAACGCCTTTTTGGAATTGTTTAGACTTCGAGGGGTTGGGATTCCTCAGCGTCGCAAACAGTTCCGGCGAGAAATACGGAATGCCCTCATATTCGAGCTTTTGTCCCGTGTAAATTGTATCCCCGATCGCAAAAACACCGGGATTGTTCAAACCAATCACATCGCCAGGATAAGCCACATCAATCGATTCCCGCTCTTGGGCAAAGAGTTTTTGCGGGCGAGATAGACGGATGGATTTACCAATTCGGGCGTGATTCACCATCATATCTTTTTCAAACTTACCAGTGCAGACCCGGATAAATGCGACGCGATCGCGGTGTTTCGGGTCCATGTTCGCTTGCAGTTTGAAGACAAATCCCGAAAACTCCGGGTATGTAGGGGCAACTTCGCCAAGACTGCTGTAGTGAGAACCGGGTTTGAGGGCATAGTCAAGGAAATACTTGAGGAATAACTCTACCCCAAAGTTAGTCATGGCGCTACCAAAGAACACAGGCGTCATTTTGCCTTCGTGTACCAACTGCAAATCTAACTCTGGTCCAACTCCTTCTAACAGTTCCAGATCATTTTTTAGTTGGTAGTACAGGCTTTGTTCTAGCTGTTCTTCTATTCTTGGATCACCTAATTCCACTATCGTATCACGGGCTTCTCGGCTACCGTGGGCGCTGCGTTCAAACAGGTGAATTTGTTGCTTGTGTCGGTCAAAAACACCTTTAAAGCGATCGCCCATACCAATCGGCCAATTAACCGCATAGGTTTGCAATCCCAATTCTTGCTCAATTTCATCCAACAGTTCTAGAGGTTCCCTGCCTGGGCGATCGAGCTTGTTGATAAATGTAAAGATCGGGATACCCCGCAACTTACACACTTCAAACAATTTGCGGGTTTGGGGTTCCAAACCTTTTGCCGCATCAATCAGCATCACGGCATTATCGGCGGCGGCGAGAGTGCGATAAGTATCTTCACTGAAGTCTTGGTGTCCGGGGGTGTCTAATAAATTTATTTGACAGTTCCGGTATTCAAATTGCAACACTGTCGAGGTAATAGAAATACCCCGTTGTTGTTCCATCGCCATCCAGTCAGAGGTAGCCTTACGCTGCGCCCGTCGCGCTTTAACCGCCCCAGCTTCGTGAATTGCACCTCCGTACAGGAGTAGTTTTTCTGTTAGTGTCGTTTTACCCGCATCAGGGTGAGATATAATCGCAAAGTTGCGGCGAAGTTCAACCGCTTGAATAAGTTCAGACTCAAGTTCAGTAGACATAAGTGTATTTGTTTGTTAGCAAGCTTAATTTTTTTGACTCTGGCAAGTCTTTTAATCTTAAGACAACGATGCTCATGATAGGGTCGTAATATAACCAACAATCTAACTAAATAGGAGAAAACAATGTACGACACAGACAAGCGAAAGCTTCTATCTGCTCTGTCACATGGAGCGATTTTTTTCAGCACAACGGTGATATCTGTAGGTATACCTATTGCCATACTGCTCGTATCTGATGATCCTGTTGTTAAAGAAAACGCTAGAGAATCGATCAATTTCCACTTTAACGTCTGGCTTTATGGAGGAATTCTCGGAGCGCTGTTTTTTCTATTCGGTTGGTTAGTGTTACCTCTATTATTGTTGGGGCCACTAGCCGGTCTGGGATATTTATTGCACTGGGGATTAACAATTTGGGCGCTCATCGGAGTTTTCAACAATCCTGATGTACCCTTTCGTTATCCCTATATTTTCCGAGTTTTTTAACACTATGGGTATGGGCATTGGGCACTTGTACTGACTTGTACTGAGCGGCGTCGAAGTAGCGAAGCCGAAGAATTGGGCATTGGTAATTGTCAGTTATTTTTTATTAAGCTGTTGTGCCTTGAGTTTGCACACACCCAATTACCACAATTTTTGCCAACAGAGGGTCTTACCATTTTGAATTTTGAATTTTGAATTGCTTACTATAGGACTCGTATTTGATTTTTGAAAAAAATCAGTACACCCCAAAAAGGCTTCTTCCCCACTCCCCACTCCCCACTCCCTGTCTACACAAATAATTTCAGAAATCAAAGCAGACTGCTATATGTTATTTTTTTCCAGTCCGTCGGATAGGTGCAACCAAGCTGTAGAATACAAAATTGCCCCACAACTTGATTAAGAGTAGGGCAAGGGACAGTTAAGCACTGTTTGTAGTCTGTCCGACGGCAGGAAAATTTTAGCCTGCTTTTGTGACGCTTTGTTTTGTGTCCATTTGCGTTGTTTTTCTTCATAAAATTTTATGTTTCCTATACATCGCCCCCGCCGTCTGCGTACCCATCCCCAACTCCGCCGGATGGTTCGTGAAACTGTTTTGACAACAAGCGATTTAATCTATCCATTATTTGCCGTACCAGGTGAGGGAATCGCTAATGAGGTGAAATCAATGCCCGGAGTCTACCAACTTTCGGTAGATAAAATTGTCGAAGAAGCAAAAGAAGTTTATGACTTAGGAATTCCTGCGATTATTCTATTTGGGATTCCGGCTGATAAAGATGTCGATGCCACTGGTGCTTGGCATGATTGCGGTATCGTCCAAAAGGCAGCGACGGCGGTAAAAGCAGCAGTACCAGATTTGATTGTAATTGCTGATACTTGTTTGTGTGAATATACCAGTCACGGTCATTGTGGTTATCTGCAAGTTGGTGATTTAACAGGACGAGTTTTAAATGACCCAACGTTAGAATTGCTGAAAAAAACAGCAGTTTCTCAAGCAAACGCCGGTGCTGATATCATCGCGCCTTCGGGAATGATGGATGGCTTTGTCCAGGCAATTCGCGTGGGTTTGGATGAAGCAGGATTTCAAGATACGCCGATTTTGTCTTATGCTGCTAAGTATGCTTCGGGTTATTATGGCCCATTTCGGGATGCGGCAGACTCGACACCACAATTTGGAGACAGAAGAACTTATCAAATGGACCCAGGTAACGCCCGCGAAGCAATTAAAGAGATTGAATTGGATATTGCTGAAGGTGCTGATATGCTCATGGTTAAGCCAGCCTTGGCATACATGGACATTATCTGGCGGGTGAAAGAAGCGAGTAACTTACCAGTTGCGGCTTACAATGTTTCTGGTGAGTATGCGATGGTGAAAGCTGCGGCTCTCAATGGTTGGATTGATGAGGAGCGGGTAGTTTTGGAAACTTTAACTGGGTTTAAACGCGCTGGTGCAGATTTGATTTTGACTTACCATGCCAAAGATGCAGCACGATGGTTAAAGTAAGGTGTGTGATTGAGTAAGTATTTAAGAAATCTCACGCAGAGGCACAGAGTTGTGTTTTGGTGTTTGGGCGTGAGATTTTTTGTATTTTAGGTTTGGCTAGTGCGAAATTCAAATAAAATTTAACTAATCCGCGTTATACGTGTATTGCGAGTATGACAAAACTATGCTCAGTGTCAGGCTGGAGGAAGAAACAGAACGGCAGTTAGCCGATATCTTGGCTCAAGAGCAAACTGACAAGAGTGAATTGATCCGACGCTTGATTGCTGAACGGTGGCTAACCTTACAAGCGGGTAAAACTTTGGTTGAGAGGCGGGGTGGACATCCTGAACATCTGCTGCAAGATGCACCAACGGATTTATCGGAACGCTCAAATCGGAAGAAAGCGATCGCTCAATATCTCAATAAGCGCCACCCATGAGCTACTATCCGCTTATACTCGCAGATAGCGGCTTTTTGTTTGCGTACTACAGCGCCAGAGTTCAGCATCACCAAGAGGTGCGTCGCTTCTTTGAGAACTGTACTTCTAGGCTGGTAACTACGCCCATTTGTATTGCAGAAGTGGTGTGGTTGCTCAACTTTGATTGGCGTACACAAAACGAGTTTCTTCTAGATGTTGCTAAACAACTCTACGAGTGTGAGCAACTATTGCCGCAAGATTTTTCGCGTATTGCTGAGTTGAATACTCAGTACAGAGATTTACCAGGGGATTTTGCAGATTTATCCTTGATTGTCATTTCAGAGCGTTTGGATCTTACTGCGATGCCTGCGGCGGGCTACGCCTACGCTACTTTGGATAGTGATTTTAATATTTATCGGCGTTATCGGAAAAAGCCATTTGAGCGAGTATTTTAGGGATTGCGATGTCTACGACGGGCTACGCCTACGCAAGTTCAGTATAAAGCTAAAAAGGCTTTTTCGGTTTAAGTAGCTTCAAAAAAAACACGAGGTAATCCTGACTGACGAATGATAAATCGCAAAGTACCGATGCGATCGTCAAAAACCTTTCGAGCGGGTGTTTTAGGGATTGTGATCGCAAGCGAAACACAGTTAACATCAAAATATGAAAAAGAAGGTTGTCAATTATGGATTTTGTGATCAAAGTGATACCCGAAGGTGAACTAGAACTACCAGATGAAATAAAAGCACAACTTCGTCCTGGTGATGAATACGAGGTTTCTCTGATAGAAGACTCTATTGTTTTAAAAAAATACAGAAAGATTTAGACATAAAATAATGGTTTCGGCGAATTGAGGAATTAAGCCCTGACCCCAATCAGCCGACTCTTGAAGAAATTAGCAAGATGGTAAAGGAAGTGCGACGGGAGCAACTATAATTTTTTTCAGCGTACACCACTAGCTAAGATTCCTAAAATTTTATTGACATCTTTAAGATAATATTCACTTAAATCAATCTGGATAGATTGACCTTCTAATTTTAAAAATTGCCAAATACTTCCAGTTGTGACAGTTCCAGAAATTATCAAATTTTCATTACCTGCTCGTTCGTTAAATATTCTTGCTGCTAACATTTCGGCTACACATTGTCCTAAACCAGCAGGAATGTTTTCTTTTTTAGCTTCCACAATAATAATGACTGGTGCAGTGATAATTAGTCTTTCTGGAGAACGGGTAATTATAAAATCACAGATTCCATTTAAACCTTGTGCCGCATCAACATTGAATTCAACACCAGAGAATAAATTTATCTGATCATTTAATTGTCGTCTCAAATCTAGTAAAATTGGAGAAATAATCATCTCAGAGCGAGCTTTTTCACTATTACTAGCAATAGCTATAGGTAAATTATATTGAAGAATTTCTTTTAATAATTCACTGCATTCTATATCAGGTATCTTAGCAAAGATATCAGAACTTTCAATAGTATTTATTTGAAAGTTTTGTTTGACTTTCTCTAAAGTGAAATCACTATATGGCATATCAGTAAAGGTTTTCACGCAATAAAGTCTTACCAGGAAGACCACCCCATAATAACGCTGAAATCCAAACATTGACATCCAGAATAACTCTCAATACGGTTCGGTTAAGGCAAGAGACGGCGATTTATCGCGTCTTTGCAATCTAGGACGTGTCATTAAAAAACCTTATCCGAACCGTATTGGAATAACTCTCATGGATTAGACTATAACTCCCGTCAGGCATAATATCCATGTTCATCTTTTTCGATAACGATGCTAACTTTATAAGACATATCAAAGTTACCTTTACTTTCTCAATAACTATTATCACCTCTAATCCCTCTCATTTCCTCCGCCTCGCGTTCTACTGTGTACACACAAGTCGAAAATTCTTTATCCAAATTGACTCTACAACTCACAAATCAAAACCTCACCCAAGATTACCCAAGGGTAAATCTTTCCCTCTCCTTACCAAGGAGAGGGATGTCCGTTAGGACAGGGTGAGGTTTTTCAAGATTTTTGGGTAATTCGATGACTTGTGTGTACACCGTAGCCTCCCGTTAGGAAGTCACTCCTAATTCCATCAATAGCTACGAACTCCCTGGACGCGAAGCGATAGAAACATCAGCAGGAAAGTTCAAGGAACTATTGAGAAAATGTCAAAAACCAGGTATTGACTGCCAGAAGTTACTCCCAGAGCAAAAAGCCAAAGATTTTCAAGAAATTACCCAAGCTGCAACTGAACTTAGCCAGCTTATCCTTGCGCCCGTTTCAGGAAAGTTGGGGAAAAAGCGTTTGGTAATTGTCGCAGATGGTGTATTAGAAGAAATTCCCTTTACAGCATTATCAGAACCAAATCAAATCTCTCAGCTTGAAAAGTCGCAGCACGCGGGGAAATCTAATTATCAACCGCTTCTAGTTAACCACGAAATTGTAAATCTACCCGATCATCTTCTCTATGGTCAAGGATATATTGACGCAATTGGGCACGGGGCATTGTCATAAAATCTGGTTTAGTCATACATATCTCCACTTCCCGTTTAGGTAAATTATAATTTCATTGAAAGCAACGGGAAACTCCATCCCCAGGTGTCTGTAGAGGGATAGTCGCCCCGTCGCTTGGGGCATTGGCCAAACAGGGCATTGGCAACTTCTTCCCCATGCCCCATGCCCCATGCCCCATTCCCCATGCCCAAAAACTCCATCCCAAGAGTGGATGGAGTTTTTTATTTTCTTGACCAGCGAGAATGACAATATTTTTTGTTCGTTCATCGATTCGCACTAAAAACACAGGTAAATACATTTTAGTAGCCCTAAAACTTAAGATAAACAACGTTTTCAATTGTTCTACAGTAGGCATATTTAAATTATTGCTACAACAGATTTTTTACTTTGGCGTGACTTCAGTCAGGTTGGTATCTTTCAATCGTGAAGTTATCTAAACACATTTTATGGAGATTGTCTCCGTGATAGTACATAAATATAGGGTTGGCCTCCTTTGCCAGAGTGGGAGGCGATCGCTGATAAAACCTCTAAAATCTAAATTAAATAGCTTTGATATAGTTATGGGAATTACTCGCTCTGTGCTAGGGGCGGTTTATGCAAACAATCTCTAACTAGTGCGATCGCTCACCGTATTTGCGACAGCAGCACGATAAAATTCTAAAACCATAATCGTACTAAAAGGTCTAAATGGCAGAAACACTATTCTTCAACGCCTTGCGGGAAGCCATTGATGAAGAAATGGCGCGTGACTCCAGCGTATTTGTTCTCGGTGAAGACGTCGGACACTACGGCGGTTCCTATAAAGTTACCAAAGACCTGTACCAAAAATATGGTGAACTCCGCGTTCTAGACACCCCCATCGCGGAAAATAGCTTTACCGGTATGGCCGTGGGAGCTGCGATGACTGGGTTACGTCCCATCATCGAAGGTATGAATATGGGCTTTTTACTGCTCGCCTTCAACCAAATAGCCAACAACGCTGGGATGCTGCGCTACACTTCTGGCGGTAATTTTAAAATTCCAATGGTAATTCGCGGCCCTGGTGGTGTCGGACGACAACTAGGAGCAGAACATTCCCAGCGACTAGAAACCTATTTCCAAGCTGTGCCAGGGTTGAAGATTGTTGCCTGCTCTACACCAAGAAACGCCAAAGGACTACTAAAATCAGCTATCCGCGATGATAACCCCGTGTTGTTCTTTGAACATGTTCTGCTTTACAACTTGAAAGAAGATTTACCAGAAGAAGAATATTTACTCCCCCTAGATAAAGCAGAAGTTGTGCGTCAAGGAAAGGACGTCACAATTATCACTTATTCGCGGATGCGGCATCATGTGCTGCAAGCGGTGAAAACTTTGGAAAAACAAGGTTATGATCCAGAAGTTATTGATTTAATCTCGCTCAAGCCATTAGATTTTGATACCATTGGCGCATCAATACGTAAAACCCATAAAGTGATTGTGGTGGAAGAATCCATGCGAACTGCGGGCATCGGAGCAGAAGTCATCGCTTCAATTAACGATCGCTTATTTGATGAATTAGATGCGCCAGTACTGCGGCTTTCTTCCCAAGATATCCCCACGCCTTACAATGGCAATCTGGAGCGACTAACAATCGTCCAACCAGAGCAAATAGTAGAAGCTGTGGAAAAAATGGTAGCGTTGCGAGTGTAGGGAGTAGGGAGTAGGGAGTAGGGAGTAGGGAGTAGGGAGTAGGGAAAAAATTCAACTACTACTCCCCATTCCCCATTCCCCATTCCCCACTCCCCATTCCCCATTCCCCACTCCCCACTCCCCATTCATAACTGTACAAAAGAAAGCTATTATAGCCTTTGTCAGTTGCGAGTTATAGTATGCAAAGACAGCGATCGCTTTTAATTTTGATTGTAGTCCTGATAATCGCCGCCATTGTGGTGATTAACACAATTTCGATTCCGCTAGGACTGGACTTGCGCGGAGGCTCACAGCTCACAATTCAAGTGAAAACAACACCGGAGATTAAGCAAATCACCGACCGCGAATTGGAAGCCGTGAAAAAAATAGTTGAAGGTCGCATTAACGGTCTTGGCGTTTCGGAACCAGTGGTACAAACTGTAGGCAAAGATCAAATCCTCGTGCAGTTACCCGGAGTCAGCGATCCACAGCAAGCTGAACGGGTTCTAGGGGGTACGGCGCAGTTAGAATTTCGCACGCAAAAGCCTGGTACGGAAACCCAACTGTTTGCTTTCCAATCATCACGAGCTGAATTGAAAGCCAAGCAGCAAGATTTGATCAAGAGTAACGATCAAGCAGCAATTCTCAAAAATCAGCAAGATTTGCAGAAAAATAATCAAGCGATCGCTGAATTGTTTGAAAGCACGAATCCCCCACTGGCAGGGAAATTCCTCAAAGATGCAGCCGGTGAACCCACTCAAAACAACAATTGGAATGTTGCCATTCGCTTCGACCAAAAGGGTGGTGAACTGTTTGCCGAACTGACGAAAAAACTTGCCGGTACAGGACGCAGCATTGGCATTTTTCTAGACAATGAACTGATCAGCGCTCCGAGTGTCGGGCCAGAATTTGCTGCTAGTGGTATTAGTGGTGGTGCTGCTGTAATTACAGGTAGGTTTACCGCCCAAGAAGCCAACAACTTAGGTGTGCAGCTACGGGGTGGTGCTTTACCCTTACCAGTGCAAATCGTCGAAAACCGCACTGTTGGGGCAACTTTAGGTAAAGATAGTATTCAACGCAGTATTTACGCTGGTAGTGGCGGATTGCTGTTAGTATTAGTTTTCATGTTAGTTTACTACCGACTACCAGGGTTAATTGCTGACTTTGCTTTGATTATCTATGCGCTATTGACCTATGCCACCTTCGCTTTGTTAGGCGTGACATTAACTCTCCCCGGTATTGCTGGGTTTATCCTCAGTATCGGCATGGCAGTTGATGCTAATGTATTGATTTTTGAGCGCACCCGTGAAGAACTACGCGCTGGTAAAACTTTATATCGTTCTGTAGAATCAGGATTCTACCGAGCTTGGTCTAGCATTTTAGATAGTCATGTCACATCATTAATTTCTTGTGCAGCCCTGTTTTTCTTAGGAGCAGGTTTAGTTAAAGGCTTTGCTTTGACATTAGCGTTAGGGTTGGGGGTGAATTTGTTTACTGCCATTACTTGTAGTCGCACACTGCTGTTCGTATCATTGCAATTTCCCAACTTGCGTAAGCCAGAATTGTTTTGTCCCAATCTCTCAACTTCAATTAAGTCTGGTGCAGAGGTGCAGTCATGAAACTTAGTGTCGTCAAACAGCGAGGATTATGGTGGACAATTTCTGCCACCCTAATGATTATTGGCATCGTGGCGATGGTGATTTCTTGGCAACAACTAGGCGCACCGCTACGTCCCAGTTTAGATTTTGTTGGTGGTACGCGACTACAATTTGAACGCGATTGTACACAACCAAACAACTGCACTCAAGCGATTGATATCTCTGATGTCAGGGAAGTAGTTGACGCTCAGAAGCTAAATAATAGTAGCATCCAAGTTGTTGGTCAAAAGCAACAGGGAATATCCATTCGCACAAAGACATTAGATGTCGAGCAACGCACCCAGTTGCAAACAGCTTTGACTGAAAAAATTGGAGCCTTTGACCCGAAAGCCACCCAAATTGACACCGTTGGACCAACACTTGGTCGTCAACTATTTTCCCAAGGGTTATTAGCTCTGCTTGTCTCCTTCGCGGCGATCGTTGTTTATTTAAGTGTGCGGTTCCAGGTGGACTATGCCGTAATCGCAATTATTGCCTTGTTCCATGATGTTTTGATTACACTGGGTGTTTTTTCCATCTTGGGATTAGTCGCAGGTATTGAAGTTGATAGCCTTTTCGTCGTTGCTATTTTGACTATTACTGGTTTCTCGGTGACAGATACCGTGGTCATCTACGATCGCATTCGGGAAATACTGCATCTACATCCTAACGATCACATTGACAAAGTTGTTGATGATGCAATCAATCAAACTTTAACGCGATCAATTAATACCACGTTTACCGTTTTACTAACATTATTTTCCCTATTCCTATTTGGTGGCGAAACCCTAAGAAACTTTTCTCTAGCTTTGATTATTGGCTTCACGATGGGCGCTTATTCAAGTATTTTCATCGCCGGTTCTCTTTTAGCTTGGTGGCGAGAGCGCAAGGGTGAAACAAGCGTGGGAAATAGCCCTGAATCGATTGATACATCTGCCAGTTCCCAGGATAGTTAAAATAATTCGTAATTCGTAATTAAGTTTTGTAACTGGGATTTTAATTAGGCATCAAAACGTGTTGCCGTCGTTAGGCAGGGGAATTAAACCCCTAAACTTTGTTAAACTTGTGTGTGTTTCACAATTGGGTTAAAGCATTTTGAATTTTGAATTTTGAATTTTGAATTGTTAATCCCCTATGGATCAACCGGAAGAACCATTAAACACTGTCCCAGACTTTGAGAAATCTGACCCATCGTTTGCTCAACAAGTCCAAAGGCTACATCGGCTGACAGTATATGGGAGGTGGCTATTTGTCGGCTGTTTATGGCTGACCATTGGGCCTGTTTCCTTGTGGGGTCTACGTGCAGAAATTTCTCTGTGGGAACAATATTTTACCTGGGTAGCAGTGAGATATGGACTTTTCTACCATCCACTGTCTACCTTCGGTTTAGCCTTTTGTATTGGGATGACTGCTGCTGTTTTAGTTTGGCAAAGTCGGAATATTTTACTCGGACTACCACAGCAGGAAAAACAACGTTTAGAAAAACAAGTTTATCGGATACGTCAACAGGGAGCAACTCATCCTCTGTGGAAGTGGGTTTGTCAATAATTTTTCTTTCTCGTTGCATATACATATACACGTACAGCAATTTCTGGCAAAATAGGACTTAACTATACTTAAAGATACTGCCAAAAGTGGATGCCATAGATGAACGAGTCTCAGATTCAATTTAATGACCGCAAGTCCGAAATTAACCTTTACCAACTCCAAGAACTGTTAAACGTTTCAGCTTTCTGGGCAAAAGGCCGCAGTATTGAAGATTTAGGTATAGCCATTGCCAATAGTGAGCCAGTAATTTCCATCTGCCTTCGCGATCGACTCATTGGCTTTGCTAGAGCAACATCTGATGGCATATATCGCGCCACGATTTGGGATGTTGTGATTCATCCAGAATATCAAAATAGTGGGCTGGGAAGCAATTTAGTGGAAACCGTTTTGAGTCATCCCCGCATGAGGCGAGTTGAGCGCGTTTACCTGATGACTACTCACCAGCAGGGTTTCTACGAAAAGATTGGTTTCCAGCCCAACACGACCACTACGATGGTGCTATATAACCAAGCTAACCTTGCTTTCGTTCCAGCTACAGAAGATCAGCTTCAGGAATCACTAGGGGGATAGAGATTTGGAGTCTGGTAAGTTGCTGAAGTGGTTCCTTCGCAATGGTCGAGGGCAGGATTTCTAATTTTCCTCCCATAACTTCCACCAGAGTCTGATTGATTAATAGCCTCATTCCTGGGGAAAGAGCAGCGTTTTCTTGGTAAATCTGGGTCGGCTGGTCTTCAGATTTGATCAAATCAATCGGCTCGCTCCAGAGTATGGCATGGGTTGGTACATCCAGCCAAATGTTGACAAAATTACCTGTAGGGACAGTGCTGGTAGAAATACAAATGCTGCCTTCCTCCATTTGAATAATAGCAGTGTCTATTAAACTTATTAATATTTGGCGGAGCCAGAGGTAATCTGCCAAAACATAAATTTCTGGGTCGGTGGGTAACAATTGCAAGGGAAAATTGCGATTTGCCGCCAGCATATAAGTTAAGTTATGAACCTCCTCCAAAATTTCGGCTAAGGGTCTGGGCTGAATATCTAATTTATTGGTACCGTGTTCAACTCTAGCAACGCTGAGAATTTCATCGATCAGTTTGAGCAACTTTAGCGTTCGCTCATGAGCTTGGGCAATAAATTCTCGCTCTTCAGCTGGATCTTCACACAAATCGGACAAAATTAACTGATGCAAGCCAATCAGACCATTTAGGGGCGATCGCAATTCATGGGTAGTCCGCGCCAAAAAACCAGCTTTAAACTGGCTCATTTCCCTTGCCATTTGGTATGCCAGCTGCGTTTGTTGTAGCTGTTGCGATATTGGTGGCATATCCTCTTGAGCTAATAGCGCTACTGGGGATGAGCTAGATGAAAAGTTTGACGATGCCTGCTTTGGGCGTAGCCATCGCACAAATAACCTACCAAAAACCATACCTAGTGCTATTCCTGCTCCTAGATATATCCAGTTGCTCGAATTCATAGGAATATATGGGATGCGGGAAACTCAGTCCCTGTTAGGGCTGAGAGGAAAGGGTTCTCGTAAATTAAAGGGTTTAAGTCCCCTCTTTTACAAAGTTGTTCAAATCAGGAAAACAATATTATAGCTACCTATATCTGCTTATCACTCGATAAATCTAACTTGATCGCACCTTGCCGCAAAATTTGCCAATTTATCCCTGTCCATTTAGCAACGGTAGAAGGTATACCCATCCCTGGCATTTCACCCTGGTATTCTGTCGTTGTTAGAGTTAGAACCTGGGGAAACTGAGTCTCAATTTCTGCGATCGTTTGCAAAGGTGGCTGACCAGAAAAATTGGCGCTAGTAGTAGCAAGAGGGCCTGTTTGCGCCAAAATAGTTTGAGCGATCGCACTCTTCGGTACTCGGATACCGATTGTTGTTGGGTCGATGGGGTTCATAACTTTTGGCAGGCGATCGCTCGCTGGTAAAACTAGCGTCAGCCCTCCTGGCCAATATTTATCTGCTAGTTCTTGCCAAACTTTATACTCACTATCACTACCTTTGACATACAGCCACAAATCTTCAGCAGTAGCCGCCATCAAAATCAAAGGTTTATCCTGACTGCGTTGCTTCGCCGCAAAAATTAATGCTGCTTTTTCTGGTATCGTCGCCAGTGCAGGAACAGTATCGGTGGGAAAGCTCACCAACAGCCCAGCGCGTGCGCCAACTATTAGGTCTGCGAGGGAAACTTGCGTCATCTTACTAACTAAGTCGGCGAGAACAATTCAATATATATAAAGAAATATAACTTTTAAGTTGGGTGTAATGGCACTTACAGCACTTTAGTAACTTCCAAAAAAATTATCCATCTTGTGGGGTGGGCATCCTGCCCGCCCTTGTGTACCTCATTCAGATGAAATGTGCTGTAGGCAAATTGAGTAAGAGAAACCCTAACTTCTATAAGCTAGGGCGAAGCGTTCAATTCCAGCTAAGTCCGCGTGAATTTGAATATTGCAATAATTACCTTGATTTTGCAAAAGTTCTCGCACTGCATCGGCCTGTCCAGCCATCATCTCAATCAGCCACACGCCACCAGGTTGCAAATAGCTGGGAGAAATTTCTATCAAATGGCGAATGCAATCTAAGCCATCAGCGCCACCATCCAAAGCTAGATGTGGTTCATGGTTAACTACTTCTGGTTGCAGGCTAGGTAAGGTGCTGGTGGGTATGTAAGGGGGGTTCGACACCATACCACTGAACTGACCTTTTAACAATGCCAGTGGCTCCCACCAGGAACCTTGATAAAATGTAATCCGGTCAGCAAAACCCAAATTATCGGCGTTGGCTTGAGCGATCGCCAGAGCTTCTAAACTATAATCTACAGCATGAATTGTCGCTTTTGGCAAGACATCTGCTAATCCCAGTGCGATCACTCCACTCCCAGTCCCCAAATCCGCCCAGTGTCCTGAAGTATTACTAGCATCTGCCGCTAAATCAATTAAGCTCTCTGTTTCTGGTCTGGGAATCAAAACCGCACTCGACACCACGATTTGAAAGTGACGCCAAGGTGTAACTCCGGCAATATACTGCACTGGTAAGCGGTCATTTAATCGCCTCTGCCATAACTGGTCTAACTCTTCTAGAGGCAATTGCAACTGAATTTGCGGCCAGTTTTTAAAAGACTCCAAACGGAGTGCCAAGCGGTCTAACCCAGCAACTTCTAGGAGTAGCCAATCTACCTCCGTTGGTGGGACATCAGAGGCGATCGCTCCTTTAATAGCTGCATTCCGCCACTGCCAAAGTTGTAAACCAGAAACTATCAGATGTTTCTCCCCCATGCCTCAACCTTGGAGTGCATATCCGTTATTTTTTCGGAGCGGGCGCAGCAGCTGGTGATTGATTCGGCGCAAGCGAGCGAATAAAATTGATCGACTCCCGCGATGGATACAGAACAATTTTATTTATACCAGGATCGTTGCTACTATTGAGAGCCTCCAGAACACCGTACAAATCCACGACCTGAATCTCAGTGTTGTCTGCTTCCTTGGGCACGGCTTTTTTGAATTGGTCTAACAGAGCCACTGCTTGTTCTTTTTCAAAAAAGAATGGAATTAATCGCTCGTTGCCTTTTGGAACCGGAATGGTCAAATAACTATTATCTTTCTTAAATTTGGGTACAAATAAGGGAATACCATTGAATTGCTTTCCTTTTTGACCATTCTGATTCAGCATACTTGTTGCCGAAGCTACCTGTTGTTGTGTCGGCACTAAAGTATAAATTACAGAGTCTGATTTCTTTTTGCTTTCTTGGACTATTTTATAGTAGTCTGCCAAAGATAAAGGTCTTACCTGTAGCGTGCTTGCCAACTGTGGATTTTCTTTTTTGAGCCGATTATCAAGGAATTTTTGAGCATCTTGCTTGCTAATAAAAAATCCCACTTGCGAGATCGTCTTGGATTCGTTTTTCCTCGAAAGAACTACGAATTCGCCTTTAGGATTGGTCAGCGTAAATACGGGTACTTCTTGGAGCTTTTTCACTACCTGATCTTGTGGCAAGGCGATCGCCTCTAGATTGCCTATTCCTGGTAGATTGCCTATTCCTGAAAGTCCCGCTAAAAATACACTGCCAGCTATACCCAATGTTGCGCCCAATCGAATAAATGATTTCATGACTGCTCCTCGCATCAATAGTCCAATTAAATTAAACAAATAGTTGGATTTGCACAGCACCAACTAGCTTCAGTTATATAGCAATATATTTCAGTTGTGAAAAATTCATTGTGCGCGTTGAGGTTGAGTGTTAACCGTGAGGCAGCCCGGTCTTGTTGTTCCAACAAAGAGGGACTGCCGTTCGCCCTTGGCGTGCCGGAGGCATACCCGGAGGGTCAACGGTCAAAATCCAATATTCCGCAACTATTTTGGGTTGCTATAGTCTCGTTTTCACAAATTGACTGTGCTAACGTTGTGTTTTTCTCCCTTTCACTTCCCTATTCACCGCCAAATACCGTAGATGCCTATTATATGTCTTATCAAACACTGAAAAATCTCTCCATCTCTGGAACCTTGGAGATGATAAACGCCATTTTATCGGCTTTTTCTAATATCAGGTGACGCTATTAGTTAATCAATCGTTCCATCTGCGCTGGCTTTAATATCTTTTTAAATCTATAGGACTAGTATAAGATTAGTGAAATGCACGTAGTAGACCCTCATGGCTTTAATAGTGCATTAGACGTAGGTTGGGTGGAGCGGAGCGCAACCCAACTGATTATCAGGATGTTGGGTTACGCTTTGCCTCCAACGCCACTTGCTACAACGCTCTTAACCCGCGCAACGCAGTGGCTCCCCAACAAAGCAATTTTTTTGCAATCATTTTAGCCATGACAGGCTACTACAAGACTACCGAGATTTTTTCAGAAATCAAATATGATTCCTATATATAAAGCTCAGTGTCACTTACGTACGAAATTTGCCTGTTAGCCTCCAACAGGAGAACAGCCTAATTGTTCTTCTCAGTAAAAATATGCAATCAAATTTAGCAAAACAACTCTAGTCAATGCGCTCTAACTGTTAAGTCTATTAAGTGAACTACCCCGCCGTAAGACGGACGTAGCTCTCCCAATTCACCGGGAACAGCCTCTAGGACTTCGTAGTACTAGAAGGTCTGACATTCCCTCCTCTTGTCAGCAGTCCTGGTTCCCAAGACCCAAATCTTTCTCTTGCGACATATACCTAAAAGCTAATGGTTTTCGCTTATGGCATTCATGGTCAAGACATTATGCCTCTTACCAGACAATCGTGGGGACTTCCGCGACACGTTAAATCGGGATGACAGGATTTGAACCTGCGGCATCCTGCTCCCAAAGCAGGCGCGCTACCAAGCTGCGCTACATCCCGGTGAGATTTATCTACTTTTTTGGTTTGGTTTTAACTTACCATCAAAGCGATCGGGCTTTCGCAAAAGCATTAATTCCATTATATCAGATAACACGGCTTATGCCTAATATTTTTCATCTTTTGCAAAAACAAGATAGATTACATTCTTACACTGACAAAGGTTTTTTGCCGACTTAGTTTTACAAGAGATATACTTGTTCGTTCGTCGGCAGAAAAAAAGCAAAACCACATCAAAATAATAGATTTTCACTATTATACCTGATTTTATTGGGCGAATCGGGTTTTATTTTGATTGAGGGCTAGTGAGGATACCAGAACATACCTTTGATGCCTTCTGGATCAGCCATAAACCCCATAGTTCGGTAGAAATCTACAACATGGGGGTCGGCGAAGAGAGTGACATTACTAATTTCTTCACTCCTAAGTTTTTTGAGAACATATTTCATCAGTGCTTTGCCCAGTCCTTGACTTTGAAAGTCTGGGTGAACCACCACATCCCAAATAGTGGCATTAAACGCGTGATCTGAGGTAGCGCGGGCAAAACCAATGAGCCGCTTTTGGTTTCCTCTCACCTGCCACATTGAGGCGACAAGAAAACTATGCTCAATAGCTTTTTTCACTTTTCTTAGAGGACGACGCGACCAACCAACTGCATCACAGAGTTCTTCTAGCTCATATAGGTCAATGTCTCGCTCCGTGCTGAAGACGATGCGAGCCTCCTTTGAAGAAGCTTCGCTAATGCTGCTGGAGTTCGAGTTGCCCGCAGTTTGCGCTGTATGCTCTTCAAAGGGGTTTGTCCTAGTTGTCGCTACAGATTCAGGAGTACTAAACCAAGTTTTCCAAAAACCCATGCCAACGTGGTTCGGGTAGTATAACTTAATTGGTTTCCACTCTCAGGAGCGTTGATTCACGTTTAACATAGCTACCTCCATTTACTACCCCTGACACTCAAAATTTTTCGGTTGCTTTCGGGATTTGCAATGGCAACAGCCAGTTAGAGCGTGTTTCACACCAATCATTTTCAACTTTAGCATTTTGTGTAAAGACTAGGATAAATTCACCAAAAGGTTAAGGATATAGGCAATTCAAAATTCACGCATTCAAAATCGAAAAACCTAATCCTGGCAATTGCTCATATAGAATTTAAATGCACGTTAGCTTAGGAGTGAATTGTATACAAGGGATTGGAAAAATTTTTCCCCAATCCTCAGTCCACAGTCCCCAGGTGACGAAAGCAAGCGAGTCTTACCTTTAACAATGGCTTCTGGTTTAAAATCTTCAACACTGGAACTCCTAAAGCGCTTTAACCGAGCGTTTCCCCAGTTTTATGAGCAATTCGTCAGCAGTGAGATTCAGCTGCAAAATTTACGGCTAGCCTACCGTCTGTATAAAACTAGACGCGCTGTTATTGAACTGAAACCGGAAGGTAGCAAAAGCGCCTTGCATTTTGCTTATCGCAACCAGTCTTTTCTCCTCAGCGATATTTTTGGTGTACTAGCAGCTTATGGGTTGACTGTCCACGGTCTGAGTCTATACGGTCAAATCCGTCCGCCAATGTTAGTTTTTATCAAGCTGTTGGTGTCTCGTGGTAGTAAAGCCTTGACCGAGAAAACCGCAGAAAATGTCTGTCGCGCCATTCGTGAGGCTTTAGGAGGTCGGTTTGAGGTAGAAGAGATGCTGGCAGTAGAATTCAATCTTGACACTGGCTTAGAGCAGGTACAAACAGAGTTCTATGTCGATCCGGTCTTTCATCTCCCTGCCCTAGTGATTGAAGCCGATAATCAACCAGGATTATTTTACAAAGTGATGTACGCCATCTGGCAGGAAGACCTGCTGGTAGTCAATGCCAATTTACTGGTTTGGCGGGGACGTACACGGCTAATTCTTTACTTATTGGGGCCAAATGAAAGCCTCATTCCTGAATATCTCGGTCACAAAATTGCTGAAGGAGTGGGACAGAGGTTGCTGGGAAAATTATAAAAGTTATGAGTTATGAGTTATGAGTTATGAGTTATGAGTTAAAAATTAACAATTCCTCACTCCTAACTTCTAACTTCTAACTTCTAACTCTCTTCCTATTCCGTATTTAGTCGCACCCACTCTTAGGGGTACGATATAAGTATGGCAACTATTGAAATCTTAGGCGTTCCACACGCATACGAGCTAACGGCTCCCACTTCCTGCCCCCATGCTTTAGTATTTATCCACGGTTGGCTAAATAGCCGTGGATATTGGCAACCTCTGATTTCCCGCCTATCAGATGATTTACAGTGCCTTTCCTATGATTTGCGGGGTTTTGGTGAATCCCAGTCCCAGGTAAAAACCGATTTTAGTCGGGCACAAACGTCTCTGAGTCTTACGCCCATCTCTAGTAGTACGGTTGGTTCGCCTTTCGATTCTCTTTATACTCCTGCTGCCTATGCTCACGATTTAGCAATTCTCCTGAAACAGCTGAATATTACCAGTGCTTGGCTAATTGGTCACTCTTTGGGAGGTACGATCGCTCTTTGGGGAGCAGATCAAATACCTGAGTGTGTTAAAGGAGTTATCTGTATCAACGCTGGCGGTGGTATTTACCTCAAAGAAGCCTTTGAGCAGTTTCGCTCGGCGGGTCAGAAATTCTTGCAAGTGCGTCCGCGTTGGCTGTCCCAAGTGCCTTTGATTGATTTGCTGTTTACTAGAGCCAGTGTGGTACGTCCTTTGGATCGCTATTGGGCACGTCAGAGGCTGATTGATTTCGTTGTGGCTGACCCGGAAGCAGCTCTGGGAAGTCTGTTAGACTCCACAACTGAGGAAGAAATCAATCGTTTACCTGAGCTAGTATCGCAATTGAAGCAGCCAGTTTATTTTTTGGCTGGTGCCGAAGATAAGGTTATGGAACCCAAGTATGTACGCCATTTAGCTAGCTTTCACAGACTGTTTCAATATTGTGGTGACAATGTTTTGGAAATTCCTGATTGCGGACACCTAGCGATGTTGGAACAGCCGGATGTAGTGGCTGATCACATCCGGTCGATAGTCAAAAGTCTATAGCAAGAGTCATTAGTCATTAGTCATTGGTCATTAGTAGTTACAAATGACAAATGACTAATGACAAATGACTACTCAACAGGTTGATACAACTTCATCACCTGGGTAAGCGCTAACCTAGACTCAACGCCCAGTGTGATGGAGGATGTATGACCACATGATAGATGATCTGAGGCGGCACAGCCGATCATGGCGGCGTTATCGGTACAGAATTTCAGAGGGGGGAATAGGACGCGTAGGTTATGTTCAATGGCGGCGGCTTGGAGGTTTTTTCTCAACCCGCTATTAGCTGCTACACCACCACCAACAGCAATTGTGTCTAAACCATAGTCTAGGGCACAGGCGATCGCTCTTTTGGTCAGCGATCGCGCTACGGTTTCCTGAAAGCTAGCTGCTACATCTGCCACTGGCACTTGTCTACCATCTTTCTCTAACTGCTGCACTAAACGCAATACAGCCGTTTTTAACCCACTAAAACTCGTATCATAACGATGAAACCCCCCGCCCGGTAGAGAAACTTTTCCTTCTGGTAGGGCAAAGGCTTGGGGATTGCCCTGTTGTGCCAACTTGTCAATCATTGGCCCACCGGGATAACCCAGCTTTAACAATCGCGCCACTTTATCAAAGGCTTCACCCGCAGCATCATCACGAGTTTGTCCCAATGTTTCGTAATTACCACAATCTTTGACATAAATCAAGCTTGTATGTCCGCCTGAAACCAGTAAGCTAAGGAAGGGGGGATTTAAAGTTGATTCGCTCAAATAAGTTGCGTAAATGTGACCTTCGAGGTGATGAACTCCCAAAAATGGCTTGTTGTGTACCATCGCCAGGGTTTTGGCAGCAGTTAACCCCACCAATAGCGCTCCTACAAGTCCAGGGGCACAAGTGGCGGCAATTGCGTCAATTTTTCCCCAGTCTAGTTGGGCTTGCTCTAAGGCTTGTGCGATCGCAACATTGATCATTTCCAAGTGCTGGCGAGACGCTACTTCTGGCACTACCCCACCATACTGCTGATGGACTGGAATTTGCGAGGCGACGATACTGCTGTAAACTTGACGATTGTTAACAATTGCGACGGCAGTTTCATCACAGCTTGTTTCTATTGCTAAAACGGTTGCCATTTCTTGAGTGCTGAGTCCTGAGTCCTGAGTAATAGAGAGAAAATCTTGCTTCTTTACTACCCTACAACAACAATTCTTATACTCGGCACGGGCTAAACCCTAGCTATCCGCTAACAGGACTCAGCACTTTATTTTGGTTGAGAAACTTTAACTTTTATTTACTTAAACTTTACTCGGTTCCCACCCAAGAGTATGATGACTACCTAGTTATGCAAATAAACAACTGTACAAGCCGCTTCGTTTTGTACAAAGAACTTTTTGTTTTGTAATAAAAGGAAACATCTCTATGCGACGATTGTTTGCTTTGATGTTAGCGATTTGTCTTTGGTTCAATTTTGCCCCCCCAGCACAAGCTTTAGGGGCTAATTTGACACCGTGCAAGGACAATCCCGCTTTCCAAGAGCTAGCAGCTAATGCCCGTAATACCACTGCTGACCCCGAATCAGGGAAAAAGCGGTTTGAGCGTTATTCTCAGGCGCTGTGCGGTCCTGAGGGATACCCTCACTTGATTGTTGATAGTCGTCTAGATCATGCTGGTGACTTCCTAATCCCTAGCATTCTGTTTTTATATATTGCTGGTTGGATTGGTTGGGTAGGTCGTGCCTATCTGCAAGCGATCAAAAAGGAATCTGACACTGAACTAAAAGAAGTCCAAATCGATCTTGGTTTGGCACTACCCATCATCGCCACAGGCTTTGCTTGGCCAGCAGCAGCAGTCCAAGAACTTCTCTCTGGCAAATTAGCAGCCAAGGATTCAGAAATCCCCATTTCCCCACGCTAAATCAGCTTAACTAATTCATTTGTTTTGGAGGCTAAATTCATGGCAGACAAAGGCGACCAATCAGCTTATTTGATTAAATTCATTTCCACAGCGCCCGTGGCAGCTACCATCTGGCTGACCATCACAGCAGGTATCTTGATTGAATTCAACCGCTTTTTCCCTGACCTGCTTTTCCACCCACTGCCATAAGTGTCAAACAATTTTGGATTTTGGATTTGCGATTTTGGATTGGCACTACCACAAGGTATGGGCATGAAGCAAAAAATTCTTTGAATCCAAAATCCAAGTTGCGCTGGAAGCGCACCAAAATCTAAAATTGCTGGTCAAATGGGATTTAGGACAGTTGAATGTCTTGCTTTTTGCCTAATATTGTGTAGTTGATCTATTCAGCTTAGTTAGGCAGAATTATCACCAAAATAGGCAGCAAAAATAGTTTTTTGAAACTCGTGATTCTGTTTACAGATCGCGAGTTTCACAGTCTGAAAAGTAGCTAAATTAATTTTTCTAAACTTCCTAGCCAAAAGACATATTTAGCCGCAATTATTATTAATATAAAAATGCCACCATTTTAATTTAGAGGCGAACGTAAAATATGGCACAAGCAGTAGATGCATCAAAGAATCTTGCCAGCGATCCTAGAAATCGGGAAGTTGTTTTTCCCGCATTCCGCGATCCGCAGATTGGCAATCTAGAAACCCCGGTTAATGCTTCTCCCTTGAGCAAGTGGTTCATTAATAACTTACCTGCCTATCGTCCAGATCTTAGCGCTGGCAGACGCGGTTTAGAAGTTGGACAGGCTCACGGTTACTGGCTATTTGGACCCTTTGCCAAATTGGGACCACTGCGGGATACAGATAATGCTAACTTAGCTGGCTTACTAGGGGCTATTGGCTTGGTTGTTCTTCTTACCGGCGTCCTATCTCTGTATGCCAATAGCAATCCACCCAAAGCACTTGCTAGCGTTACCGTACCCAAGCCTCCCGTAGATGCTTTTAACTCTAAAGAAAGCTGGAACAACTTCGCCAGTTCTTTCTTGATTGGTGGTATTGGTGGTGCAGTAGTTGCTTACTTTTTGACTAGTAATTTGGCACTAATTCAAGGTCTATTTGGTTAATTTCTAGGAGTTAGGAGTTAGGAGTTTAAATTCATATAGCGCTTTTCGTTTATATGCAACACACTCTGACCTCACTTCCATTCCTCTCTCCTAAAAGGAGAGAGGCTTTGAATCTTACTCCCCTTCCCTACAAGGGAAGGGGCTGTTCTTGTTAGGTCTGTATTAGACTCAACTGAAAAGCGCTATAACTTCTAACTCTTAACTTATTTAAACAAAACCGCTTCAATATCATTTAAAGCAATTTCAAAATCGTCATTAACGATTTGAATATCAAATTCATCTGCGGCTTGAATTTCTTCTTTGGCGCGGAGTAGACGACGGGCGATCGCTTCTTCAGAGTCTTGGGCACGAGAGCGTATCCGTTTCTCTAATTCATCAAAGGAAGGCGGTAAAATAAAAATTCTCAGGGCACTGGGGAAGGAAGCACGAATTTGTCTTGCCCCTTCTAGTTCAATTTCCAGCACTACTAACTTACCGGAATTAATTTGGTTAAGCACAGCTTCACGCGGAGTGCCGTAATAGTTACCAGCAAATTCTGCCCATTCCAAAAATTCACCTTCAGCAACTAATTGTTCAAACTTACTGCGGCTAATAAAGTAATAATTTTTGCCCTCGATTTCCCCTGGACGGGGAGAACGAGTCGTCACGGATACGGAATAATATAGTTCCGAATGACGTTGTAGGAGCGATCGCATTAAAGTGCCTTTACCGACCCCACTGGGGCCAGTTAAAACAATTAACCTGCCTAAATGTAAGCATTCTTCGGTAGTAGCACTATTCTGGATGGGTAAAACTGGCATCATCCCTTCAACCTGTGAATCAATCAATAGTTATTATTCATTAATCTTGTACTCCTGGACAAGTCCACTAGTGACTAAAGAATTTGTAGCAAGTGTGACAGAAAATTTGTCTAATTCACATAGTACTGTCGATATGATGTAAATAGAAGTGGGATTGTTAATCCACTCCTATAGCAGTCCTAAATGATTTATGAACTTTTCTGTTTCTTCTCTTGGCGTTCTTCTCTAGGAGACGCTTCTCTACGAGAGGCTTCTCTTTCTGAGACGCTAACGCCAACGCCAACGCAATAGCGGCGTCTCTAGGAGATGCCAGTTCGATAATTTTCATAACTCAAATAGGATTGCTATAGTCAATTATCTACAGTTTGATGATCGCGGGAAATAACAAAGCGATTCGCTACTGTTTCCGGCTGAATCGCTGACAGAATTACGTGGCTGGAATCTGTAATAATTACAGCTCTAGTCCGACGACCGTAAGTTGCATCAATCAGTTGACCTCTGTCCCGTGCATCGGTAATAATCCGCTTAATCGGGGCAGACTCTGGACTGACAATAGCAACTACTCGGTTGGCAGACACGATGTTACCAAAACCGATGTTGATTAACTGAATCTCCATAAAAAAAAACTGATGCCAAACGCGGTTTGAAAAGCTTAAAATAAACTTATCCTCATGTTATCGCCAAAAAACGGGAGTTACAACGCTTAAATTCAAGCCAGCATTCGTTTTAAAATAATGTCTGCTTTTTTTTAGCTGTTTATCAGCTATATTTGCTGAAAATCTTCCCAAAGACATAGGCTAAATCATACTGATACAGGCTAGTACCGCTTTGCGTAATTCAAAATTCAAAATTCAAAATTCAAAATGAATGCAGCGTAAGCATTTCATTGATTAAGTAGGAAGGCACAATTAAATATAAGATAAAACCTCACCCTCAATCCCTCTCCTTGGTAAGGAGAGGGAAGCCGGAGGCAGAGTGAGGTTTTATATTTAATTTGACCCACTTACTTAAACTCTTATCAAGAAATAAATGGTGGTAAATAATCCACATCTAAAATTTGCTCAATGCTATAAGGACAAGTTTGCGGAAAACAATTCAATCCACTTTTCTTTTTTGTTTGTCGTAGCGCATCAATGTAGACTTCTTCAAGCATTGTGAGCAGATAGTTGTAGAGGTTTTTAGATTTGGTTAATTTCCTGAGTTCCACCCGAAAATTATCAATTTCCACTTCCCAATGATTTTTATATTCAGGAAGACTCCAATGTTGATATAAAAGCAGATGTTTGAGAAGTTGCAGTAGATAACTTTCGAGCTTATGTTTCTGTTCATTACCCAATCTTTCAATCTCTTCAATCAAATGCTCCCAATCAAGATGCTCTAAATCTCCTTCTTGCAGTTGTTTCAACGTACTTTCTAACCACAAGTGATAATCCTGTTCATAGAGAATTTGAGTGAGTATATTAGACATTATTTAATATTCTCCTAATTTACAATCCTCTTCGGGGCGGGAGTAGGGAGTAGGGAGTAGGGAGTGGGGAGTGGGGAGTCATTGGTGTCAACTTAAGCCTTGGCGAATGGAATAGAGCCTCCGGCACGCTGACGCGAACGCGGCTACACAAAACTTAGTCCACCTCCGTGGACTAATACAAAATCAAGGATTCTTAACCCACGGAGGTGGGTAAAGCCTCGTGTAGACGCGGTTTCTAACCGCCCTTTTGACGTTAAGTTGACACCAATGGTGGGGAGTAGGGAGTGGGGAACAGAAGAGAAAACTAGAGATAGAAAACTTGGTTTTAAGCCTCGCCTCACATCTTGCACCTAGCCCTAGCGATTAGAAATCGCGGCTATACAAACAAAGTCCACCTCCGTGGACTAAGAGGAAATCAAGGGTTTTTAACAAGTTCGGTGGGTTTAAGTCCCCCGGTTCAAAAAATAAGCAAGTTTTGGGTCGGGGTCTGTCTTGCAAAGTTGCTCCTTTAGTGCGCTTCTGGTGCGTCCGCAAAGCGATCGCGCATCCTGCGGCGGGGGAGACCCCAAGACCGCAATGCAGCGCTGTCTTGAGAAATCGCTCCACTTGGGGCTTTGCCCAAGACCGCGTTTCTCGCTAAATCCCCGCTCCCTTAACTTAATTACGAATTACGAATTACGAATTAGGAATTATTTAACGCACACTTCCCGCTTGACAATCGCGTAACCAAGCTTTAACTCCTTGGGCAACGGTGCCGTTACTACTATCGCGTGGCGGGGATAGTGGCTGCTGTGCTAAATGGGAACCCACTTGAGAAAACATCATCACTAGTCGCCAACCACTTTTAGTTTTAGTCAACAACAGCCAGTGGAATTCCTGCAATTCTATCGCTTTCTTTCCGATGTACTGCCGCGTTAAGGTAGTAAAGAAAACTTGCTCAACTCCTGATGCAGCACTTTTAGACGCATCTGCACTATATTCTTCAAGGTTAAGGGGCAGAGGAGTAAACTCAGGTCTTCCTGCTACTAGCATATAACTGTAAACATCACCGCTTCTACTGAGGCGGCGGGCGCGTTGACTAGCGCGATTGGTATAACTAGGTAAATCTTGAAGTAGCTGTATAGTTAATATTTCTAAATTTTGCTCAGAACACAAAGACCTCGCCCCACTGTTGACATTTTCCCTTTGTGCGATCGCAGAGGGTTTAGTGGTGAGATTTGTCGAGAACGCTGGGTAAGCAAGGCTATTTGATACTAAAACCCAGAAGCCACAAGCTAAAAGCCAACTATAATTTTTCTGACTGAGCGAAGAGTCCAGATTTTTCTCCCCGACACCCTGCACTCTATCTCCCAGTTTCTCACTGACTCCTAGCTTCATGCCACCGTGCTTAACTCCTCAGAAATCCGCTTCCAGGCTAACTCCGGCTCAGTAGCAGTAGTGATCGGACGCCCAATCACTAGATAATCTGCACCAGCAATGATTGCTTGCGCTGGGGTGAGGGATCGCTTTTGATCGCCTTTTTCTGCCCAAGTTGGTCTAACCCCCGGACAAACAAGCAAAAAGTCATCTCCACAAGTTTGCCGTAGTTGTGCTACTTCTTGGGGCGAACAAACTGCCCCATCTAATCCCGCATCTTGAGCCAGCAGTGCCATTTCTAGGGCGTATTCTGGTAATTCTAGGGGAATTTTTAAATCAAACGCCAACTGCCTAGCAGAAATGCTCGTTAACAAAGTAATAGCTATTAACTTCGGCGGTTTTACACCCGCTTGGGCAGCCCCTTCCTGTGCCGCCTCTGTTGCAGCTTTGAGAGCATCAATACCAGATGTAGCATGAATTGTCAACAAATCCACCCCATGACTAGCTGCACTACGACAAGCACCAGCGACTGTGTTCGGGATGTCGTGAAACTTTAAATCTAGAAAAATGCGCTTTTGTCGGGACTTTAACACTTCCAGAATTTTCGGGCCAGTGCTGGTAAACAACTCTAAGCCGACTTTCCAGAAACCGATTTGCGGAAGTTGATCTACAAGAGCGATCGCACTTTCCACATCCGACACATCCAAAGGCACTATAATTCGTTGTTCTGCGTTCATTTGCAGTTCCCCACTCCCCATTTAAACTAAACGCACAAACTTATTTTTCCCAACTTGTAAAACCTTACCTTGTAACTCGGCGGGATCAGCAAAAGTAATATCAACATCGGTAATGCGATCGCCATCTAAGCGCACTCCACCTTCTTGAATTTTCCGTTTTCCTTCCCCAGTACTTTTGCACAAACCAGTGGCATTGAGAATATAGGCTAACTTAGTCGGAAACTGTGGCACGCCAGCGAGAGCAAATTCAGGAACAGCACCTTCCTTGCCGCCACTTTGGGCTGCTTCTTTGGCTTCTTGGGCTGCGGTTTCGCCGTGGTACTGTTTGACAATTTCCGATGCTAGGAGTGTTTGGCGATCGCGGGGATTTTCAGGTAGTTTATCCAAAGGTAAATCCGTCAACAGTTCAAAATACTGTGACAGCAGATGATCGGGAACTCCTTGTAACTTTTGGTACTTTTGTCCTGGATGTTCCGACAACCCAATATAATTACCTAAAGACTTGGACATTTTTTGTACTCCATCCGTGCCAATCAAAATTGGCAGCAGCATTCCAAACTGGGGCTTTTGACCAAAATGGCGCTGCAAATCTCTGCCCACAGCAATGTTAAATTTCTGATCAGTCCCTCCCAACTCCACATCTGCCTCAACTGCAACCGAATCAAAACCTTGCATCAACGGGTAGAGGAACTCATGGATAAAAATCGGGTTCTCTTTTTTATAGCGATCGGCAAATCCTTCCTTCGCCAACATCTGCCCCACCGTCATCGTCGAGAGTAACTCCAAAATTTTCTCTAAGTTTAGTCCAGACAGCCATTCGGAGTTATAACGCACCTCTAACCTTCCTGGTGTGTCAAAATCCAAGATAGGACGTACTTGATCGAGATAAGTCTGAGCATTTTGAGCGACATCTGCTTCTGTAAGCTGACGACGCACCTCAGATTTACCAGTCGGATCGCCAATGCGTGCGGTAAAATCGCCAATAATTAGAACTGCTATATGACCTGCATCTTGAAACGCTCGCAGTTTTCGTACTGGTATGCTATGACCGAGATGAATATCAGTACCTGTAGGGTCAATCCCCAATTTGATCCTCAAAGGTTGGTTTGTAGTTACCAAGCGCTTTTCTAGACTTTCATTGTTAATATCAACTGGTTGTGGGAAAACTTCTACTACACCACGACGCAGCCAAGCAAAATCTGGCGTCATACTAGAAAATCCACTGTTAGCTATGTTTTGCACACTAGAAGTTAAGTTGGTTATAAACACTTGCAATTTATCCGCTTTCTCATCTGCCAAACTACTATAATTGCAAAAAACTAACCGCCTTGCTTCGCCCAATCAATTACAGTTAAATTTACAAGTGAGGAAGTGTAATAGCCGTGTCGTCGTCTAGGACTTTTGAAGATAAGCAGCCACAACGTCGGGCTTCATCAGGTTTTGAGTTTATGAAAGGAGTCGGTCAGGTAACTGGCGGTACTCTGCTTTCAATCACCATGCTGGCAAGTTCCATTGTAGCCGGAGGACTGGTTGGTTTAGCGATTAGTTTCCGTAATTTGCCAGATGTGAGACAGCTACGTAACTTCTTTCCCTCAGAAACAACTTATATCTATGACGTTAAGGGTAAACTTTTAACGAGTATCCACGGGGAAGCCAATCGGGAAGTCGTACCCCTAGATAGAATTTCCCCGAATCTGAAACGGGCGGTATTGGCAAGTGAAGATAGCCACTTTTACGATCACCACGGTATTAACCCCGTAGGCGTTGGGCGGGCTGTGGTAGTTAATGCGACAGCAGGTGGAGTCCGAGAGGGTGGCTCTACTGTTACTATGCAACTGGTAAAAAACCTGTTTTTGTCTCGCAAGCGTGCCTTTACCCGCAAGTTAGCAGAGGCCGTACTGGCAATCCGGTTAGAGCAAATTCTCAATAAAGACCAAATTTTAGAAATGTACCTCAATCAAGTTTATTGGGGTCATAACAATTATGGTGTACAAACGGCGGCACGCAGTTACTTTAATAAGTCAGCAGAATATTTAAGCTTGGGTGAGTCGGCCATGATGGCGGGTTTAATCCAAGCACCTGAAGAATTCAGCCCGTTTGTGAGCATGAAGCTGGCAAAACAGAAGGAAAAAGAAGTGCTGGGACGGATGCTGGAATTGAATTGGATCAGCCAGTCAGAGTACGACGACGCCCTCAAGCAAGAAATCAAACTTGGTAGAATCAAATCCTTTCAAGGTAGTGCCTTACCCTATGTAACCAATACCGTAGCGCAGGAGTTAGCTAAGAAGTTTGGGCGTGAAACACTACTCAAAGGTGGGATGCGAGTTCAAACTACAGTTGATGCCGACTTCCAAATGATGGCAGAAGAAACTGTCAGTAAGTGGCATAAATCACTACTAGATCAGGGATTATCTAGGAATCAAATGGCTTTGGTAGCAATTGATCCGCGCACACATTTTATCAAAGCACTGGTGGGTGGTATAGATCCTAAGACCAGTGAATTCAATCGTGCAACTCAATCTCAACGCCAGCCCGGATCTTCATTTAAACCGTTTGTATATTATACTGCTTTTGCTAGTGGTAAATATACGGCGGACTCAACGGTAGTAGATGCCCCAGTTAGCTATCGAGATGGTAACGGTTGGTACTCTCCCAGAAATTATGATGCGACTTTTAAGGGAGAGATGTCGATCCGCACAGCTATATCCCAATCGCGCAACATTCCCGTGATTAAGGTTGGTAAGGCTGTGGGGATGAATAGAGTCATAGAAACCTGCCGTACTTTGGGGATTATGAGTCCAATGGAGCCTGTGTCTTCCTTGCCACTTGGGGCAATTGGCGTGACTCCTCTGGAAATGGCTAGTGCCTATGCTACCTTTGCTAATTATGGCTGGCAATCTCCACCAACTGTAATTGCCCGTGTCACCGATAGTAGTGGTAACGTGTTGCTAGACAATACCCCGAAACCTCAGCTAGTTCTCGATCCTTGGGCATCAGCAGCAATTATCGATGTGATGCGATCGGTAATCTCTGATGGTACAGGTAAAGGTGCTGCGATCGGTCGTCCAGCCGCAGGGAAGACGGGAACAACATCATCAGAAAAAGATATTTGGTTTGTTGGTACTGTGCCACAGTTAACAACTGCTGTCTGGGTAGGTAGAGACGACAACAGACAATTAGCTGACCATGCCACAGGTGGTGTTCTGGTTGCTCCCATTTGGAAAGATTTTATGCAGAAGGCACTTAAGAACGTACCAGTAGAAAACTTTAAGCCACCTTCCCAGTTTTCTCGTCCCAAGTCACAATAATTTTAGATTTTAGATTTTGGATTAATTGCCAATCCAAAATCCAAAATTCAAAATCTAAAATTGACTAGGGTTGTTTTTCTAGCTCGGCTTTCATCCGTTCTAAAGTGAGGTGCATTTGATCAAACATTTGTTGCGGGGTGACACCGAACTGCCCTAATTGCGTTTTTAGTTGTTCTACTGTCATTTGTGCCATGAAATCTTCTGATAGCTCGAAGCGCTTCATAAAGATGCGATACCGATCCATCATGGTTTCCATTTGCTCAATAAACAGCTTTTTGCCATCGCGGTCAAATTTGCCGTAGCCGTTGCCAAGCTTGATCAGCGCTTGATAATCCTCAAACAGCTGTTTTGCTTCTTGCTGAACTATCTCAGAATCGAAGAATCCCATATTGCTTATATTAAACTGAGTGCCCAGACTCAGTAGCTTAATAGTTTTACTTCTATTTTTATTTTAGTCTAGGGGAGTAATCTAGTCACGAAGCTTCGGTTTTAGTACGGTTTGTTACCGAAATTTCAACACTTGACTTGAGAAGGTTCCCCCTTTGTAAACTGACTTAATAAAGCCGCAATACTTACAGCTTTAGCCATTGATTTAAGATTGGTGTTTTCATCCGGTTGAATTTTCAGTCCAGGAGTGTATTTCAAAGCTAGTGAATCTTCGGGATTAAGTTTTAATATGCCTTTTGGCTGTCTTATGGTAGGAACTGTGGTATTGGTATATTTGTTAGGAATATGTTGACTAAGCGCAAAAGCCGAAGTGTTGCCGCTGTTTTAGCTTTTTCTGGCACACTGACAATTTCAGGATTACATAAATTCTATCTGGGACAGCCTCTGTGGGGTGTTTTGTATGTGTTGCTTTCCTGGACACCTATCCCCAAGGTAGCTAGTGCGATTGAGGGAGTTTGGTATTTAGCTCAAGACGAAGAAGCTTTCGATCGCAATTTTAATCTAGGCAAGTCAGGGACAAGAAACTCACAACGGGTAAATAATCAGGTAGGAGCGATCGCTGATGCCTTGCGGGAATTAGATGCTCTGCGCCAAGATGGACTAATCTCAGAGTATGAATTTGAGCAAAAGCGCCGCCAATTGCTAGACCAGATTTCTTGAGGGAAGCAACAATCATGAATAACTGGCTACCTTTGAACCCCAGGTTGCAAAAACTCCGTGCCAAGCTCCTCAACGATCCCTACTATCGCCTACAATCTGGGGAAGAAATTCAGATAGCGGCAAAATTAGGTATTCGGATTGATGCTAATCAAGCGACTGTAGATGATTGGTTACGCCTACCGGGTTTATCAATTCATCAAGCGCGATCGCTTGTGGAACTTTCGCGATCGGGTGTTAAATTTTACTGTATTGAAGATATTGCTGCGGCTTTGGCTATGCCAGCGCCGCGACTAGAGCCATTAAAGCCTCTACTGAATTTTATTTACTATGACCACGAATCTTTAGAAAATCCGACCCATTTAGTTAATCCGAACACAGCAACAGTTGAAAAGTTAGCACAGATTCCATTTATAGATTTGTCTCTGGCGCAAGCAGTGGTGCAAAATCGGCAATCAGCCGGATATTACCGTAATCTGGCTGATTTCCAACGACGGTTGGAGTTAACTGGTGATGCGATCGCTCAGATGATGTATTATTTAAGGTTTTAAGTTAAAAGTTAGAAGTTTGAAAATATAGGGCTTCTCGTTTGTATGCAATACATTTTGACCTCTCTCCAAACCTCTCTCCTAAAAGGAGAGAGGCTTTGAATCTTACTCCCCAACGCTAGTAGGCAAGGGGTTGGGGGTTAGGTTTCTATAACTCCAAACTCCAAACTCCAAACTCCAAACTCCAAACTCCAAACTCTTTAAATCAACCCAATGCGATTGAGAGGCCAAAAGCGAAACGTTGCCCGACCGATGATATTTTTTCTGGGTAAAAAGCCCCAATAGCGAGAGTCATTACTATCGTTGCGGTTATCACCCATGACAAAAAATTCGTCTTCTGGAACTTTCACAGGTGGATATGGCTGATTTGGGGGTTCAGCGATGTAGTCTTCTGCCAAGGGTTGACCGTTAAGGTAGACTTTGCCATTAGCAACACTAATTACCTCACCAGGCTTGCCAATAACCCGCTTGATGAAGGCTTGGTCTTTGGGATATCCTCGACGTTGTAGTTCTGGGGATGGCTGAAAAACAATAATATCCCCAGTTATGGGAGGGTGAAAATGGTAAGAGATTTTTTCAATTACCAAGCGATCGCCTGTATGTAAAGTGGGTAACATCGAGTCAGAAGGTATATAGCGGGGTTCGGCGATAAAAGTCCGAATCAGGAATGCCAAACATAAGGCGATCGCAATTAAAATCAGATTTTCTTGCGAACTACGCCATACTTTTAACGACGCACGCTCTTCTTTTGCATCACTTTCGTGAGGAATCATAAAAGTTTCTAGCCAGTTTCAGAAGTGGGATAAATATCTTGATTATTTTGACTCAAAAGGTATACTGATAGGCAACCTGGGTTCTGTACGAATCCATACAGATATTAAATAATACATTTATTGCTGCATCTACCGAAAATAAGCAAAAGTACTGTAAATCAACTGTGATCTGTCTAAGACAATATAAGCTAATGATTAAGATTCCTAAATAGATAATTAAAAATCCTAATTTTAATTGCTGTAATTATAAGGCAAGTTATGAGACAATTTTCAGTTTTGCTTACTCCTGCTAAAAAAGCAGTTACCGACTGGTAGAGCGATACAGCCAGTCGGTTTTTTCTTTGAGCAGAAAATTAGTCGTTGAATAGCAAAACAGTTGATCGAATGTCTAATAATATCTGCTTCACTTTACCGAAAAAAGGCAGAGAGCAGTCTTGCTGGAAGCTCAGTTGGAAGAAAATATATTTTGGTATATATTATTAAGTGATGTTACATAATAATTTGAAATTAAGGTATTTTTAGATACATGAATCTAGCTTATTGAGTGTTTCTAGTAAAAAATATTACATTTAAATGTAGATTTTAATGGTTCAATAGATAGATGCCATACTATTGTGTGTGATTTTAACAACTTGCCTATATATATGCGATTATTTTCCGTAATTACACGGTGACACTGCATATTAAACTGTACTATTAATAAGATATAAATCTCCTTAATTATTGAGAAAAACATTAACAGACAGAAAGCTCCTAGCAATTTAGGCTCAAGTATCAGCATCAAAAATAGAACTAAACTGGGGAGAAAATTATTTTTGCTAAATGCCTCAAAAGTATCTACATTAACGAATAAGTGCCCCTTGGCAATGAGAAACTATATTGAATCAATTTTCGTCTCTCTATCTCAGAGAAAGTACAAGGCAACATTCTGTCAGTTGAAAATTTAACTTTTTCTTAAAAAGGAAGCAATGGCAGTAGGCAGTAAAATATATCTTACCAACAATAGAACTAATAGTTTATTAGATTCTTTTTTGAAAGATACTCCCCCCTTGTAAGTAGTTTTGTATGTTAATCAAATAATTCACTAAGCTGTGAATTATACAACTTTACTGTCAGAAAGTCTTGCTATAAAAGCTTCATCTGTGAATTTCTGTTAGTCTCAATTCCAATTTTCGGGATTATCAGAAAGCAACTGTATCTAAATATCTAAAAAAATGTGCTATAACGTACCGTCATAACCGTGGTTGATGGTTCGATTTTTAAAGGAGCTATCAGGTGGAAAACAATAAGTCGTTTCTGTGGCCAGAAGGAATATTAATTGCATTGCTTGCCTTATGTGGTGTTTTTAGCCTTGCTTTCATGATGCTTCTAAGGCCAAATGCTTCGGAAGCTCAGAATAGACAAAGTATAAATGTCAAGGATGTAGCTGCAAACATAGGAACTCAGCAGCGCATTGAGAAATTAAAGGCGGCGATGCTTACAAGTTGGCAGCAAGAAGCACAAACAAAGGGACTATCCTACCTAGTGCCACCACGTTTTCAAGGGGCAATAATTGAGAGTGCAAAACTCATTCAGGGTGAGAAAGTGATTGCTCTCACCTTTGATGATGGCCCTTGGCCTGAAACCACAGAGCAAGTGCTAGATATTCTGAAATCAAATAATATCAAAGGGACGTTTTTTGTCGTCGGACAGAACCTGAAAAATTATCCAGAGATAGGAAAGCAGATTGTTGCTCAAGGTCACGTTATTGGCAATCATACTTGGCATCACTGGTATCACTTCTTTAATCCACAAGCAGCTGCTTTTGAAATTGATCGCACAGAAGACCTAATTTATCAGGTTACAGGTGCTAAAACAAATCTGTTCCGACCGCCTGGGGGCATCCTGCACAATGGGTTAGCTGCTTATGCTAAAGGAGAGAAATATACTGTGGTGATGTGGTCGGCTGACTCCACAGACTACAAGTTGCCAGCTGTACCAAAGTTGATCAATAACGTGATTAAAGATTCAAAACCTGGTGGGATTGTGCTAATGCATGATGGTGGTGGGAACCGTTCTAGAACTATACAAGCTTTACCAGAAATTATTAGCAATTTTAGAAAGCAAGGCTATCGCTTTGTTACTATTCCAGAACTTTTAGAAATTCAAGATACAGACCAAAAGCTGCTCACTCACAAAAAGTAATAATTATTAATTATGGGTAATTGGTCAATAGTAATTGGCTAAAAACTAAAATTATATTTTTTGGTTAGAATACGTTATTTCTGAATTAGTTAGTGAAGATCCCTGCTTTAAAAGGTGTATACATAAGTCAAATTACCCCCCTTAATCCCCCCTTATAAAGGGGGGAAACAGGAATCTAGTTCCCTCCCCAATCCATCGGGGAGGGTTAGGGTGGGGTAAAACTGACGCGAAAAACTAGGTGAGTAAGCTATTTCAGACTTGTGTATACACCGTAGCTTTAAAGGGGGGATATTTTTCTCTTTACCCCTTTTTGAACGATAAATTTAGGCTAGGGTATTCTGAATTGTGAATTCTGTCTTCTGACTCCTTCTTATAGTTATTAATGACTAGTCACTAAACTGAACTCAGTTGTTTTTTCGGGATCAGCTTCTGGACTATCAGCTTCAGAAGGGGGAACCAACTGCCAGAATTTCGGCAAAAATTCTGGCCAGTTTTGCAGAATCTTTTTCGCCTTTGGTGAACCTGTGCGTTCTGCATGAGTTTGGATTAACTCTTGCAGCTGCTTTGCACCTACTTCTGTAATCACCCTCTGGATTTTGACAATTTCCGGGTTGACTAACTCACGAAATGAGTCGTCTTCATCCAAGAAGTATGCCAGTCCACCAGTCATTCCAGCTGCTACGTTACGTCCTACCTTGCCGAGGACGACAATTACACCACCAGTCATATATTCGCAGCAGTGATCCCCAGCACCTTCAATCACTGCTATGCCTTTGGAGTTTCTCACAGCAAAGCGTTCTCCTGCCAAGCCATTGGCAAATAACACGCCACCAGTAGCACCATAAAGGCAGGTATTGCCAACTATCACGTTTTGTGCTGCTTTATAGGTAGCATCAGTTGGAGGTTTGATGATGATTTCACCACCATGCATCCCTTTACCTACGTAGTCGTTTGCCTCTCCTTCCAAGCTCAGAATTATGCCGGGGAGGTTGAAAGCACCAAAGCTTTGCCCAACACTGCCTGTGAAGTTGAGATTAATTTGTCCTTCAAAGCCACTGTCACCGTATTGAGAAGCGATCGCTCCTGCTAATCTTGTACCCACTGTTCTGTCAGTATTGACAATCGGGTAAGTCTTGGTGACAGTAGATTGGTTGCGAATGGCAGCTTGAATATCGGGATCGGCAAGGAATTTGTCATCCAAAACCACGCCGTTGGTGTGGACTTCTTCATGCAGCAACCAACTGCGATTGTCTCTGCTATCTGGTAGTTGAAGTAAACAGTCTAGATTCAGCGATCGCGTTTTGGTGAGTTTTACCTCTGGGCGCAGTTTCAACAAATCTGCACGTCCAATGATTTCTGATAAAGAACGGTAGCCAAGTCGGGCTAACAAACTACGCACTTCTTCGGCGATGAAGTAGAAGAAGTTGACAACCTGTTCCGGTATTCCTGTAAACCGCTTACGGAGTTCTTCTTTCTGAGTAGCAACACCTACAGGGCAGGTATTCATGTGACAAACTCGCGCCATAATACAGCCTTCGGCAATCATGGCAATGGAGCCGAAACCGAATTCTTCACCGCCCATCAATGCACCTATTACCACATCCCAACCACTCTTGAGTCCGCCATCTACGCGTAAAATCACGCGATCGCGCAGGCTATTTTCCATCAAGACGCGATGCACTTCACTTAAACCCAGTTCCCACGGTGAGCCAGCGTGTTTAATCGAACTTAGTGGCGATGCACCTGTACCACCATCATGTCCAGAAATCTGGATGATATCAGCGTTTGCCTTAGCTACACCAGCCGCGATCGTGCCAATGCCAACTTCTGCAACTAGCTTCACCGATACCTTTGCTTTGGGGTTAATTTGGTGCAGATCAAAAATCAGTTGCGCTAGGTCTTCAATAGAATAAATATCGTGGTGAGGTGGTGGCGAAATCAGCGTTACACCTGGCTTCGAGCGCCTTAACATCGCAATATATTGGCTCACCTTCGGTCCTGGCAGTTGTCCACCTTCCCCAGGCTTGGCACCTTGGGCAATTTTGATTTCAATTTGTTTGGCGTTGACTAGGTACTCTGGTGTTACCCCAAAGCGTCCCGATGCAACTTGCTTAATGGCACTATAAGCTTTATCACCATTCCGTAATCCTTTTAAATGAGGTAGGGTTGGCGAGTGACCAAACTCGTCTACATCATCTAGAACGACATAGCGCACTGGGTCTTCGCCGCCTTCCCCAGAGTTAGATTTACCGCCAATGCGGTTCATAGCGATCGCTAAAGTTTCATGGGCTTCTCTTGACAAAGCACCTAAAGACATCCCACCGGTGCAGAAGCGTTTGACAATTTCAGTTACAGACTCTACTTCTTCTAGAGCAATTGGGGTGGAATCGCCTTGGAAGTCCAGCAAGTCCCGCAACGCCGTTACTGGTCTGCCTTGGAGATGCTTTTTATAAACTTCGTAGTGGTCGTAGTTTTTGCCATCTAGAGCCTTATGCAGCGCCTTGACCAGTTCGGGGCTATTCATGTGGTACTCGCCGCCAGGACGGTATTGCACAAAGCCCAAGTTTTCTAACTTCTTGTTAGTCAGTTCTGGGAAAGCCTTGCTGTGGAAGGAAAGCACTTCATCAGCGAGTTCGCTAATACTCAAACCACCGATGCGGGAAGTCGTACCACGGAATCCCAGTTCTAGTAAATCCCCACCGATGCCAATAGCTTCAAAGATTTGGGCTGCTTGATAGCTGGAGAGCAGAGAAATTCCCATCTTGGAGAGAATTTTTAGCAAACCTGACTCTACTGCTTGGCGATAGTTTCCTAAAGCTTCCTCTAGGGTAAGGGTTGCAATTTTCTCAACAGCCATTAACTTTTGAGTTTTGGGATCAGACCACCAATCACGCACCGTATCCAAAGCCATATACGGGCAAACTGCGCCAGCACCATAGCCAATCAGACAAGCAAAGTGATGGGTACTCCAGCATTGAGCAGTATTGACAATCAGGGATGTTTTCATTCGCAACCCTTCACGAATGAGGTGGTGATGCACGGCACCCACTGCTAACAGAGGAGGAATGTAGGTGGATTCTGTGCTGATCCCGTCATTGACCCGACGATCGCTTAATATTAAAATCTTTGCACCTCCCCGGACTGACTCAGCTGCTTGTGCTTGTAAAGATTGAACTGCGGCTTTTAATCCTTCTGGGCCAGTCGCGATCGCAAATAGGGTTGACAACTCAGCTGTGGCAAATCCTGACAGCTTAATTGCCTCTAACTCTACCTCTGTTAACAGTGGCGACTCAAGTTTTAATCTCCGAGCATATTCTGGCTTGGGTTCTAATAAGTTACCCCGTTCACCCAGTTCGACTTTCAGAGACATGACTAGCTTTTCCCGCAGGGGATCGATCGCTGGGTTTGTAACTTGAGCAAAACGCTGTTTGAAATAGTCATAAAGCAGGTGGGGCTTTTGTGACAGCACCGCTAAAGGAATATCATCCCCCATGCAGAAAGTCGGCTCTGAACCGGCGATCGCCATTGGATGAATCACCATTTCTACATCTTCTGTGGTGTAACCAAAGGCAGTTTGAAACTGAAGCAAGCTTTGTTTGTCTACTTTCTCAGTTGTACTATGCCCGTTACCATTTTCAGCAGCCAGATATCCATTCCCATTAACATCTGACGACTGACTACTGACAATTTCTTTAAGTTCTTGACGGTACTGTTGGAGCCATTCACCATAAGGGTGCTGCTTGGCGATGCGCTGCTTAATCTCCCAATTCTTCAGCACTTCATGGTTTACTAAATCCACGGCAATCATTTGCCCTGGTCCGAGTCTACCTTTCTCGACAATATCGGCTTCTGGGAAGTCCACTACACCAGCTTCCGAAGCTACAACAATGTAGTCATCCTTGGTAATCAGATAACGAGCTGGTCTTAAACCATTACGATCTAGTGTTGCACCAACTTTTTTGCCATCGCTGAATACTAAAAGTGCTGGACCGTCCCAGGCTTCTTGCAGACCACTGTAATATTCGTAGAAATCAACAATTTCTGGAGAGTCACGTAAAGAAGGCTGATTTTGGTAAGCCTCTGGAACCATAATCATTAAAGCTTCCAAGGGGCTGCGTCCAGAACACACCAGCAATTCTAGTACGTTGTCTAGGGTAGCTGAGTCGCTGTTATCAATGTGAACTAATGGCTTGAGTTCTTGGATGCGATCGCCCCATACAGAATGATTTAAGCTAGCATCTCGTGCCATCATCCAATTGATGTTACCCAACAAGGTATTAATTTCGCCGTTGTGACCCAAAAGCCGCATTGGTTGAGCTAGAGGCCACTTGGGCATCGTGTTGGTACTAAAGCGGCGGTGATAGACAGCAAAGGCGCTTTTATAAGCTGGATTTTTTAAATCGTCATAAAAGCTGCCCAATACAGCAGAACGCACCATGCCTTTGTAAACAATTGTGCGACTTGACAAGGAGCAGATATAAAATTCTTCTGAGATATTGGTCGCAACTTTACTAATGCGGCGGCGGGTAATATACAACTGTCGTTCTAATTCATCGCCGCTTTTGTCAACAGAAGCTAACAAAACTTGTTCAATTTGGGGTTGATTTTCTCTTGCTTGTACCCCCAGTAAATCAGTTTGCACTGGCACTACTCGCCAACCCAGCACAATCAATTTTTCTTCAGCAGCTACTTGCTCAACTGTCGTCCTAGTTTTTTGTGCTGCTTCCTGGTCTTGTGGTAGAAATATCATCCCCACAGCTATATTATTGGTGGATGGAAATTCCTTCCCCCTTTGGGCAAAATCTTGTTGGAACAACTCCCAAGGGATAGCTGTCAATACTCCAGCACCATCACCAGAGTCTTGATCAGCGCTACAACCTCCTCGGTGTTCTAAGCAGGTTAAAGCAGCTAAGGCTTTTTCGACAATTTCGTGGCTGGTATGATTCTGGCGATGAGCAATAAAACCGACACCACAGGCATCTCGTTCTTCTACTAACCACTTTTGCCCCTGATAGGTATCTCTTGAGTTGATCTTTGCGGTGATTTTCTGGTCTTGATTCATCGGTTTATTATTCATACCCTGTTCCTGAAGTATTGAGTTACCAATTTTGCCACTACATTGTGGGAAAAAATTTCTAAATTTAGCGACGGAGAAATATATAATAAGCACCGAAATTTAGGGAAAAAAATTTTAACTTCGGTTCTACTTTACTAGTTCACCCATGTTTAAATACTTACGTATTTTTTATGTATTTATGCGGTGTTAGACAACTTAAATTAGCCAAGACATTATTTTTGCCCTGACAGTTTCTTTTTTATATTGTGAAGCTAAGTATTTTCTCAATCCCCTTTTTCCAGATGCACGCTAGCTACTCCTAGAGCCTATTTCGGCTCACCTGAAACAAAATTAAAACTGAAAGCTGTACTATGTTTTAAAACCAAATTCATCCTGATCCAGCAATAAGATCAGCGTATTACAATATATACCCATTTGACAATTCCTAAATATTGTTGTTGTCTAAAGTTTTGCTGCTTACCAGTTGCCACACATCTGACTATTTAACTACACCTGACTGAACTAGCAACAATTGCAACCTTCAGTCAGGATTGAATATCTTAATCCAGTTTTGATAACCAAGACTACCGTGTATAGGGTGGTTGGAATTAGTGCCAGTTAAAACACTTGCTTGCAGTGGCTTTAACGTCTAAATGGTTATTTATATTTAAAATAGATAAGAAGCCAATATATATAATACCATGTTTTTCAAAAAGAAAGCCATGTTTTTTTTATATTTCCAAATAATTAGTTAGTTTATACCTTGGGTGATACTTTTCAAAAGTACCTAGTAAATTATGGTAAAAATGCCGAATTGTTGGCAATTGGGGAATAGCGCGGTGTGCAACTTTCTCTCAAACCTAACCCCCAGCCCCTTCCCTACTAGCGTTGGGGAGCAAGACTTAAAGCCTCTCTCCGCTTCGGGGAGAGGTTTGGAGAGGGGTTTCAAGAATAAGTTGCACATCGCGTGGAATAGCGATCGCTCCGCCCGCCGCAGGCATCGCAGGTTTTTCCTCTCTTCTGTGTCACCAATACTTTTGACAGCAGTGTGTTTAACTACTACCTGTGCTACCAACGCCCAGGAGTCGCCGAAAACCATCAAATCAATACCCAGGTTAACCTCACACTCAGCTGCATCTCCTTTAACAACTGTGGCATCCTCTGGTAATCAAATTTCCCTGAATGGGCGTATCTTATCAGGAACTTGGTTGCAGCAACCTGGAAAATCTGGTCAAATAACAACTCATCTCAGTGACGGGGTATTCAGGCAATTAATTGGAGTAAATTTCTTAAACAGTAGTAATTGGGCGAAGCAACCAATACAGTGGTTTTCGTCGGTGATCAAGCCAGTGGTTTTAGCCACCAGGCTACTAGGAGCATATCGCTATCTGGATATTACTAACTTTGCTCAAACATCTGGATGGCAAATTCAAAGCAATGGTAACACCTTGGTGATTGCGACCCCAAAGGCGCAAGTGACAAATATTATTCAGAGCCAGCAACCTTCAGACGCGAGTGTTACTCCTTTACAACAGGCTCGGATTCTTGTCAATTTAGATCGTCCAACTCCCTGGCAAGTTATAGAAGGATTAGCGATCGCAAAACCCCAAACTCCATCCTCTGATCCAGACACGCTAACTCCCAAATCCACTGTACCGCCAAATCGAGAGTGGACAGTTACCCTGGATGGAATAGCCGATCCTGTTTTGATAGAACGCTATACCCCCCAGCCACCAGCAGCACCACCAACACCACCAACATTGCTGCAAAACCTGCTCAAACAATTATCACCAGTTACACCAACACAACCAATACCAGCAGCACCAGCCCCGGAACCACTGATTCAACAAGTGCAGGTGGTGAAAAACCAAACGATTATTAGTCTGAGCGTTCCCTTTGGTCTATCGCCTCAAGTTAGTACAGTCCCTAACCCCAATCGCCTGATTATCGATATTCGACCCGATCCTTTAGAAGAACGAGATATTACTTGGGCCCCAGGATTGCGCTGGCGACAGCATTATGTCAACTTAGGCACAAACCGCTTTCCTGTGGTTTGGTTAGAAGTTAATCCCCGTAAATTTGGGCTAACGTTGAAACCTATATGGGCTAGTCCTGATGGGCTTGCGGGTACTGCTCCCTTAATTCAAACAGCACAACGTTACTTAGCGGTAGCTGGAATTAACGGTGGTTATTTTAACCGCAATAACAGATTGCCATTGGGTGCGATTCGTCGAGATAGTCAGTGGTTATCAGGCCCCATTCTCAACCGGGGTGCGATCGCTTGGAATGACTCAGGCCAATTTTACTTCGGTCGTCTCACCTTAGAAGAAACTTTAATCACAGCAAATAACCAGCGCCTACCAATTCTGTTCCTCAACAGTGGCTACATTCAGAGTGGGATTGCTCGTTACACTCCAGGTTGGGGATCAACTTACACGCCCCTGACAGACAATGAAATCATTCTTGTGGTAGAGAAAGACCAAATTACTGAACAGTTACCAGGGGGCAAAGTTGGTGGGATAGCGGTTCCCATTCCCCAGAATGGCTACCTACTAACCTTACGCGCCAACGCTGCTAGTGCTGCCTCACAGTTACCTATTGGAAGCGCAGTACGTATTTCTAGCGCCACTGCTCCGGCTGATTTTAGTCGTTATCCCTACATTATCGGAGCTGGTCCGCTATTAGTCCAAAATCGTCAAATTGTCCTTGATGCCAAAGCCGAAAAATTCAGCAATGCCTTTATTGCCGAAAAAGCTATTCGTAGCGGTATTTGTACAACGGCAACAGGCACACTGATGATTACTGCCATACATAATCGTGCTGGCGGTTATGGCCCTACCTTAGCGGAACATGCCCAATTGATGCAACTGATGGGCTGTGTGGATGCCCTAAATTTGGACGGTGGTAGTTCTACCAGCCTTTACTTAGGAGGGCAATTACTCAATCGATCGCCTAGTACCGCCGCTCGTGTTCATAATGGCATTGGTATTTTCCTGCAACCACGATAACAATTCAAAATTCAAAATTCAAAATTCAAAAATAATTAGCGAATAGGGAAGTCTCTTAATTGCCAATGCCCAATGCCCAATGCCCCATGCCCCATGCCCCATGCCCAATGCCCAATGCCCCATCTTTCTTAAAGTTTAGAACAAGCTGTCATTTTGCTTGATGAAGACTTAGTGTAGACATCATAATTTTAGTAGTGATGATTTACACCATAACGTCTGATTTTGCTATGTTTATCAAGGTGCGACAAAATTGCTAATTTCTAACGTTGCAAGATAGCGCCAGAATTTTTATCAATAATTTAAGAGTACCAACGGTTTGTTATGTCTCAAAATGAGGTAACTATGGCTCGATATCAAGAAACTACACAGACTGAAACTCTACACCTACCTCCAGCCATCACTTCCAGAGGCGTTGCTGCAACAGAGTTACGTCCTTGGGGTGCTTTTACAGTTTTGGAAGAAGGGCGCGGATACAAAATCAAGCGCATCGAAGTTAAGCCCGGACACCGCCTCAGTCTACAAATGCACCACCACCGCAGCGAACATTGGATCGTTGTCTCTGGTACAGCTAGGGTAACTTGTGGCGATAAAGAACTACTACTAAGCAATAATGAGTCAAGCTATGTACCTCAATGTACATCTCATCGTTTAGAGAATCCTGGCGTGATCCCCTTGGTGTTGATTGAAGTGCAAAATGGCGAATACTTGGGAGAAGATGATATTATTCGCTACCAAGATGACTATGCGCGTACTAAGGATTAAAACTAAAAGAACGCTATTAAAGCTCTAAAGGCTTTAATCCAAAAACTGAATAAATTTTTGTGCAAACCCTCTTTGGTAAACACTGCACCCCAGAAGTCCCTACCTAGTTAAGGTGGGGACTGAAGCATATTAGTGCTATAAATGTAGTAATAGCGATCGCGCTCATGGGTTCAGTGATTTGGCACAGCGAGATAGCGCGGGTCAACCCATCTGTAAAATGAAGATGGGGTATTCAATTGCAAAAAAACGAGTTCCATGATTCATCTGAGTCAAGCAGCCGCGAGTGAAATTGGGCGAATAAAATCCAAGCAGCAACCAAATGTCTTGTTTAGATTGGCAGTAAAACCAGGTGGTTGTTCCGGGTTCTTTTATGATATGTCCTTCGATAAAGCAATAAAAGTTGGCGATCAGGTTTTCGACTTGGATGAGATTCAAGTAGTCATAGATGCCGCAAGCTTAAATTACCTCAACGGTTTGAGGGTTGATTATTCAGAAGACTTAATGGGTGGTGGTTTTCGCTTCCACAACCCCCAGGCGATCGCTACCTGTGGCTGTGGCAATTCCTTCTCCTTGAGTCATTAGTCATTGGTCAAACAAATGAAAAATAACAATTGACATAAAGCAGTAAAAAACGATATAATCAGGATTTGTTAAAACTTAGACCATAAGCAGCTTTACGCGCTGTAACTCATGCCAACAATACAGCAGCTAATACGTAATGAGCGCGAACAAGCGCGTCAGAAAACCAAGTCCCCGGCTCTGAAACAATGTCCCCAACGTCGGGGAGTTTGTACCAGAGTATACACGACCACACCAAAAAAGCCTAACTCCGCTCTACGCAAAGTAGCAAGAGTCAGACTTACCTCTGGATTTGAAGTCACAGCTTACATTCCAGGGATTGGTCACAACTTACAAGAACACTCAGTTGTGATGATTCGTGGCGGTCGGGTTAAGGATCTACCAGGCGTGAGATACCACATTATCCGTGGCACCTTAGATACAGCCGGAGTCAAAGACCGCAAGCAAGGCCGTTCCAAGTATGGAACCAAGCGGCCTAAAGAAGCGAAAAAATAGGATTAGGCGATTAATCGCACCCAACACGATTAATCGTCTGCCTTAAAAGCGCTCAAGGACAAAAAACGATCGCCGCCTGTGTTCAAACAGCAGTTATAAAGGCTACTAAAGTCTGTTTCAACCTACACTAAGCGAGCAAGTGTAGAAGTTCTGAGGAGAACGCTGTAACCCACAGCAAAATTCTCATCTGGACATTAAAGTTTATAATCTTGTCGCCTTAAGTATTTAGTTGCAGGTAGCAAGTCAAACAATTTTAGATTTGCGATTTGCGATTTTGGATTTACCCGACCCAAAAGGGAATAGGGCTTGAAGATTCTCGATTTTTGATTTGTTCCAACCGCAAGGGTAGGGACATATAACGAAAACTCTTAATCCAAAATTCAAAAATCAAAAATTGGCAGTCAATAGATCAGCCTCGCTGCAACAGTCGAAGAAAATTGAGGAAGTCTGAGGGTTGGGTTGCACCGTTTTTAGTTTCCGGTGTCTGATAGCATATAATTTCGTTGCCAATTCCGAATTAAAGGTGAAGTATGTCTCGTCGTGGTGTTATTCAAAGGCGCCCAGTTCCGTCTGATTCCGTATATAACAGTCGCCTTGTGAGCATGATTATCAGGCGGATCATGCGTCATGGCAAGAAATCGCTTGCCGCACGGATTGTTTATGATGCATTGAAAACTATTGAGGAACGCACTGGTAGCGCTGCCTTAGAAACCTTTGAAAGAGCGGTGCGAAATGCCACGCCTTTAGTAGAAGTAAAAGCTCGGCGAGTTGGCGGAGCAACCTACCAAGTACCAATGGAAGTGCGTACAGAACGTGGCACTACCCTAGCACTGCGTTGGTTAGTGCAATATTCCCGGTCTAGACCAGGCCGGACAATGGCAAGCAAATTGGCAAATGAGTTAATGGATGCTGCCAACGAAACTGGAAATGCCATTCGCAAACGGGAAGAAACGCACCGGATGGCCGAAGCTAACAAAGCATTCGCACACTATCGTTATTAAGTAGAAAAACGATATATCGCCCTCCCGAAGCGATATATCGTAGATTTACAAAAAAAAGGCGGTTTTCCGCAAAAGTATAGAATCTTAACAAAGAGTAATATACAAGATAGATATCATGGGGCAAAAACTATAGGAGGTAATTGTGGCACGCACGATCCCGCTAGAAAAAGTACGCAACATCGGTATTGCGGCGCATATAGATGCGGGCAAAACAACAACAACAGAGAGAATATTGTTTTACTCTGGAATAATTCATAAAATTGGCGAAGTTCACGAAGGAACTGCCGTCACAGACTGGATGGAGCAGGAGCGGGAGCGGGGAATTACCATTACTGCGGCTGCGATCAGTACCAGTTGGAAAGATCATCAAATTAACATTATCGATACTCCGGGTCACGTAGACTTCACAATTGAAGTTGAGCGTTCCATGCGCGTGTTGGATGGTGTAATCGCAGTATTTTGTTCTGTGGGCGGCGTGCAACCGCAGTCTGAGACAGTGTGGCGGCAAGCGGACCGCTACAAAGTTCCTCGGATCGCCTTCATCAACAAGATGGATCGCACTGGAGCGAACTTCTATAAAGTTCATGAGCAGATGCGCGATCGCTTGCGGGCGAATGCGATCGCTATTCAACTACCAATTGGTAGTGAAACCGAATTCCAAGGGATTATCGACTTGGTACGACTGCGTGCGTATATTTACGCAAACGACCAAGGAACCGATATTCAGGAAACGGATATCCCCGCCGAATTGCAAGCGCAGGTAGATGAATACCGCCTCAAGCTAGTCGAAGCAGTGGCAGAAACTGATGACACTCTAATGGCTAAGTACTTCGAGGGCGAAGAACTGACAGCAGAGGAAATCGCTCTTGCCCTGCGTAAAGGCACAGTTGCTGGCACAATCGTACCAGTACTTTGTGGCTCGGCATTCAAAAACAAAGGCGTGCAATTAATGCTGGATGCCGTTGTCGATTACCTGCCAGCGCCAAGTGAAGTGCCGCCAATTCAAGGCTTATTGCCAAATGGCGATACTGTTGAGCGACGGGCTGATGACAACGAACCCCTAGCGGCTCTGGCATTCAAGATTATGGCTGACCCTTATGGTCGCCTGACATTTGTTCGCGTTTATTCTGGTGTGTTGAAAAAGGGTAGTTACGTCCTCAACGCTAGTAAGAATAAAAAAGAACGGATTTCCCGCTTAGTGCTGATGAAGGCAGATGACCGACAAGATGTCGATGAACTGCGAGCGGGTGATTTGGGAGCAGCCCTGGGATTGAAAGATACCTTGACAGGTGACACAATCTGTGATGAAGGATCGCCAGTAATTCTGGAATCCCTATTCATTCCTGAGCCTGTAATCTCGGTGGCGGTTGAACCCAAAACCAAGAACGACATGGATAAATTATCCAAGGCTCTGCAATCTCTCTCAGAAGAAGACCCCACGTTCCGTGTCCACGTCGATCCGGAAACCAACCAAACCGTAATCGCAGGGATGGGAGAACTCCACCTAGAAATTCTAGTAGACCGGATGTTACGAGAATTTAAGGTAGAAGCGAATGTTGGTGCGCCGCAAGTAGCTTACCGAGAAACAATTCGGAAAGCTGTGAACAAAGTTGAGGGCAAATTCATCCGCCAAAGTGGTGGTAAAGGTCAATACGGTCACGTTGTGATCAATTTGGAGCCTGGAGAACCCGGTACTGGTTTTGAATTCGTCTCCAAAATTGTTGGCGGTACAGTACCTAAAGAGTACATCAGCCCAGCAGAACAAGGAATGAAAGAAAGCTGTGAATCCGGTGTTCTCGCTGGATATCCGTTGATTGACGTCAAAGCGACCCTAATTGATGGGTCATATCACGATGTAGACTCTTCGGAAATGGCTTTCAAAATCGCTGGCTCAATGGCGATGAAAGAGGCTGTGCTGAAAGCTTCACCCGTCCTCTTAGAGCCTATGATGAAAGTTGAGGTTGAAGTTCCCGAAGACTATATCGGGAATGTCATTGGCGACCTGATTGCCCGACGGGGGCACATTGAAAGCCAAAGTACTGAACAGGGACTCGCTAAGGTGACATCCAAAGTCCCACTGGCGACCATGTTTGGCTACGCTACTGATATCCGGTCGAAGACCCAAGGTAGGGGCATCTTCTCAATGGAGTTTAGTCGCTACGAAGAAGTACCTCGCAACGTGGCTGAGGCAATCATTGCTAAAGGCAAAGGGAACGCTTAGTTAAAATAAGGAAATGAGCATTCATGGCACGCGCAAAGTTTGAAAGGAATAAACCCCACATAAATATCGGTACTATTGGCCACGTTGACCACGGTAAAACTACGTTGACAGCAGCCATCACTATGACCTTGGCAGCTATGGGTCAAGCTATAGCTAAAGGTTACGACCAAATCGATAATGCGCCAGAAGAAAAGGCGCGGGGTATTACCATTAATACCGCTCACGTTGAGTATGAAACTGCTAGTCGGCACTATGCTCACGTAGACTGTCCAGGTCACGCTGACTATGTGAAGAACATGATCACCGGGGCTGCTCAGATGGATGGTGGCATCCTCGTAGTAGCTGCTACCGATGGACCGATGCCCCAAACCCGCGAACACATCCTGTTGGCAAAACAGGTCGGCGTTCCCAGTCTGGTTGTCTTCTTAAATAAGGAAGACTTGATGGATGACCCTGAACTCCTAGAACTAGTAGAACTAGAACTTCGAGAATTGCTTACCAGCTACGATTTCCCTGGCGACGATATCCCCATTATCAAAGGATCTGGTCTGCAAGCTCTGGAAGTAATGGCTAAGAATCCTAAGACCCAACGGGGCGAAAATCCTTGGGTAGACAAAATCTACGAATTGATGGACGCTGTAGATTCTTTCATCCCCACCCCTGAGCGGGATGTTGATAAGCCCTTCCTGATGGCTGTAGAAGACGTGTTCTCAATCACAGGTCGTGGTACTGTCGCCACCGGTCGGATTGAGCGAGGTATAGTCAAAGTCGGCGATAACGTTGAACTAGTGGGTATCAGAGATACTCGCGCCACTACCGTAACTGGTATTGAAATGTTCAAGAAGAGTCTTGACCAAGGTATGGCTGGAGACAACGCTGGCGTACTCCTCCGGGGTATTCAGAAGGCTGATATTGAACGGGGGATGGTAATCGCCAAACCAGGTTCAATTAAACCTCACATTCAATTTGAAGGTGAAGTATACGTTTTAACAGAAAAAGAAGGTGGTCGTAAGACTCCATTTTTCTCCGGCTACCGTCCTCAGTTCTACGTGCGGACAACCGACGTAACTGGTACGATCAAAGCCTTCACCTCTGATGATGGTAGTGAAGCCGAAATGGTCATGCCAGGCGATCGCATCAAAATGACAGTAGAATTGATCAACGCGATCGCTATTGAACAAGGAATGCGCTTTGCTATCCGCGAAGGTGGCCGCACCATCGGTGCTGGTGTTGTCTCCAAAATTTTGAAGTAGCACCTTTTTGCTCATAACGAAGGAGCAGAGATGGTATTTGTTATGCCTCTCTGCTCCTTTCTCTTCCTTTTTAATTAAAGGGAGTAGGGAATAGGGAGTAGGGAATAGGGAATAGGAAGAAGCCAAGCAATTTTGTCTCCCCCACTCCCCACTCCCCACTCCCCACTCCCCACTAACCCAATTACGCAGAACCTGGAAAATTAAAGATGGCAACTCTACAGCAGCAGAAGATTAGAATTCGTTTACAAGCCTTTGACAGGCGCTTATTAGATACATCTTGCGAGAAGATTGTAGACACAGCTAACCGCACCAACGCTACAGCTATAGGCCCAATTCCTTTACCAACAAAACGCCGGATCTATTGTGTGCTGCGATCGCCTCACGTCGATAAAGATTCACGGGAACACTTTGAAACCCGTACTCATCGCCGGATTATTGACATTTATCAGCCCTCTTCTAAGACTATCGATGCCCTGATGAAATTGGATCTACCATCGGGTGTAGATATTGAAGTCAAACTTTAATTAGTCATTTGTCATTTGTCATTGGTCATTTGTGATTAGCAAAGGATAAATGACAAATGTCATTAGTATGAATATTTACATAGCCCTGAAGAAATATATCTCAGGGCTTTTATTTAGCTAGGAAACAAATGATAGAATGTAGAGAAAGTACGGGAAAAGCAGAGAAAAATTATTTTTTAAGATTAAGTTTATACCAAAGTAACAATGACATCATCTTCTAAAATTGCAGTTCGTGAACTACCTCTGTTCCCGTTACCCGAAGTAGTTCTGTTTCCTACCAGACCATTACCCCTACACATCTTTGAATTTCGCTACCGAATCATGATGAACACGATTTTGGAGAGCGATCGCAGGTTCGGTGTTTTGATGTTCGATCCAGTCAAAGGTACAATTGCAAACACTGGTTGCTGTGCCGAAATCGTTCATCACCAGCGACTGCCAGATGATCGGATCAAGATGTTGACTTTAGGGCAGCAAAGATTTCGTGTATTAGAGTATGTTCGTGAAAAGCCATACCGCGTTGGCTTAGTGGAGTGGATTGAAGACCAACCACCGACTAAAGATTTGCGACCTTTGTCAACTGAAGTAGAACAACTTCTTCGAGATGTTGTGCGTCTGTCAGCCAAATTAACGGAACAAAATATCGAGTTGCCAGAAGATTTGCCTGACTTACCAACAGAATTATCTTATTGGGTAGCCAGTAATCTTTATGGTGTTGCCGCAGAGCAGCAGTTATTGCTAGAAATGCAAGATACTTCAACTCGTCTAGAGCGAGAAGCAGAAATTTTAACTTCGACTCGTAATCACTTGGCAGCTCGCGCTGTTCTCAAAGATACGTTTAATGAAAAGTGAGGGGTTAAGGGCTAAGAGTGAGGAGTTAGGAGTGAGGAGTTAGGAATAAATAACAAAAAATAAAAGATTGACAACTTATAATTTATATTCCCTAGCTGATAATTCTTAACTCCTAACTGATAACTCCTGAGTTTTCAAGTAACAGCACTGATCGGCAAAACATTGTAAACGCCAAGAATTTTTAAAATTTCTGTGTGGATAGTTAATTCTGCTAAAGCAGATTGCATTTGTGCTTCCTTGGCATCCGCTTCTAAATCCATGAAAAACAAGTATTCGCCTAGCGATCGCTTCGTCGGACGAGATTCAATCCGGCTAAGGTTAATCCCTAACTGAGCAAATATTTGCAAAGATTTGACCAATGCTCCGGGTGTGTTGGCAGGCATACTAAAAGCTAGCGATGTATGGCTGGCAGGTAGTTTTGATGTCTGGTATCCGGCGTCCGCTTCACCTTGACTAACTACCCAAAAACGAGTAAAGTTTTCTGGATAGTCGTTAATACCACTAGCAAGTATGGGCAGGTTGTAGAGTTGAGCAGCTCTACTAGAGGCGATCGCTGCTGTTGTTGTCTCTTGTTCCAATCGCTGTAGTGCTTCGGTTGTAGAATTGCTGGGAATAATCTCTACATTCGGGAGAAACCGCTCTAACCATCCCTGACATTGTGCCAAAGCTTGCGGATGAGAGTAAACAGTTTTAATCCTATCTAAGCTAGACGCGCAGGAAATTAACATATGAGCAATGGGTAATACCAAAGCCAACTGAATTCGCAAACTGTCTAACTGCCAGAGTGTATCCAGTGTTGTGGTAACACTCCCTTCAATAGAATTTTCCACTGGCACAACAGCCAACTGGGTTTGACCATCAGCAACGGCGTGCAGTGATTGGGAAATACTGGGATAGGCGCATAATATAGCTTCAATTCCCGTACTTTTGCTCAACCAGTTGACATAAAGAATAGTTGCTTGTTCTGCGTAAGTGCCGGGAGGCCCTAAATGTGCGATCAATAAAGTCATGCCTTTAGCCTTAAGTTACGAGTTTAATGGGTAAATATAGGTATGATATTTTGGTCTTAGCAAATATATCAAATATCTACTCTTACTAGACTTGTTATCTCTAAAATTTACGCATTAAATGAATAAATGAATAGACCAAAATATGTATCCAAGAAAATAAGTTATAGAAATCAGCCTCCTATCAGATCGATCTCCTGGCGGTTTTTTTGCTAAGTTCCTCTGAAGATTTAAGAGCCATTATATTAGTTTCTCCCTAAATAACTAAGCATATTCTTGAATTTGTGTCAACACTTAAATCTTAATGTATATTTCTTGAACTAAAGATAGTAATCAGCGTATCAACTTTTTGCTAATGATGTATAGCTGATCAGCAATAATCGTTTTTATGGTCAATAAATTTTATACTTTTCTAATAATCAGAACTAAGTTGTTAAAAAATATTAAAATTAAAAAACAGATATTTTTATCCGCTCATGGCTACCCGGTTTACTGCCTCTCAATCGGTTGAAATCGCTGTTCCAGAGCAGCCTATTCCCATTCAGCACTACTTGCGTCAGCCTCAACGTCTGGTTAGGGCTTTAGCTGACAATAGCCGGATTCAGCAGGTTTCTGAGGAGGTATTTCGCTTAAAAATGCGTCCGCTAACTTTTATGTCACTAAGTATTCAACCTACTGTAGATATGAGAGTCTGGGCAGAATCAAATGGAGTTATTTATTTGCGATCGCTAGGCTGTGAAATCCTGGGTTTCGAGTATATTAACCAGCGCTTTGCTCTCAATTTAAAAGGGTATTTGTCTCCTAAAGAGTTTAGCACTGGCACGCGCCTGCAAGGAAAAGCTGATTTAGAAGTGCTGGTGGATTTCCCACCGCCATTTTCCTTCACTCCTAAGCCGATTTTAGAAGCTACTGGCAATGGGTTGCTCAAAAGCGTGCTGTTGTCAGTCAAGCAACGGTTATTAAATCAACTTTTAGCCGATTATCGCTACTGGGTGGTGTCACAAACCAAAGATAGAGGACTTGACGGTGAGAGTAGTGAATTACCAATCCTGAATGCTGAGTAATTATTTAACAAACAGAATTCAGAAGTCAGGAGTCAGGAGTCAGAATTCAGAATTCAGAAGTCAGGAGCCAGAATTCAGAATTCAGAATTCAGGAGTCAGAATTGAATTCTGTGTTACTGGTGTAAGGGTTGCGGTAGCGAGTCAGATGCTCCTACGTCGCTAATACCATTTCAGACAAAGCCTGATACATATATATTTCTCGTAGGGGCACAGAAAAAGCTCATTGGTGTCAACTTAAGCCTTGGCGAATGGAATTCGCGGCTACACAAACAAAGTCCACCTCCGTGGACTAAGAGAAAATTAAGCTTTTATAACCCACGGAGGTGGGTTTTGTCTGTGTAGACGCGGTTTCTAACCGCCCTTTTATCTTAAGTTGACAGGCATGAGCATTGCTGTGCCCCTACCAACGTATTTGTATCATTATTAAAGTGAAACGGTATAACATCACGCCGAAATCTTGATTCTGAATTCTGAATTCTGAATTCTGTATTCTTCTTCAATCACTCAGACGTTTGATTTGGCAAGGACGAAAAGACTGACGATGCAGCGGCGAAGGCCCGTATTGTTGCAAAGCCAGCAAATGCTGCTGGCTACCATAACCCTTGTTACACTCCAGGTTGTACATAGGGTATTTTAATGCTAGACGCATTACCAGATCGTCACGCCAAACCTTAGCGACAATACTAGCAGAGGCAATAACGAGCGATCGCTCGTCCCCTTTGACTATTGTTTGTTGCGGTATTAGCAAGTCTTTGATTGACTGATTACCGTCAACCAAGCAAAGTGCAGGCTGTACCTTTAATTTCAACACAGCCCGCTTCATTGCTAACAGCGTCCCTTGCAAAATATTTATCTTGTCAATTTCGGCAGTAGAAGCAAACCCAATTTTCCAATCTATAGCCAGCCCACAAATTTGTTGCGCTAGCTGAGTTCTACGAGAACTAGACAACTTTTTACTGTCTTTAATTTTAGCTGCCATCAGTATTGGCAAAGCATGATCTGGTAGGATCACTGCTGCCGCCACTACAGGGCCAAATAAAGCACCTCGCCCGACTTCATCCACACCTGCAACCAATCCTGGAATCCCTGACAAGGTAGAAAACTCCAGCCAACTGGATTTTTCCAAGGGTGCTGGCGATGTTTCTACCATAAAGCAAATTAATTATCCTCGATCGCGGAGGAACGACGGCGGCGGCGACGGCTGGCAGTGGCGCTGCTATTGGCTTCAGCTTCAGTTTCATCGGCAATTGCGATCGCGGCGGAGGCAATCGCCGACAAGCTTGCCGAAGGATTCGCAGTCAACTCCGATACTGGGGTTGTCTCTTCGATCAAAGATTTTTGTTCTGGTTCAATAACTTTTGGTGCTGGTATCTTATTTGTGGTTATTTCAGGTGTTGCTTTTTGGACAATAGCGGTTATTTCAGGTGTTGCTTTTTGAGCAATAGTTGATTCTGAGATTGATTCAGTTGGGGTTGTTGGCAGTTGACCGGGCTGAATCACATTAATAATCACAGACTTGGTATTTTTAACCTCTTGCTCTAACTTCACCAAGGGAGATATTCCCATCAAAGCAAACATATCCTGTTCCTGGAGGCTCATTTCTACAGTCCTAATCTCCGGTGGTTCTACCACAGGTTTGATTGGCTCTGCTTTGATAACTTTAATGCGCTCTACTCTTTCACTCCAACCTGGTTTACCAAGGGTGGGTGAGGGAATTTCTGGTACAACTCCTAGTTCTGGTTCCACATCAAGGTCTAAGTCTGGCTCGTTGACAAAAGCCAGAGGATTGGGAATAACCCGAGCTTCATCTTTCCCGTTTAACCCATTGACACCAATTCGACTGCGGCGAGTGCGGGTACGACGCTTATCATTAAGTTCTTGATAACTAGGATGATTGATCAGATTTAAGTTGCCCAATTCCGAGTCGCCGTCAAATGTTTCCCCAAATCCATCATAGGTTTCTCGTGGTTCCGGGGTGCGGGCAGATGGCTGACGTGGTTCTCGGTGAGGTAGGGATACAAAACGCTCACGCTCTGGTGTATCTGATAGTATTGGTAATCGGTTTTCGATTTCTCCAGGGAGACGCACGGTATGTCCTAAACCGCCACAGGTGGGACAAGTTTCACCAAATAATTCGTAAATGTTTTGACCCTGACGCTTGCGGGTCAGTTCTACTAAACCTAGTTCGGTGAGTTGGGCAATCTGGGGACGAGCTTTGTCTGCTTTGAGTGCTTTATTAAAGTGTTCGAGAACTTGCAGTTGGTCACGTCGCAATTCCATATCAATAAAATCAACGACGATCACCCCGGCGATATTCCGCAGACGCAACTGGCGAGCAATTTCTGTTGCAGCTTCGCAGTTTGTCCACAAAACTGTTTCTCTAGCTGTTGCCGATCGCGTGAAGGAACCTGAGTTAACATCGATTACGGTTAAAGCCTCAGTCGGCTCAATAATCACGTAGCCTCCAGAAGGTAAGTCTACTCTCGGTTTGAGGGCTTCTCGAATCGCGGCAGTAATGCGGAAGTATTCTAAAATTGGGGAGCGATCGCGGTGATGGTCAATCAACAATCCCTGCGGTGTTTGACCTCCACTCCAATTCTGCAAGTACTGCTTCACGCGCTTCAAACCAGTACTGGAATCCACGACAATCCGATTCACATCCGCGCCGTACATATCCCGTAATACGCGCTGAATGAAGTCATCATCCCGGTTGAGCAGTGCTGGGGCGCGGGTGGACTGCGCTTCAAGCTGAATCGCCTCCCATTGCTTTTGCAGCAACTCCAAATCTTCCATAATCGCTTCTTCGGGCTTGCCTTCGGCTTCTGTACGCACAAGCAAACCCATTCCCGCCGGTTTGACCAAAATCGCCAGCGCCCGCAAGCGGTTGCGCTCACTTTCACTTTTAATCCGTCGGGATAAATTTACGCCCCTACCATAGGGCATCAGTACTACGTAGCGTCCGGGTAAGGTGATATTACCCGTGAGCCTGGGGCCTTTTGTCCCCGTTGGCTCTTTCATTACTTGCACCAAAACTTTCTGCTGTGGTGCTAGTAGTTCTGTAATTGCTGCTGCGGTACGCTTTAGCTTCAATGGCCCTAAGTCAGTGACGTGAATAAAACCGTTACGCTCGGGGTCGCCAATATTCACAAAAGCCGCATCTATCCCAGGCAATACGTTTTCTACTACTCCTAAGTAGATATCACCTATTTGGTGATGACCCGTAGCAACAACGAGTTCCTGTATTTGATCTTCAGAAAAAACCGCAGCAATTTGGTGCTGCTCCGCGATGATAATTTGTTTTGGCATTCAATTTCCTCAAAAACTGCCAGCACCAATAGGTTTGAAGGTTTGTTATACCTTTGTTTGTCTCTACAACCCTTAAAGGCGCTACTGGTAATAAAAATCGCAAATCTGAGCTTCTAAGTTAAATAGCTATTGGCGCTCTTAAGAGCGTTTACACGGCTGTATATTGTTTCAGCAATTAAATCAACCGTCCGTGGTTGATTCGTGATGCATACCCTCAAATCTTGAGAGTTCTGAGTTGAAAGTTCTAAATCCTGAGTGATATCATGTCCGGGTAATTAAGCATAATACCCGGAACCCCACCCCGCCAAAGCTGCGCTTTAGCTCCCCTCCCCGCCTGCGGGGAGGGGTTGGGGGTGGGGTTCTTTTATTATGGGTATGCTACCGGACATGATATGAGCTTTTAACCCAGGACACTTGATTTGAGAGTAACCTACTGAAGTCGTTAAGAAAAAGAAACTATTTCTATTTTCCATTCCCCGGATTTATCCTTAGGGTTATACTCAGCAACGCCAGATGCTACCCTGCCTTCAGCTGCCCTAGCCTATGGCAAGCCGCCCTTTGCGCGTCTGTGAACGTCTACAAGTCGGCATAACCGACGGCAGTTGCTTCAACTCTTGAAAAGTAATGCACTAGCTCTTGAGTACTACTGTAGATTAGACATTCAGCAGTTGTTTAAAAAGCATGGATTTAGAGAAGCTAACCGAGCCTGCTGTTAGTTACTGATTCACAAGGTAGCTATAGAGAGTGTTCTTTAATCTGCCTTTTGTTTTTCTGGGATAAAATCCTAGATGTTGCACTCTAATATGTATGCTTTCGCCCCCTGAATACCAGGGTAGTGAACCAGCTAATTCAATGCAGCGCCAGAAAATTTCTCTTCACACCATTCTAACGCAACCTTGCTAAAAATCAATTCCGACGATGTGCCATGTTAGGACAACTACTAGCAAGCTGCCCTACAGGGATTATACCCCTAAAATTAGCCGATTGCGGTGGATGTGCAGGAGTTGAAATTCTACACTAGCCACTGACTCTAGCATAAACAGGATTTGTTCGGGACGCAACAGCAAACCATCTTGGCGATAGCTACCTAGATAACGGATCACAGATGATATAGATTCTGCTTTGCTATTGTAGGTTTCTACTAATTCCAGTTCAAATAAGCGATCGCGCAGATTTATTAACTGGCTCTTGCCTGACTTTGTTATTTGCTCGTACCAAAGCTCCTCTTTCGCTTTGATTATATCAATCCAGTTTTGCCATTGTATAGGTGTTGTTTCTGCAAGTGTTGCTACAGTAATCAAATACTCTGCGGACTCTAACAGTTGGGTAGCGGCACTAGCTTTTAAATCTATCTGCTCCACATTATATATAGGTATGTCTGTGGGCATTTCACGAGCCAACTGTTCTCGGAAAGTATCAACTTCTACTGGCACAGTTAACTCAAAATCGACTATTTCACCGCTACTAGTAGCCCCTAAAGCCAAAGCAGTTGCTACAGAAATTCGCGGCATGGGATGAAACCCACCAGTGAAAGCGATTGGTAAGCCGGCTCGTCGCACAACTCGGTCAAACAGACGGATTAAATCTAGGTGGCTGATCAAAGCCATATTACCCTGTTTCCCAAACCAAACTCGCAGTCGTTGCGCCTTAGTTGGATTGGGGACAAACTCGCCAGCGAATTTTGGGATAGCGGGTGATTCAATCACGACGTTATGGCCAAAGTCGGTGCCACAGACGCCACAGTGAGAACAACCTTCAAAAGAGCAGTCGGGTACAATTGCAGCTTCTAAGGCGCGTTGTAAGTCTTCTTGGAGCCATTTTTTGTCAATCCCGGTATCAATATGATCCCAAGGGAGGGGAATATTGAGGGAGTGGGGAGTGGGGAGTGGGGAGTGGGGAGTTGGGAGAGACGCGATTAGGGGAGTGGGGAGAGACGCGATTAATCGCGTCTGTACAGGAGTGGGGAGTTGGGGATTTTGCGTATCTGCCGATCTCTTCTGCTCTTGGGCGTGAAATAAATTCCATTCGCCATTTTCTACTTGGCGGTATTTCCAATCTAAACCGGCTTGAGCGATCGCAGACGCCCAAGCACTAAAAGCCTGATCTAAATTTTCATACCAGGAATCCATCCCTGCGCCCAATTCCCAGGCACGGCGGACTACTTTGCCCAAATTGCGATCGCCTCTGCCCACAAAATCTTCCATTGCCGAAATGCGGACATCGGTAAAATTTACCTTCACTCCCTTTATCCGGCGGAATTCTTGCCGCAACAGGTTTTGTTTGCGCTTAAATTCAGTGGTAGAGACTGAGTGCCACTGGAATGGTGTATGGGGCTTGGGTGTAAAGTTAGAAATTGTCAGGTTAAAGTTTAGGGGTTTTCTACCTTTGCCCCGACATTCTCGCTGTAGCCAGTTGACTGTTTCCGCAATGCCCAAAACATCAACATCTGTCTCACCCGGCAAGCCAATCATAAAATACAACTTTATTTTATCCCAGCCTTGCTCCCAAGCGGTTTTCACCCCCCGCAACAATTCTTCATTCGTCAAACCCTTATTCACGATGTCTCGCATCCTCTGAGTTCCAGCTTCGGGAGCAAAAGTCAGTCCCCCTTGGCGCGTACCTCCAAGGATGTTGGCAATATTCTCATCAAATCTGTCTACCCGTTGGCTTGGTAGAGTCAGAGAAATGTTTTCATTTTTTAGCCGATTTTTGATTTCCATCCCTACTGCTGGTAGGGACAAATAATCAGAACAACTCAGAGATAGGAGGGAAAACTCATTGTAACCAGTTGCCCGCATACCCTGTTCAATTGCTTCTATCACCTGATCCGGTTCTACATCCCGTGCTGGTCGAGTCAGCATTCCTGGTTGACAGAAGCGACAGCCACGAGTGCAACCACGCCGAATCTCAATGGTCAAGCGGTCGTGTACCGTTTCTACATAGGGAACTAACCCAATGGAATATGCTGGTATGGGAGTTGCAACCCGTCGCAAAATTCGTTTTGGCACGTCTGGCCGACGCGGATGAACTGAGCCATCCTCTGCCATCTCGTAAAACTGGGGCACATATACGCCTGGTATCTGTGCCAAATCCAGTAACAGATTTTCCCGACTCAATCGGGCTTGTTTGCCTTCTTCCAACACCAAACCAATTTCTGGCAGCAGTTCTTCTCCATCTCCAAGGGCGAAAAATTCGAAGAAGTCGGCATAAGGCTCAGGATTCGATGTCGCTGTTTGCCCACCAGCAAAAATCAACGGAAACTGAGACTGGAGATTAGGAGATTCTCCCCTTGCTTCCTCTGCTTTTTGGCGTTCTCGCCACGTCAACGGAATTCCACCCAAATCCAACATTTCCAGGATATTAGTTGCACCCAGTTCGTAACTGAGGCTAAAGCCTAAAATGTCGAATTCTGTGAGCGATCGCTTTGACTCTACCGCAAACAATGGCGTATTAGTTTCGCGTAGTTTGGCTGCTAGGTCTTTTCCTGGGAGGTAGGCGCGATCGCATAATTGACGCGGTTGGGCATTCAAGATGTTATAGAGGATGATATGCCCTAAATTGGATGCACCGACTTCATATACTTCTGGGTACGTTAAGACCCAGCGTATTGCTGTCGTATCCCAAGGTTTGTGTACAGCTAAACGCTCATTACCCAGGTAACGCCCTGGTTTTAAAATATCCGATGTTATTAATCTTTCAACTGCAACAGCCACTATGCTATGTTCTAGCTACCTTAATTACAGCTACTCAAACCCAACTTTAGCATTGAATTAGGTCTTTTAACATAGTTTATCGTTGCAACTTACAACTCCTTTACATAAAGTCTACTTATTATCCGAACCTTTGTGCTTTTACTCAAGTAATCAAGTTATGTTGCACTCAACTCAACTTCATCATCCAATATTTCAAATACCCTGTCGAGTTGCGTTAGTTCAAAAATAATTCTAATTGACGGAGTAACAGCGCAAAGTCGGAAACCCCGTCCTAAACCGAGAGCTAGCTTGTGTGTAGATAACAATGCCATCAAACCTGCGCTGTCTAAGGATTCTACTGCTACTAGGTCTACTACCAAGATAGAAATACCATTTTGTGCCAACGCCGTAGTCATATCTCGTTCAAACTCCAAGGCGTTTGCAGCATTCAAACACCCTTGGGGGCGAATAACTGCAATCTTGGGATAGTTAAGCACTGCTTGCATAATTACATCCTATTAAGAATTGTTGAAGCGTCAAGCTAAGGATTATTGGAACATAAACTCTATTTTGTTGCATCGGCCATATGTCTTAGCTCTCTTTGCTGAATCTTTATTACTTTACTATCTCTGTTTAAAGATTGTTATAATTCCAGGTTAAAATGTGTTTATATATACTTTTTTTTTATCTCAGTTCAAAAACAATCAACATAGACAGCCATAGAGCAGACAACTCATCAGTAACTATGCTGAGAAAACTTGCTTAGTCTATAACTAAAGCTAATTTAGCTAAGTCTTAACGGTAGGTTAAATCTCCCACTTTAGAGTTACTGATGGCATACCACAGAGTCATAGCGCATTATCTATTAACTAATTAAGATGTGATCTAAATCACCAAAAATTAGTATTTAGATCACTGTTTATACTTAGATAAATCTGGGATAGTTAGTATTATATACAATTAGGCTATTACTTATGAGAACTCAGTACGCTATTCGTAAATTGGTAGAAAAAGCTCTTGACATTAAAAAACTAACTCCTGAGATAGAAAATGAAATAAATTCAGAACTGACGGAACTGGGTTACATTTCTGATGTTGATTACGAAGCTCTAGAATTATTAATGGCAGAGATGGATGCTGGTCGAATTCAGTTAGTTTCTAGTTGGGGATATTCGTAATTGCTTAGGCATAGAGGCTTTTTGGCTATATCCGTTAAACGAAGTCGGAAGTAAGTTTTGCGCTAAATCCCCGTTGCAAAACTTAATTACGAATTACGAATTACGAATTATTTAAATCCCTAATTGGCGTAAACTGTGCTAATAACCCTCTACATTATTGTGCATTCGTAGTAAATCGCCATGCAGTTCGCTAAACGCCTAGAAAAAATTCCTCCCTATCTGTTTGCTGAAATTCTCCAGAAGCGGAATGAACTCGTTGCTAAGGGAGTTGATATCATCAATATGGCTATTGGCGATCCAGATAAACCTACTCCTAGTCATATCCTCCAGGTAATGCATGAGGCGATTGACGATGCTGCCAATCACAATTATCCACCTTATCAAGGTACGAAAGAATTCCGAGAAACTGCGGCGAAGTGGATGGAACGTCGGTTTGGGGTGACAGGGTTGAATCCAAATACAGAGGTTATTTCTTCAATTGGTTCCAAGGAAGCAATTCATAATACTTTCTTAGCGTTTGTAGAAGCAGGAGACTATACACTAATACCAGATCCGGGTTATACCGTGTACCGGACTTCGACAATTTTCGCTGGTGGTGAGTCTTTTCCTATGCCCCTGAAGGCAGAAAACGGTTTTTTGCCTGATTTGAGTGCGATACCTGAAGAAGTCGCCCAAAAAGCAAAGCTGTTATGGATTAATTATCCCAATAATCCGACTGGGGCATTGGCAACATTAGAGTTTTTTGAAGAATTGGTGGCTTTCTGCAAGCAGTATGATATTTTGTTGTGTCATGACAACGCCTACTCAGAAATGGCATACGATGGCTATAAACCGCCTAGTGTGCTGCAAATTCCCGGCGCGAAAGATGTAGCGCTCGAATTTCACAGTTTGTCTAAGTCGTACAATATGACAGGCTGGCGGGTTGGTTTTGTTGTTGGTAATGCTGTGGGTATTAAAGGTTTGACACAGGTAAAAACTAACGTTGACTCTGGGGTGTTTAAGGCAATTCAAGTATCTGCGATCGCAGCTTATTCTACTACCACGGAAGCAGAACTCCAAGCCATCATGTCAGTTTACCAAAATCGCCGCGACATTATCGTGAATGGATTGCAATCTCTAGGTTGGCCGATTCAGCCTCCGAAAGCTACCCTTTACGTCTGGACACCTGTACCTCCAGGATATTCCTCAGCAGAATTTGTGACGTTACTACTTGACAAATGTGGCATTCTTGTGCCACCGGGTAGTGGTTATGGTGCATCTGGAGAAGGCTTTTTCCGCATTGCTTTAACTATCCCTGATGAACGGTTGCAAGAAGGAATTCAACGCATGAAAGATGCCGGTATTCGCTACGGTTGATAAGGGGACAACAAGAATAACCATACCAAATGACAAATGACAAATGACAAATGACAAATGACTAATGACTAATGACATGCTTGCCAAAGTTGGTGAATAAACTGATTGAGTTGCTGTTTGGCGGCTGAGTCAGGTTCAGTTTTTGGTTCTTTTGCTAAAACTTGGCTCAAGAAGGTAATTACTTCTGTGTCTAAAGCTGGCCGAAATAAATTGGCAGGCCAAAGTAAGTCAGACGCATCTCGCAAATCGGTAATTAGCGGTGATTCTTCAATCAAAGTAACCATAAATAAAGGACGCACCCAGCACAACTGGCGGGAAACTACAAATTGAATGACTTCTGCATACAGATTCCTGTCGCCATGCTCTAAAGACACAATTTGTCCTGGTTGAAGAAAATCTCGGCTAGTGTCCATCATTATGCAGTTTGGGCAGGGGCAAGGATTATTTTCTAACTTCCTTAATCTTCAAAGTGAAAATGCGCTAGGTTTAAGGAAAGCTTCTGTAAGATTAGGGTAGCACTCTTACGGCAGCCATGTCTTAGACATCGGCTTCAGAAGTGGCTACATAAAACTAATACGACCAATCCTTGGCAACAAAGAGTTTTCGTAGCATAGTATCTGGACAGAAATATTATAGAATAGGTAAATAACTGTTAAGCGATCGCTAGACAGAAACTTTGTTGTAGTGAATTAACGAGAAAAGAGCAAAGAGCCGTGTCAGTTGAAACCATTGAAAAGCCTTCCACAACCCGCAAGCTCGCGCCTCGGTATCGCGTTTTGCTCCATAACGACGACTACAACTCTATGGAGCATGTTGTGCAGTCACTAATAGCCACTGTACCAAGTCTTACGCAACCGCAGGCTGTTAGTATCATGATGGAAGCCCATACTAACGGGCTAGCTTTAGTCATTACTTGCGCTCTGGAACACGCTGAGTTCTATTGCGAAACATTGATAGGTCACGGTTTAAGTAGCACAATTGAACCTGATGAATAGTCATTAGTCATTGGTCATTAGTCATTGGTCATTGGTCGAAATTTAGAGTGTTGGCTGGTGATTGGTGACTTACTTGGTATGAAACAAAATCTTGTCCGTTTAGCTGAACGCCCTGCCCCTATCAGGCTGGGTGCTTTTATTTTGACGTTATTGCTGCTATGGGTGCCATTGGCTGCACCAATATACTTACTAGTGCATGATTCAAACTTAGAAAGTATATTGACATTGGTATTGTTATATGCAGTATTTATTTTTCTCCTGAGACTATGGGGTAAATATGTCTACCAGCAGCCCCAAATTCTGCGGCATTATGGCTTAGAATTCACACGACAAAATGGTGTGGATTTAATGCGTGGCTTGGCTATCGGCATAATTAATATTTTGATACTTTTTGGAGTAGAAAGTTTATTGGGTTGGTTGGTGTGGCAACAACCGAAAGTTTTTTTGCTGAAAGTTATTTTAGAGGGTTTACTTGTTGGCTTAGGTATTGGATTTGCTGAGGAATTGTTATTCCGAGGCTGGTTGCTAGATGAATTACAACGAGATTACAGTCCGCGTGTAGCACTGTGGACAGATGCAACTGCGTTTGCTACATTGCACTTTATTAAACCCTTGGAGGCAATTATTCATACACTGCCGCAATTTCCAGCTTTAGTATTGCTGGGGTTAACGCAAGTATGGGGAAAGCGTTGGCGGAGGGGACGCTTGGGTTTACCAATTGGTCTGCATGGTGGTTTAGTTTGGGGCTACTACATTATTAATGTTGGGGAATTAGTGAAATATTCTGGTCAAGTTCCTGATTGGGTAACTGGTGTGAATAATAATCCCCTGCAAGGAATGATGGGGGTGTTGTTAATGAGTGTACTAGCTTTGTGGATACGGGGGCGAACAGTGAAAAGTTAAAAATGGGTAATGAACTTGTAGAAAAATAAAATATCGGCTAAAAAGGAACTACATTAATATTTCATTTAGGCAAAGTGTCAGACTTTAGCCAAAAGTTTTTTAGAGATTCAACATCAAATAAATATTTAGGGTTAAAAATAATGGATTGTAGTCGTCTGGAATATATCAAAAATGTCAATGATGATGATTGTGATGTTTGGGCTTACGAAGTCCATCCTATTGGAGCTTACTTTCGGTTGAACTTTAAAGAGAGTAAAGAGAGTAAAGAAAGTAAGGATATAGGTGTACATACTCACGCCTTTAATAAATTACCAAAAGGATCTCTTATTATCCTTTCTCAAAAACGACGTGGGTACGAGCGATCTTTGACACACGTAGTTGAACTGGTTAATCAGGGAAGTGAAGATGAACCTCAAAGGGAAGCAGGTGCATGGGGTATTTTCCGATGGGTTAAGGTTCATTGGATTGCTGATTTCAACAATCCCAGCCGTATTCCTCTTGATCAGAAGGAAATGAGAGCCAACTGGGGTTGGTATGACACTAAAGCTAAATTGTTGTCTAGTCCAAAGTTAATGGAGCAGTGGGATAATAGTATCGATAAATTAAGAGCGCACTTAGGAGAAGTCTTTAATTAAACGATGACGCAATCTAACACGATTAAACAGCAGCGATCGCAAAGAATATTAGAACTATTTGCGATCGCACGTCAGCGATATTTAGATGCAGAGGGAAATCCTCGACGCACCCCAACGGGACTTAAGGGGGATGATTATATGACAGATGAGGAAAGCCAAGAAGCGTTGGTATTAGGAAGGCAAATTTTCCCACAAGAATATTATGACAGATTTCTCGCCGTGTAGACTTTTTCAGCAAGCCCTATTTACCTGAAAATAGCTCCTCACTGCTACGCTAAACTTATAGCACTGAGACACTTGCCGCTATGTCTGTCACCAAAGATTTTCAAGTCCCAAAAGATGTTATATTTCCGCCAGGAGATTTATATAGTGACGAACCGCCTTTGGAAACTGACTTGCATCGGCTACAAATGACGCTGCTGATTCAATGCTTAGAGTGGTTGTGGCAAAATCGCAAGGACTTCTATGCATCGGGTAATCTCACCATCTACTACAGTCCACGCCAGCGCAAATCAGAAAACTTCCGGGGGCCAGATTTTTTTGTTGTACTGGGGACTGAACGCAAACACCGTAAAAGCTGGGTTGTTTGGGAAGAAGATGGCAAATATCCCAATCTAATTATAGAAATCCTATCGCCTAGCACAGACGACACTGATAAAGGCTTAAAAAAACAAATTTACCAAGATATCTTTCGCACACCAGATTACTTCTGGTTTGACCCGGAAACGTTAGAATTTTCAGGGTTACATTTGCTTGATGGTGAATATCAACCACTAGAACCAAATCCCCAAGGCTGGTTGTGGAGTCAACAGTTAGGTTTATATTTAGGGGTTTATCAAGAAAATTTACGGTTTTACACTCCTGAAGGAGAACTGGTTCCCACACCCGAAGAAGTGGCACAACAAGAGAAGCAACGCAGCGATCGCTTGGCGGCAAAACTGCGAGAATTAAATATAGATCCAGATACTATTTAACTTCTACGCTGTCTTGCTTGAGCCTGTTAACACTAATGCTATGGATCTTCAGGAAAAACCCATTTTGGCGGTTCCGTCATTTTTTTTCGCAGACGTTCTTGTGCCAACTCCAACATTTGGTCTAAGGGAGTCTCTTGAATAAATTTTGCAGCGGCCTCTCTAAACTCGATATTGGGGCATTTATTCCCTAAAACACAACCGTTAACGCAGGCTTGAGCGCAGTTAATTTTTTGCTCCACAGTAAATTCCTCTCTTTAAAATTTATGAGTTATAAGTTATACAGCAGAATTCAGAATTCAGAATTCAGAATTCAGAATCCAGAAGTAAAACAGGGGTTTATACCTCGCTTTGGGACGAATCGTTGTGTACTTCACTTTCCTTAAAATTTGTTATAAGTTGCGAGTTATGATTTTCACCCTCCAGGTAAATTTTACCTTGTCAGTTGCCATCTCATTAGTTTAAATATCTACCATTTAGAAAGTTATCAGATGAGTTATGATTTTGACTTCTCACTCTTATGAAGGGCGCTGATGTCAGAAGTTTTTGCCACTACTGGAACCATAGCTGCGATCGCTACTGCTGTTGTCCCCCAACAGGGTAGCGTTGGTATTGTGAGGGTGTCGGGTTCCGAAGCAATGGCTTTAGCTCAAACTCTCTTTCACGCACCAGGGCGACAAGTTTGGGAAAGTCACCGGATTCTCTACGGTTACATTCGCCATCCCCAAACGCAACAACTGGTGGATGAAGCGCTGTTGCTAATTATGAAAGCACCCCGTTCTTACACCCGTGAAGATGTAGTGGAATTCCATTGCCACGGGGGAATTATGGCAGTGCAGCAGGTGTTACAACTGTGTTTGGAAAATGGGGCAAGACTAGCGCAACCGGGAGAATTTACTCTCCGCGCCTTTTTGAATGGACGATTGGATTTAACTCAAGCTGAAGGTATTGCGGATTTAGTGGGAGCTAAATCGCCCCAAGCTGCCCAAACTGCTTTAGCTGGTTTACAAGGAAAATTAGCTCATCCGATCCGGCAGTTACGCGCTAACTGTTTAGATATCTTGGCAGAAATCGAAGCTCGAATCGATTTTGAGGAAGACCTACCTCCGTTGGATCATAAAGCAATAATATCAGAAATCGAGAAAATTGCCGCAGAAATCACTAAGTTAATAGAAACCAAAGACAAAGGTGAGTTGTTACGCACTGGTTTAAAAGTGGCAATTGTTGGGCGTCCGAATGTGGGTAAGTCCAGCTTATTGAATGCTTGGAGCCGGAGCGATCGCGCGATCGTGACTGACTTACCCGGTACAACCCGCGATGTGGTGGAATCGCAGTTAGTTGTCGGGGGAATTCCTATACAAGTGCTAGATACTGCGGGGATTCGGGAAACAACAGACCAAGTGGAAAAAATTGGCGTCGAGCGATCGCGTCGTGCCGCCAATGCAGCTGATTTAGTCTTGCTTACCATCGACGCTTCAGCTGGGTGGACAGAAGGCGATCGAGAAATTTACGAACAAGTACAACATCGTCCGTTAATTCTAGTGATTAACAAAATCGATTTAGTAGAAGAAAGCGAAAGAAAAACTCTTCAATCCAAAATCCAAGTTGCGCTGGAAGCGCACCAAAGGTGCGACCTAAAATCTAAAATTGTCACAGCAGCAGCCCAAAATCAAGGTATTGATGCTTTAGAAACAGCAATTTTAGAGATAGTTCAAGCAGGAAAAGTGCAAGCGGCTGATATGGATTTAGCCATTAATCAAAGGCAAGCAGCAGCCTTAACTCAAGCTAAAATTTCTTTAGAACAGGTACAAGCAACAATTGCCCAGCAGTTACCTCTTGATTTCTGGACAATTGACTTACGCGGTGCGGTTCAAGCACTAGGAGAAATTACTGGTGAAGAAGTAACTGAATCAGTTTTGGATAGAATTTTTAGTAAGTTTTGTATTGGTAAATAAAGGGTAGATTACGCGATGTGCAACTTATTCTTGGAACCCCGCTTCCATTCCTCTCCCCCACAGTCCAACTGACTTTTCACGGTATCTGGAAAACCTCACTTCTATTTCTCTCTCCTAAAAGGAGAGAGACTTTGAATTTTCCCCCCTTACCTCGTAGGGAAGGGGGTTAGGGGGTTAGGTTTTTCGTGGCTTTTCCATATAACGTGAAAAGTCAGCACAGTCCAAGAGGCTTTGATTCTTACTCCCCTTCCCTTGCAGGGAAGGGGTTGGGGGTTAGGTTTGAGAGAAAATTGTACACGGCATTACATTGGCAAAAGCAAAATGCAACCCAACATTTATACTAATATTTATGAATTTTCAGTATTGCTCAACTCAACCTACAATTAATAACTAAATGTACATTTCAATTCGCCAAGCAACCATACAAGATACGGTGATAGTTTCGGATGTGTTGTTAGAAGCAGCTTTGTGGCTTCAGCAACGTGGTATGACTCTGTGGCATGATAGCGAGATTTCGCCAGAAAGTATCTCAGAAGATGTTGCTAACGGCTTGTTTTTCATTGCTGAATGGGCAGGTGAACCAGCTGGTACAATCAAGTTTCAGCTAGAGGATTTACTTTTCTGGCCCGACATTTCTCAGGAGGACTCAGCATTTGTACATCGCTTTGCAGTTCGACGAGATTACTCTGGTGGTAAAGTCTCTTCAGCACTGCTTACTTGGGCAGTCGAACATGCACAAACACTTGGTAAACATTATTTACGTCTAGATTGTAAGGCTTCGCGATCGCGCCTAAAAGCGATATATGAAAACTTTGGTTTCCGTCATCACAGCGACAGACAAGTTGGTGCTTGTTTTGTCTCTCGTTATGAATATGAAATACCTGCACAAGTCAGCTAAATTTATATGTCTTTTATCGATGAAATTAATCCTGTCAACGCATTGATTTTGGGAGCCAGCCAAGGTATTGGTTTGGGTTTTGTGAAAAAATTGCTGCAAGATGACAGAATAGCCAAAGTTTATGCAACTTCTCGTCAACCGGAATCAGCCTCGGATTTAATGGCTCTTGCAGGCGAACATTCTGAGCGATTAATTTATCTAAAGATGGATATTACTGACGAGTTGCAGATTGTTGAAGCTGTTCAAAAAATATCTGCCCAAGTTGATAAACTGCATTTGGTAGTCAACTGTGTAGGACTGCTACATGAGGATAATTTGCAACCTGAAAAAAGCTTAAGACAGATAAATTCCGAAAATTTGCTGCGTTACTTTCAGATCAATAGTATTGGTGCTGTCTTGTTGGCTAAACATCTATTGCCTCTGTTTCGTCATGGAGAACGCAGCGTGTTTACGACTATTTCTGCTAAATTGGGTAGTATTGGCGATAACCAACTTGGTGGATGGTATGGCTATCGCGCTTCTAAAGCAGCACTCAATATGTTGATGCGAACTGCGGCAATTGAGTATAAAAGAACTTGTCCGAAAGCATTAATAGTGACATTGCATCCTGGGACAACTGATACCCGCCTTTCCCGTCCTTTCCAGGGAAATGTACCTGCGGAACAATTATTTTCAGTGGAACGTACCGTTACCCAATTATTGGCTGTGATTGAACAGCTTCAAGAAGGCGATAGTGGACAGTTTTTCTCATGGAATGGAAACAGATTGCCTTGGTAACTGCGTTACGCTGGTGCTAGTGAAACTCACGTTACTTGTAACCAAAGCCTATGAAGTTTTTTGTGCCAGCAGCTAAGGATGATATTAAAGCGGAGCAGGTATATAGCGCTCTTGGTCAGTCTCTCAAAGCACCAATAACCGAAAAGCGCATTTGGAAGTTACAATGGCGTGACAACGAAATTGATTTAGAATCGGAGGTCGGTAAACCTTTACCACCTTCTTACCAAACAGGGAAAGAGCTAGTTCTGGCAATCTTTGAGTGTGAAAACCTTTATAAGATTTGTACTCTTAGCCGTGGAGGAGTAAAGGGAGAACCTATTTTGGTTGGCAAGAATTCTCAATCCTCAGCAACATATTTTTCACATATTGTAAATAATTGACTCTACATTTGAAGGTGCGATCGCCTGTTTGATAGAAGTGGATGCGATCGCCGAATAGCCCGTCGTAGACATCGCGCTGGTAGCATAGTAAATAAAATCAGCCCTCCTGAACTCTCAAGGTATGACTAACATTCAGATTTCCTTACCTGAGTCGATGAAAGTCTTTGTCGAAGAACAAGTTGCTAAAGGCGGTTATGGTTCAGCCAGTGAATATTTTCAAGAGCTAATCTTTCAAGACCAACAGCGCAAAGGTCAAGAACGAAAACGCGCTCAGTTGATGGCGAAGTTTCAGACACAAGGTCAACTCAACGATGAAGAGTTTGAATTAGTTGCAGATAAGTTAGCTGACGAGTTTGCTGCAAACGTTGGGTCAAAGTTACCTGTGCTATCAGATTATGCTGTGACTCGTGAGAGTATTTATGAGGATCATCCATAATAGTAATATCGCGCTGAAGGGATTGTAACAGTTGATTCAACAACGGTGTAGGAGATCAAAATAAAATAGTTTGACATACTCATACATGATAAGTATATGGTTAATAACCTCAATGCTACATCGAAGTCACAATCTGTACCACAAGCACCAAGAAAATTCTATTTTCTGGAATATTTTTATATTCTTCTAAAAAGTGTCAGTGTATCCCCTCAAACAGAGAAAATCTTTGACCAATTTCTTAGTGTGAAGCATCAATATCGCTTAGGTGAATCAAAATATAAAAAATTAACAGAGGACTCTAATAGATCAATTAGTCAAATGTCCCGTTATCGGTATACTTTTGAACAAGTTTTGAGTGAAACAACAGATTATAAGCTCATTATTGATATTAATGGAGAAATTATACTTACTGAGGAAGGAGAAAATTCCATACGAAAATATGAAGAACAAGGATCTGTAGTCTTCAATCAGTATCTCTTCCAGCTTATGGAAGAAAAACATCAAGAACCATTTCGCTATTTGATTGAAACATGCTACAGAGCAAATCCTACCAAATCTGGTTTGCTTATATTTCCAATCTACTCAGCACATCGCTTAGGAATTGAGCGGGATTCAATAAAAACCTCAAAGGATATGAAGGGATATTTTTATACCCTTAAAACTAGACTTGAGGAAGATATACAAAAGCATCTAGGAAATAAAATAAGTCTCAAGGAAAAAAGCGATGATCTAATTCGGAAGCTAACAGAGGATGGGTTATTGCCCAGAGAAGATTCACAACTCTTTGACTCAGCAAAATACAATGTCATTCTGGGAAGAGGTAGAGATTTCTGGCTAAAATACTTTTTACAAGAACTGTATAGGTATCAAATCTCGCTAGATTCATTTCAAATATGGGCTTATAGAGGTAAACAAATGGGACTACTTCATATAACTGAATTTTATCCAGATCCATATTTTAATGGTAGAGTAGCCTATCCTATATCTGTTATTAAAGGTGTTAGCAATTCAGAAAGCTTTCAAAGGTTCTACGAATATTCTGATCACATGAAACTGTATCTTCATCAACCATCATTGGAGGATGAAAGTAATCAAGAGCAATTTGTTCAATCTCTTCATCATGCTTATCTTGATGTGCGTCAGCTAGCTAAAACGTATTTTGTCAGTTTGCCAAACGTTAGAGAAAGGGTATGTTATAGTATGAAAATTCCAGAGTACTTATTTGATAAATTTTTAGCACATGCATATCACAATAGACATTTAAGGATTCGCATATCTTTAGAAGTGGATAAACTACCAGATGAGACTAAGGTCATGTATTTACGCCGAGAACCAGTTATGGTTGATGGCAAGTATCGTAACATTATCGCAATTGATCTCGTGTAACCAGGAGAGGCAATTATGGATCTTAGTAAATATTCAAAGCGTCCCAAGGCAGAGCTAGTTATTAATAAAGGACGATATGAGGCATACAACCTCAAAGAAAACCCCTTTCCTTCCTCTCCCTTTGTAAATCCTAACTCTAACGATGCTCGAAATAATGGTGAAATTTATGAGCCGTCTATTCGTGATCAGGAGAACAAAGCTATTGAGGAAAATTTTTTTAAGGTGCCTCAAAGTGATCCTAATCACCTACGTTTAGGGTATATAATGGATACTTCATATATTGGTCGTGGAAACGGCAAATCTGCTTTCCTAGTGAACCTTCAAAAAAAGATTAATCAAGATTTTGGGCTATCTATTTCTAATGAACTAAATAAGTGCTTTGCAATAATTCTCGTACCTGAAACAGGAGGAAAGACGAAAACTTTTGAAAGCTTCATTGATCTTTTTGTTGGACGTATATTGGAGTCTAATATGATTGATGATAGCCTTTTATCTTTACGGTTAGAGGCAATTACTACTTTGCATCAAGACTTTAATATTGAAAAGCATTTCTCTGATGAGAGTGATTTAAGAAAGAAGCTTCAATCCCGTGATTGGTATTCCGAAAATAATATTGATTTTCGAGAAGTTTGGCAGAAAATTCTCCATAATACTTATTTAAATAACTTACCTGAAGATTTTCCTATTTTCTCCTCAACCCCTCTGCTCTTTCAGCCAGTCAATCAGAGTAATTTTAAAGAGTACTATCAATCTCTGAAACGTGGTAAGCCAAGACTTGAATTTGTTTTTTCACATCTTGTAAACCTGTTTTTAGCAGCAGGATTTAATGGTGCATACATATTCGTTGATGATTTTGAACGTGTCCCTGATTTTCAAAGTGAAAGGCAGAAGAGAGATTTTGCTTTAGAATTGAGGACTTGCCTTTTCGATGGACTTTATATAAATGCTAAAGTGGGTTTTTACAACTTAATACTTGTATTACATGCTGGTGTATCACGGTTAATTCAATCTGCCTGGGAGCAGAGTGGTCTAGAACAGCGTTCACCAATCTTATTTAAAGGAACATCGAAGAATGTAATCCGTTTTGAAAAGATAACTGTTAAAGATGCATACTCACTCATACAGAAATACCTGCAAGCATACCGGGTAAATCAAGTGGATGCTGATACATTTTCACCATTTACTCAAAATGCTGTAGCTAAGATAGCTGAGTTGAGTGAGTTTAACGCCTCTAAAATTCTAAAAATGGCATATGAAGTTCTTGAACGTGCAGTCGATCAGAATGTTCTTGAAATAGATATTGATTTTGTGTTAGCCAATGATGAGGAAAACCAGCTTACTGAGCAACGTCAAGTTAGTGGAATTTCTGAAGCAAAAACAAAGGATTTAATGAAGGAATCTGAGTAAATTAAATATTCACATGAGACAGTACTGCCTTAACAAGGAAGAGTTATCTAGATTTTTTGAAATCCAGTTTGGAACGGCTAATCTCCAGACAGAAGAAAACCAAATGAGACTCTTAGTGGAAGAATGGGAAAATTGGGGACTAGAGTTTGTTTGTTTGGCAACTCTTTTGTCACAACTTCTTGATAATAAGCAGAAGAAGTCAGTAGATATAGATGTTTATACTATATTGAAAAATATTTATACTTTATCTGAAGAAAAGGGATTATTTTCTGTTGAAGAGATTGATGAAAGATTTATAGAATATATGCTGAAATATGTTCGTAAGAATGATTTAAGTATTGAAGAGCATTTAGTTGAGATACGGAGAAGCTTGGGTGAGCAGAAATATTGAAAGTATATTAGATAAGCGACGATTTGTTATTGACACAGTAGCACTAATTTCATATTTTGCTCACATCTTTAATGAACCATCAAAAATATCTCCAAAAGGATTATTATATATTGATACAGCTTTCAAACATTATGATAGTAACTATCTTATAACTATACCAAGTATTATTTTCATAGAAATATTTGACAAGTGGTTTCGTGGTAATACTACAGCAAATGAAGAATTTAGAGCTAAGTTTATCGCGGAAGTTTTTAATCCTATAAAAGCTTCCCCAAATATTGAGATTAGAGAGCTAGATTTTGAAGTTTTAGAGAGTTTTTTAGATTTAAAAGATCAAAATATCAATCTAGAAAATCGTGATAAGATTATTCTAGCTTCAGCAGTGGTTCTGAAATCACCTTTGATAACATCAGATACCAAAATAAAGAACTACTTAGCGAAATACAATATAATTCCAGGTATTATCTCTTAGAACTATTAGTTGTTTTATGGTAAGGTAATTTATAAAAAGATTATGGCACTACGCTTGACGATAAAGTAATCAAGCCTCATGTACTGAAAGCTAAGAATTAGGAAACTCTAACTCAGCGCTTCCCCATCCTAACTGCACCACCTGAGATGGTAAGTGTCGCTCCAACCAATCTTCCAAATCAGCCATTACCTCTAGATAATTGAGGTCATTCTGAATATCGTGATAGGCTCCTGGATACTCAATTCTCAGCTTATCTGTGCAATTTACCCGTTGATAAAAGATGTCGCTTCCCGCAGGTAAAGCCACTCGGTCTGCACCACCGTGGAGAATCAACAATGGTAATTGCCAATCAGTAGCGTGAGCATTAATCCAATCAACTGTTGCAAAAAATTCTGTAGCTAGACGGGCAGTAGCACGGGTATGTCGCAGTGTATCTTGGGCATAGGTGGCTACAATCTGCTGATCTCGTGAACCAGCGCTGATGTCAATACCTGTATTTAGGGAGAAACGCGGCCACACCCGTGAGAGCATTTTTCCTAAAAGCAGCCGAACAGTTGAAATCCCAACTTTCCCCAAGGTTGGCGCTAGAGCGATCGCACCCTGCAATAATGATGCTTGTTGGGGATAGCGCAGAATGTAATCTAGGACAATCACCGCACCTAAACTATGACCCAAGATAAAAATTGGGCATCCAGGATTCTGAGTCTGAATTAACTCTAAAAAGGCTCCCAGGTCTTCACGAAACTCACTCCAAGCCTTGATGTAGCCTCGCTGCCCTGGTGAGCGTCCATGACCACGCAACTCTAAGCCGTAGACAGCATATTGTTTGGGTATTAAATGTTGAACCACATTACTGTAGCGATCGCTGTGTCCTCCGAGTCCATGCACAATGGCTAATATTGCCCGTACTTTACCCTCTGGATACCAGCTTTGATAATACAGGTCAAGTCCTCCAACACCTTGGAATGTGCCTTCTTTACGAGACACTATGCGATCGCTATGCTCAATCATAGGGTTAATGTTTTACGTATTTTCCCAGCAAGCTACTAAAATGTCAACATCTATTGTAATAAAAATAGCTTCGAGCTATGGAATAATTACAGGGAATTGAGTTACCCGCACGTACTTAAAAGCTTCTAACCGGGGAACATCTCAGTGAAAGCAAATACACTACACCATAGGAGAAAGAAGATTCCTGCTCCCTCTCCTTAATAAGGAGAGGGCTGGGGTGAGGTTTAGGCTTTCTACGAAAGTGAGATGCTCCCTCAAACCGTGGGTTAGTTAATAATATGACCTCAACAATTATGATTAGTTCATGAATTCAAACGCTTCTTAATTACGAATTAGTATTATTTCCCCAACCATAGTTGCTGCAACGACTGAAAAATCTTTACAAATCTTTCTTCTAGCCAGAGCATAATATAATCAAGCCATTCCAGAAGTTGCTCTAAGGGGTGCTTCTCATAGCCTGTTGAAGTTGCTTTGGTTTCTATCCAATCTGGTTGTGCCTCAACTTGACTGCTTTGGTGAAATTGCTCTTGCAAAATTTCCCCTTTACCACTCTCGCTTTTAGTTTGGGAAATGCGGGCTTGAGTTTGTTTTGTAGAGGCGACTTTTCCAGATGTTTTTTGACTTGAGGTGAGATTACTAGTTGGTTGTTTCCTTCCTACCAAACCAGAACCCACTTTAGGTTGTTTAACACTCAAATTCTTTTGTGGAAAATACCCTACTGATAAACTTGGGGTTAAAGCCGGATTTTTATTTTGAGAAAATGTAACTGGCTTATCAACAACTGTTTCGGTGTCACCAAATAAATCACCCCACGTTAGCCAAGGATCATCTTTTAAATCCTGGTTTTCCAACTGAGGGCTTTTAGATAAAGCTTTTCTAAGACGTGATGATAATAGTTTACCTGGCGATCGCTCATGACTGGTTGTTGGCTCAAGTGTTTTTCTACTACCAACACCAAAAAAGTAATTAAGTGCCGCTTCAATCAAAGCCTGAAGATTCAGTTTATGAGTTTCCAAAGAATCAGCAGTGGTTGCAATTTCTCCCCCAGTAGCTAATTGCTCTTTGCCATAAAGAAATATATTTAACTGAGTTTGGGCAACTTGGACAATTTCCTGGCTACGTTCTTGCACAGGCACTAAAGCATTTAATTCCAACTTAGCAACGGCTGTATCTAAAAATACTAATAATCTATCTGTATTAAACGCGATGTGCGATTTATTCTCCAAACCTCTCCCCCATAGTGAGAGAGGCTTTGATTCTTGCTCCCCAACCCTTGTAGGTAAGGGGTCGGGGGTTACATTTGAGATAAAGTTGCACCCGGCATTATTAAGTAAATCTTTTGGTATCCCCTCGGCTAAAACTGGAATTTGGGCTGTATTTCCGTCAGTGAGTTTTGCTAATAAACGGTCAATTTGTGGTAATAAATCTGTTTCTTTTTTAGCTATAATCAACCGCCAAGACTGCCAGTACTTAGCAACTTCGTTAATAATCCGGTCTTCTAATTTTGCCTGTTGCTGAGGTGTCAAAATATCTAGAATTTCATTATCGGTAGTAACAAGTACTAAATTCCGATTCATTAAATTTGTAGCAATTCCCCGCACTATTGGAAGATGCTGCTTGAGAGCATTCTCTAACTGTGAAGGTTTGAGACTTCCGGCTTTTAAATTCTCTGTAATATTTGATGATTGAGTAAGATTAGCATTATTATCAACGAATTTCAACCGAAAAACTCCCACCAAAGCCAAGGGATTGAAAAGTTCAGATGTTTTTGCAGGAGTAGAGGCGAGTTCATCAGATGATAGATAATGGACTGCCTCTAGTGCTTGTTGAATCGGACTATCAACATTTGGGAGAGTTTCAGGCTGAAAATCGGTATCATTTGGTTGTAACTTTAGTCTAGTTTGTGGTTCTTTAGTCTGTAGCGTTTTCCCAGACGATTCCGATGACTGAAACAGTAGATACACTGGGTAAAGTAGTACCTCCACACCCCACTTAGTGGCAACTTGCAAATGCCGGAAGGTGTGTTCCCACTGTTCTGTCACCCGCCGAGATTGCTGATGGACAAAGTTAAATAGTCTACTTTGATAACGACCAGAGGAACCAGAAGACATAGTAGTAATTTTTTAGTTCAAGTCTTGTTGAGTTGTGAGACTACAGCCAAACAATAAAAACCACTAAGTAAATTGGCGCAAAAAAAACCAAGTATGTTACGAAACGTAAATAGGCTTAAAGCCCTTACTAATGACCAATGACAAAGGACAAATGACAGCCTTCACCAGTTAGATTTAATTGCGCCGACCTACTTAACTGTTAATTATCGTAAGTGACCTTATCTTAGCGAAAATATGACCCCGACTGTCTCTCAATCCCAGACTAAATTCATCTCACAAGTTATTGAGCAACTGCGCTCATTTTGTCAAGTTAATCTTCAGTCTACTTGGCTATACCAGGAATCTGACCTGATTATTACAGATGTTGTAGCTGCTGATTTGTCTGATTGGCAACCTGTCCAGTTGAATGCTAAAGAACATATTGCTTGGATGGGCGGGAAAAAAGTGCTATGGCTAGTACAAAGGTTGGTGGTTCCCCAAGATTTACAAGGTTATCCCTTAGCTGGGTTATCTTTGCGGCTGGCGCTGGTTTGGTGGGCAGATTCTGCTGAGATTTATGTAAATGGGGAGTTAGTGCTGGAGGGGGATTTATTTGATTGTTCGCCGAGAGTGCTTCTCAGTCGAGGGGTGACGCCAGGGGAAGAGTTGACTGTGGCTTTGCGGTTAGTCAGTCCGGGACATTGTGACGGTGCCTTAGTGCGATCGCTCCTAGTTTATGAGTCTACTATTGATAATAATCCCGATCCGGGCTTTGTGGCTGATGAGTTAGCTGTGGTGCAGCTTTATTTGGAAAAATTTACACCGGAGAAGTTGGATGTTTTGGCGGCGATGGTGAGGGAGATGACGAACCGCAGAGGCGCAGAGGACGCAAAGGAAGAGAAGGGAGAGTTGGTAAAGTCGTTTTTGTCTCTACGCCAAAACCTAATTCAATCCGACATCTTAGCCCCCCTTTTGAAGGGGGGTTGGGGGGATCTAAAATCCAAAATTTTCTTGTTGGGTCATGCTCACTTAGATTTAGCATGGCTATGGCCTGTGAGTGAAACTTGGAATGCGGCACAAAATACTTTTGAGTCGGTTCTGAAGTTGCAAGAAGATTTTCCTGAGTTAATTTTCTGTCATTCAACTCCCGCACTTTATGCTTGGATTGAAGAACATCGCCCGGATTTGTTTGGGGCGATTCAAGCACAGGTAGCCAGTGGACGTTGGGAAGTTGTCGGCGGAATGTGGGTAGAACCGGAACTCAACTTGATTGCTGGTGAATCCATAGTCCGTCAGCTATTGTATGGTCAACGCTACATCCAGGAGAAATTTGGCAAGCTTTCAACCGTGGTGTGGGTTCCAGATTCTTTTGGTTTCTGTGCAACCTTACCGCAGTTTTTCGCTAATGCCGGAATTGAGTATTTTGTCACCCAGAAGTTACGGTGGAATGATACTACTAAATTTGATTATGGGGCTTTTTGGTGGCGATCGCCTGACGGCAGTCAAGTCTTTAGTTTGATGTCTGCACCCATCGGTGAAAGCATCGACCCAGTTAAAATGGCATCCTACGCTCTGGAATGGCAAACCCAAACTGGTTTATCAGAATCCCTCTGGCTTCCCGGTGTCGGCGACCACGGCGGCGGACCCACCCGTGATATGTTAGAAACCGCCCAACGCTGGCAAAAGTCACCTTTCTTCCCAGACTTAGAATTTACGACGGCTGAAAAGTATTTACAGCAAATTCAATCAGGAGTCAGAAGTCAGAAGTCAGAAGTCAGAAGTCAGAAGTCAGGAGTCAGAAGTCAGAAGTCAGGAGTCAGAAGTCAGAAGTCAGAAGTCAGAAGTTATTATTCTCCCTCATCTCCCTCATCTCCCTCATCCCCCTCATCTCCCTCATCCCCCTCATCTCCCTCATCCCCCTCATCCCCCTCATTCCCCATCTGGAATGACGAACTATACTTAGAATTCCATCGCGGTTGCTACACTACCCACGCAGATCAAAAACGCTGGAATCGTCGTTGTGAAAATTTATTATATCAAGCTGAACTATTTGCTACCTTGGCAACCATAAGCTGTGGTGTAACATATCCCAAAGCAGAAATTGAAGCAGCTTGGAAACTGGTGTTATTTCAACAGTTTCACGATATTTTACCTGGTACTTCAATTACCCAAGTTTATCTGGATGCGTTGCCCCAGTGGCAGCAAGTGGAACAAGTAGGAACAAAGATATTACAGTCATCACTTTTAGCGATCGCATCTCACACTACTCTATCAGAACCACCAAAATCCGATAGTTTGCCTATTTTCGTTTTCAATTCTCTCAATTGGCAACGTTCAGAGGTAGTCTCTGTAGCCTTACCCACGCCAGAGGAATGGCAGATTTACGATACTTCTGGAAAGCAGCTTATCTCCCAACTATCTCAACCATCAACGCTACTATTTCTCGCCACCGAAATTCCACCCGTAGGCTACCGCATATTTTGGCTTTCCCCCTCATCCCCCTCATCTCCCTCATCTCCCCCATCTCCCCCACCCCTCCCAGACTGGATTTTAGAAAATGAATTCCTGCGAGTTGTTATAGATCCTGATACTGGAGATTTATCAAGTGTTTTTGACAAAACTTATCAACGAGAAGTTTTAAGTGGGGCGGGGAATCAACTACAAGCTTTTAAAGATAGTGGTCAATATTGGGATGCTTGGAATATAGACCCCAATTACGCTCAACATCCCTTACCCGCAACAAATCTTCAATCTATTCAGTGGCTAGAACAAGGTTTAGTACAAAGTCGTGTGCGCGTGGTGCGTCAGTTGGGTGAATCGGAATTTTCGCAAGACTATATTTTGCAAGCTGGTTCACCTCTGCTGAACATAGCTACTACCGTTAATTGGCAAGAAAATCATGTATTGGTGAAAGCTGCTTTTCCTCTGAATGTCGAAGCAGACTTTGCTACCTATGAAATTCCCTGTGGCGCGATTCGCCGCCCAACTAAATCACAAACCCCCGCAGAACAAGCAAAATGGGAAGTTCCCGCTTTGCGTTGGGCTGATTTGACAGCAGAAGACACAATCCAAAATCCAAAATCTAAAATCGTTCGACTGAGCGTTCGCGTAGCGTCTCGGAGAGAAGTCGAAGTCCAAAATTATTATGGTGTCAGTTTACTGAATGATTGTAAATACGGTTACGACAGCAAACCAAATCAACTCCGCTTGACACTGTTACGAAGTCCTAATTGGCCAGACTCAGAGGCTGACAGAGGTTTTCACGAGTTTACATATACCTTATATCCTCATGCTGGTAGCTGGGAATCAGCCCATACAGTACGGCGTGGCTATGAATTGAATATACCGTTACAAGTGATATTGAATCCACTCAGCACTGACAACGGGCTAAACCTTAGCTATCCGCTAACACAACGGGCTAAACAACAGCTATCCGCTAACAGCACTATTGAAGGGGTGAGGTTTCTAGATTTATCAGCTGAAAATTTAATTTTGATGGCCTTGAAGCCATCTGAGGATGACCCACAGCAGTTAATTCTGCGGTGTTATGAATGTCACGGAGAAACAGCCGAGTTATCTTTGCAAAGTGATTTAGGGTTGAATCTAGGAGATACAGTAGATTTGTTAGAGCGTTCCTCTACCACTGAATTCTCATCTGGGCAACAAATCTTGACAATACAGCCTTGGAAAATCGCCAGTTTCAACGTGATACCAGGGATTAATCCCAGGCTGAAATGAGTCACTATTGCTCTGTCAGTGGTCAGTTGTGGTTTTCCACAGACCACTGACAAATGACAAATGACAAATGACAAATGACCCGTTTAATCTTCGTGGTCATCAAACGGATCGTTCAATTGCTTGCTAGGAGGGCCAAAAGAGGTATAAATCGACAGTCCAGTGATGGCAACCACCACGACAGCCACAGAAATGCTAAGAACTATTGCGGGTTCCATAATTGAGAGATAGATGATGAGTGCTATTCTTATAGAATATTACAGAAGATTAAAAAAAGCTTTGGTAAGTAATATTGGGTGAACTATGGCACAAAGAACTTGGTTGGGAGATATCCTGAAACCACTGAACTCTGAGTATGGGAAAGTGGCTCCAGGTTGGGGCACTACCCCTGTGATGGCTGTTTTTATTTTGCTATTTTTCGTGTTTCTGCTGATTATTCTGCAACTTTACAATAAATCACTGTTGATTCAGGATGTATTTGTCGATTGGCGGAGTTTAGGACGCTAACGGATAGACAGCTATCAAGTTTGGATCACAAGTTAAGTTACACCCGGTTTCTCCGGGTTTTTTTGTTAATGGTCAGTGCAGACTAACTATTGAGTAGACTACATAATATGTGAGTTTCTGTAGTGGTTCTATAGTTTAGAGGAGACAAAAAATGAATATATTTGGTATCGGTCTGCCGGAAATGGCTGTAATTATGGTAGTGGCGCTGTTAGTCTTTGGCCCAAAGAAGCTGCCAGAAATTGGTCGGAGTGTGGGCAAAACAATTCGTAGTTTCCAAGAAGCTTCCAAGGAGTTTCAAAACGAGTTTCAAAAAGAAGCAGAACAGTTAGAAGAAGTTGTAAAGACTACTGCGGAATTGGAACCTAAGCAAATCCACCCTGCTAAATCTGAGCAGGATACCGCTAGTTCTTCCCAACCTAGTTAGGAAAGTGTTGCATATCAATTGACTGTAGGCAAAATGACAGAAGCTGTTACGCAACCAGCTTTGGTAATTCCCCAACTAATTGTCGGATTGGGGAATCCAGAAGCTAAGTACGACCAAACACGCCATAATATCGGCTTTGCTGCTGTAGAAACTCTCTCCCGTTCTTGGCGCATTCCCTTAGCAGAAAATCGCAAGTTTCAGGGTGAGTATGGTGAGGGTATGGTCCCAGGTGGAGGTAAGATTCGCTTGTTGAAGCCGTTGACTTATATGAATCGCTCAGGACAGTCAATACAAGCGGTGACAAGTTGGTATAAATTGCCGCCTGAATCAGTGTTAGTAATTTATGACGATATGGATTTACCCTTGGGAAAAACTCGTCTGCGCTTATCTGGTTCGGCTGGGGGACATAACGGGATGAAAAGTGCGATCGCACATCTTAGTACCCAAAACTTTCCCCGTTTGCGAATCGGTATTGGTAAACCCAAAGGTGCAGCTAATAACGATGATTCCGATGCTATCTCCCATGTGCTGGGGCGATTTTCTGCTGCCGAAAATCAGCTGATGTCTCTTGTACTTCAGTTCGTGGTTGAGTGTGTTGAACTAAGCCTTAAGCAGGGAGTAGAAAAGGCGATGAATGTTTGTAATAGCCGCACCATTAATAATTCTGAGTCTTAGGGTTGGATGAATACTGCCCTATCAGGTAGAAGAAAGGAAGCTAACCGATGTTTAAAAGCGCTTATTTTGGTTGATGGGTAGCAATTTTAGCTTGCTCTATCCAACCAAGATAAAGCCCTTTTGGTGGCTGAAACCAATTTTAATTCGATTATAGTGGAGTTTTTTAAAGCGTTATAAATTTTACAGAAAATAAAATAAATCTAAGTGAAGATACTGAATACAAATCCCGGCTGTCGGAAGATGTCAGTACAAGTAACCTTGATTACATAAAGTAGTCCTTGCCAGCCTTTTATCAAGGTGCTTTAATAGCGATGTCTGACGACAAGAAGCAGAGCTTCTACGCATTCCACAAAACAGTCCTACTTATAGAATATGTACAATACGGGCAGCGACTCGACATCAGACATCGCTGCTGGTGTTCATAAAATTACAGACTCAAAGATATGACAAGCTAGTAGCATATCCTTGACACTAAATTCTCCCCAAAGCTGAATAGGAGTATACATGGAGCCAATCATTTTTATAGTTTTAGTGCTTATAGGTTATGCCTTAGGTTCTGCAAAACTGATTAATCAAGGTAATGAAGCCCTAGTCGAACGCTTGGGGCGGTATCATCGGAAGCTTAAGCCAGGGCTGAACTTTATTGTTCCCTTGGTAGATCAGGTTGTGATGGAAGATACTACACGAGAGCAAATTTTAGACATCAAACCTCAGGATGTGATCACCCAAGATAATATTTCCGTGGAAGTTGACGCTGTTATGTACTGGCGCATCAAAGATATTGAGAAAAGCTTTTATGCTATTGAGGATCTGCAAGGGGCACTGACACAGGTGACTACAACGACGCTCCGGGAAATCATTGCCCAGAACACCCTAGAGCAGACCAATGTCTCTAGAATGGAGATGCACTCAGCTCTGTTATTCGAGTTGAATAGTATAACCACAGATTGGGGAGTTGATATTCTCCGGTTAGACCTTCAGAGAATTACTCTACCTGAGAGTGTACGAAAGTCGAGGGAAGAGGAGCAAGCCGCTGTAATCAAAAAACGGGCGCTGATTACCGAAGCAGAAGGGGAAAAGGAAGCTGCCATTAAAAAAGCAGAAGGAACTATGGCTTCAGTGCAAATCATTTCTCAAGCTCTACGTTCCAATCCTGACAGTAGGGACATTCTGCGGTATCTTGTAGCTCAAGATTACGTAGATGCCAGCCAAAAACTTGGTGAGAGCAATAACGCCAAAATTGTCTTTGTAGACCCAGCCAACTCAACTGAAATGTTTCAGGAATTGATAGCCGAGTCGATAATTACAGAAGGTCACGGCAAAAAATCCGAAAACGGCAATACTTAAGAATCAAACAATTTTGGATTTTGGATTTTGGATTTTAGATTTTGGATGGTCACTGAGCCATGCCGAAGTGTTGACCCCATTAAATCTTGAATCTGCTTGCTCTGTAAAATCAAGGAATTATTCGTTATGCTGCGCTGCTTGTCTCAATATTGCATCAGCTACTAATGACACATCGCGCATTTCTTGAACATCGTGAACTCGGAGGATATCAGCGCCATTAAAAATAGCAGCACAACAAGCTGCTGCCGTTCCCCAAACTCGTGCTTTGGGATCTGGTTGATTTAAAATGCGACCAATGAAACTTTTACGAGATGCTCCTACCAAGATAGGACAGTTGAGTGTTGTGAGCGATCGCAAGCCGCGAAAAATTTCTAAATTTTGCTCATAGTTCTTAGCAAAGCCAATACCAGGATCAATAATAATTTTATCCAGGTCAATGCCCGCAGTAGTTGCTAGCTCAATTTGCCCAGCCAAAAAACGATAAATCTCTTTGAGCAAATCTTGATAATCAGTCTGTTGCTGCATTGTCTGTGGGGTTCCCCGGATGTGCATTAAAATCATCGGTACATTTAACTCTGCCACTGTTGGCAACATTTCTGAGTCAAAAGTGCCGCCAGAAATATCATTAATAATATCCGCTCCAGCTTCTACAGATGCCATTGCTACAGCAGCACGGGTAGTATCTACAGAAATCGGGACTGAAATTTCTGGTCTTATTACTTGTAACACCGATACTACTCGATTGAGTTCCTCTGCCAGAGTTATTTGCTTTGCCCCTGGTCGAGTTGATTGACCGCCCACATCGATCATGTCAGCACCAGCAGCGACCAGTGCTTGCGCCTGTACTAAAGCGGCAGAGGTAGTGTTAAACTCACCCCCATCACTAAAGCTATCAGGCGTCACATTCAAAATACCCATTAAATAAGTTCGCTGTCCCCACTGAAAACAGCGTCCTCGAATTATCAAATTCCTTGGCATAAATCTAGATTAGGCATTCCCATGCAGAGCATGGGAACGAGAACAAGGCACATTACACTGACTGAAAATTCACAATCCGAGCGAAACTCTCAGCTTCTAAACTTGCTCCTCCCACTAAAACACCATCAATTTCTGGTTGAGCCATGATCTCATCGATATTATTCGGCTTAACTGAGCCGCCATATTGAATTGATACATTTGGATTAGTCAACTGGCTACGAATTAAGCCAATTATTCGATTTGCTTCCGTCACTTCACAAGTATCACCGGTGCCAATTGCCCAAATTGGTTCATAGGCAATCACCAAATTATTCTGATCAATATCTACCAAGCCTTTATCGAGTTGGAGACTAATCTGTGATTCAGTTTCTCCCGCATTTCGTTGTTGTTTAGTTTCGCCAACACAGAGAATTGGGGTCAAACCAAACCTTTGAGCAGTTCGGAGGCGCAGATTAACAGTGGCGTCCGTTTCACCAAAGTATTGCCGTCGTTCGCTATGACCGACAATCACAAAGCGCACACCACTTTCTGTCAGCATTGGGGCAGAAATCTCACCCGTGTAGGCTCCAAATTCTTCCCAGTGGACATTTTGCGCCCCCAGTTGGATGAGGCTACCGTGCAAACTCTTGGACAAAAGGCTTAAATCAGTGAACGGAGGGCACAATATCACTTCTCGCCCTTCGGGGGTTTCCTCTAACTGGGGCAGAAATCCTTGTAAAAACTCCTGGGTCTCTGCCTGGGTTTTGTACATTTTCCAGTTGCCGGCAATAACGATTTTCCGCACAGGTAATTTAGTCAAGATCCTAACGCGTTATTTAGATGCATTTTTCAGTTTATGACTTTTTGTTAGCCATTAGTCTACTAATTGGGCATTGGGAATACTTATCCCCCTTGTCTGGTTTGTCTGCCTCATCTCGCCAAACCACTCCTAAAAATAACTAGGATAGTGAATGGGGCGTATTTCAAATTTAAAATCTAAAATTTAAAATCTAAAATCTAAAATTAATATGACTTCGACATTGCCCGTGCCTGAACCCGATCAAAGCGATTCCGCTAACACTGATGCAAATTCTCTCACATGGGAGGAAGAACTGGATAGTGCCATTTTCAGTTTTGAAGACATTCAAACAGAACTGAACTATAAACAAGCGCAAACGGCGCTGCGAAACTTGGTAGCCAATCTCGACCTCACCCCCCAAGAAAAAACCGGATTGGAGGCGGAAATTGCTGACTTGGAAACCATGCTGGGGAAGTTAGACCGCATGGTGGTACAGATTGCAGCTTTTGGCATGGTGGGACGTGGGAAATCTTCTCTACTCAATGCTTTGGTTGGGCAAACAGTATTTGAAACAGGACCCCTACATGGTGTCACTCGTGCTGCACAAACAGTTAATTGGAGTATTAGTGAGGAAGCGATTGGGGAAACTGAACGGGCTTTGCGAGTCACTCTCCCTGGTGTAGGTCAATCGCAGGTGGAATTAATTGATACTCCTGGGTTGGACGAAGTAGATGGTGCAACCCGTGCCGTATTAGCTGAACAGATTGCAAAACAAGCCGATTTGATTCTATTTGTGATATCTGGCGACATGACAAAGCTAGAATACATGGCTCTTTCTCAGCTGCGGGAAGCAGGTAAACCGATCATTCTGGTGTTTAACAAAGTAGACCAGTATCCAGAAGCAGACCAGATGGCAATTTATCACAAAATCCGGGATGAAAGGGTGCGGGAATTACTCACACCTCTAGAAATTGTCATGACTGCGGCATCACCATTGGTGAAGACGGCGGTTCGTCGCCCTGATGGTACTAGGGGCATACAGTTGCGTACAGGGAATGCGAAAGTCGAAGAACTGAAGCTGAAAATTTTGGAGATTCTACACCGTGAGGGTAAAGCTTTGGTTGCTCTTAATACTATGCTTTATGCCGATATTGTAAATGAGCAATTGGTTGAGCGAAAAGTGATGATTCGGGAACAGAATGCCAATCAGTTGATTTGGAAGGCTGTGATGACTAAGGCATTAGCGATCGCACTCAATCCCCTAACTGTGGTAGATATTCTCAGTAGTGTGGTGATTGATATTGCTCTGATTTTGGGTTTATCTAAACTCTATGGCTTCTCCATGACCGAAGCCGGGGCTGTACAATTGCTACAAAAAATCGCCCTGAGTATGGGCGGCATCGGTGCGAGTGAACTATTGGCAAATTTGGGCTTGAGTGGATTAAAAACTTTACTTGGGATCTCTGCAACAGCTACGGGTGGCATTGCGCTAGGCCCTTACATATCGGTGGCAATCACGCAAGCGGGAGTAGCTGGTGTTTCTTCTTACGGGATTGGACAAGTTACCAAAGTTTATTTAGCCAATGGCGCGACTTGGGGACCTGATGGGCCGAAAGCAGTGATTAATCGGATTTTGGCAAACCTGGATGAGGCTTCAATTCTCAACCGGATTAAAGATGAATTACTCCACAAAGTAAAACTCAAAAAGTGATGCATAGTGCAATTAATACGTTTCGGTTAGCCATGTTCATAGAAGACCCCCAAGCCCCACGCCACTTGCTTCTCGTGTTGAGATAGGCTGCGTGCAAGCTTGCTTTAACTAATTCTTAATTACGAATTACGTTCGCGTAGCGTGCCGGAGGCTCTATTACGAATTATGAATTATTTTGTATTTTGCTCAAGCCAAGCAACTAAATCAGATACATTTGAAAAATCTAAAAATTCTTCTCCTAATTGTTCCAATTGTTCAGTCGATAAGACTCGAATTCTGTCAACTATTGATGAATCGATTTCTGCAAATCGCCGATTTAACTGACGATTTAAGAAGCGAAAAGCTTCTTTTTGTTCTCCCCTTTGTTCTCCCCTTTGTTCTCCCTTCAGTAAAATATCCTGATAAATCACTGATTCTTGCATAATCTCTTCCCGCAATAATTGATGAATAAAATCTTTCTCGAACTTTAACCCGGCTAAAATCTCGGTGTAAGCAGCAGTATTTTGTCTTGTCTCAATATCTGGAATTTTAGCAATTTCCTCGGCAACCTGCGATAATAACGCCTGGGCTGAATCTGTTCGAGTTAGCGGCGCTAAAGGTAATAACGCCAGATTGCCAAGAAATAATGCCGAATCTTGTTCCCACATTCGTATAACTCGATAACGGTGGGTTGTGACTTCGCTGACATATTCTTCGGTAAAAGCAATTTCGTTACTTGTCTCTTGCAAAAAAATCACTACCTGGGTAACAGGAACTTGATATTTCCGTGTCAGTCGGACGTAGTAATCTAGCATCCGCAGAGAAATTGGTTGTTGGGATTGAATTGTGGTTTGAAATTCCAGGTGTAAAATCCGATTTTCTGTTTGCAGAAATATCACGGAATCAGCACGTATCGGTTCGATGCTTAATTCGGTTCTTAAGATTTTAATTGTTTGCGGTTCTTGATTTAATAACCAACGAATAAAATCACGGGGATATTTTTCTGCGAGTATTTTACAAAGGTTATCATATTCTGCCATCTATAAAGATTGCACCTGATTTTATTGATTATTTTAGAGGCGAGAAGAGAAGTTCTGATGGTCACAAGCTAACCTTCAGACTTCTCTGGAGCGTTAAAAAATACTACGATTCTACACAAAACTATACTCAGTGCGATCGCTCCCATTGATCAAAATAGGATTTCAGAGCGCAGAACCATCAAACGCACTCTTGTAAGCATCAGCAGTTTCTATCCCAAAACCTCCAGCTTGGATATGACGAACTAGCGATTGAATGATCGGTATAGCAATACCAATACCAAATAAAGAATTGAAGCCTGCAACAACCACTGGTGCCGACAAAATCACTGCAAATTCTGGAAATAAAGCTAACACAGCCACCAATACTAAAAAAACAATTGGTGTAGCAATACCTGCTGTCTTTGCTGCTTCAAAAATTAGATTTTTAAACTCTTCAACAGTAATGTCGCCCCGATAAAGATCCAAAGAGTAGGAAATCGCTGTTACTATAACCTGGGTGAGAATAGCTGTTCCCGTTGCACTAATGCCAAGTTTAGCGATTGTTCCAGAATTGCTGACAATAGAATCTACCGCATTATAAACCCGAATATAGAACTGCTCGCCAACGGTCATTACTTTGGCACCTCGACGGAGATTGTCAACCCCTACTTCCCAAAGGATATTATCAGCAGCATTCGATCCACCTTTGGAACGTGGATTGATGTGGCTACCGTGCTTATCCCGAAGAAATTGACGAATTGTATATTCTTTGGCTTCAAGCTTTGATGTGCCAGGAATTTTCTCAAAAAGCTTCATGACATCCGCATCAGAACGATGTAAGTCTCCCACCCGAACACCAGCACGATATCTCAGCCTATTTGCAATCTTTGGCATCTCTAGGGCTAATTCGGCAGCTGTCTTTGGTAAATTTTGCAAAGCATCAGCCATAACCATACTGGATGTAGCAACTCCAACAGCAGTTTCTTCAAATGTTTTACTAACATTTTGAATAGTTTGAAAACCTGACTGTACTGCTATGGTTGACAAACTTTGTAAATTATTAACTGCATGGAAACTTGAATTAGTCATCTCGGTAGTAGTGTTCTTTATTCCATCAACTACCTCATCCATACCATTTACTACATTGTTGGCTACTTCTTGAGCTTTATCTTTAACCGTATCTGCAAAATTCTGTGCTTGGTTGATAAAATCCATGTTTTAGTAACCTTTTATTTCTGCTGTGGAGTGTATGCTCCAGTTTCTCTTTTTAAAACTGATAACCACCTCAGCATTAATAAGGAATTTACTGGCAAAATTGTTAAAGAGATAGTAATTAATTTATATCGTTTGTGTATGTTACTTTCAAAAACTGAACTATCCGACTAGTTTGACCAGTAATTTTGGATTAAAAGAATTATTACCAAAGTTAAAAATTTATGAGGGTTGCTCCTTTCTATGATCCTACTCTGCTACCAGATAGAACTTTCCTTGATGCGATGTCTACGATGGTCACTGAGCTTGCCGTTGGCGCAGCCTCTCGTAGAGAAGTGCGGGCTACGCCTACGCAGTTATAGCGGTTCTCCGACTTTGTGAGGTACAAGAACCCCACCCCCAACCCCCTCCCCGCTCTTCGAGAGGGGGCTATGATGTACGTTATGTGATTAGGAAACGCTATAACGGCACTAAAAATACCCTGTAAGATCCAATACCTTTGCCAAAATAAGAGCCTACAAAAATTTTGGCAAAAATGGCAAAAAGACTGATACATGGGCGTTTAGCTGACAAAGTAGGTTGGAGGCTCAAACCCTTTACCATTCAGGTGATACGTAAAAAAAGCTTGCGGGAAACCTTGAAGGAATTTTTAGGACTTATTGTTTTTGCCGAATCCAAGAGACAAGAGAGTTAATATATCAACTCACCCTCGTAAATTGGCGAAGGTATTGTTAATCCAAATAGTAATTATTCTTCATTACGACCCACAGTTATCATTTCTAACACTCCCATCTGGCATGATAGTGTTGCAGAAGATAACGCCTTTCATGCTTCGTTCACTAAGGCACTCGGCTCCCATAAAGTTGACATTAGTGAGGTTGACATTATAGAAGTAGGTTTCACCAAGAAAAGCGCCACTGAGGTTAGTTCCAGTCAGGTCAGCATCCTTGAATCCAGCTTGCAACAAATCAGCACCACTCAAATTAGCGCCAATCATGATAACTTTATGCAGGGCAACTTGACCCATGCGGACACCACTCAAATCAGTCCCACTGAGATTGGCTCCACTAAGGTCAACATCATCCAAAACAGAATTTCTGAATTTAGCTCCAGTAAGATTGGCTTCGCACAGTTCAGCCCCTTGCAAATCACACCCTTCCAAGTTGGCATTACTCAGATCAGCTCCGGTAAAATCGAACCCCATCAAACCAATATCTCTCAGGTAAACTCCTCTCAAATCAACCCCAGAAAAGTCAGTTTCCCCATCCTCAAATTGACGGAAAAATTCTTCTATACCCATAACTTAGCTTCCACATCAATCAACAACATATATGAACCTATCCCACTATTGTAAAAATCCCTACTTCTTTTCGTAAAATGTGCTTGAAAACCTTAATTTTTCGTTTTCCGTTCTCAATAAGCTTAAGCTTTGTAGCACAAATATTATTAGTGGGATAGGTTCTATATAAAGATAACCCACTCAACCTGTGGCAATCGCTCTTCGACCCCAGCTTTAACATCGCCCTACAAATCGCCGACCTCCCCACCGGACAACTAGCCGAAGCCCAAATCACCTCTTTCGACTCCTTCGGTCGCCCCAACGGTGGCACCATCCTCATCGACGACGCCAACGGCGTAGGCTGGTTCATGGACCCCACCCCCCTTGACAACAGCGAATTTGTCCAAACCCTCACCGACACAGCATTCCGCGCCACCACAGGCGACGCATTCGGCAAATACGACCTCCTCACCACCATCCTCCACGAAACCGTTTATTAATTTAATTTTTTCAAGTTATAAAAATATTCTGGATACTGGATTGCGGGACTCTGAACTCGGAACTTCAACCTCAGAACTCGGAACTTCGACCTCTGAACTCGGAACTTCAAGCTCTGAACTCGGAACTTCAAGCTCTGAACTCGGAACTTCGACCTCTGAACTCGGAACTTCGACCTCTGAACTCGGAACTTCGACCTCTGAACTCGGAACTTCGACCTCTGAACTCG
>NZ_JBALBY010000123.1:0-16104 GCF_036919575.1 Nostoc sp. | reverse complement strand
GGTCATTGGTCATTGGTCATTGGTCATTGGTCATTGGTCATTGGTCATTGGTCATTGGTCATTGGTCATTGGTCATTGGTCATTGGTCATTAGTTCACTGACTAGCGACTAAAGATTGCCGAAGCCTTTTTTCTTTTTTTCTTTCTTTTTCTTTTTGGTGGCTGGGGCACCACCACCGTAACCTCGCCATCCGGGGGCTGCGGGGCGATCGCCTGCACCGGCGAAGGCATTACCCATACCGCCACCACCGCCGAACATTCCCGGCATTCCAGGGAAGCCACCTTGACCCATTTGCTGCATGAGCGATCGCATTTTTTGGAAATCACCCACGAGTTTTGTGACATCTGACTCTCTATAGCCGGAACCAGAAGCAATCCGCCGCCGCCGACTGGGAGAACTAGCTAATAAATCGGGGTCGTGGCGTTCTTGGCGAGTCATGGAGTTAATCATCGCCTCACAGCGCTTGAGTTGGGTTTCTCCCTGCTTGAGTTGATCGTCTGAGAGCTTGTTCATCCCTGGAATCATCTTGATCAAGCCTCCCAGAGATCCCATATTCTTCAGCATCCGCAACTGCTTGAGAAAATCAGTAAAGTCAAACTTCGCTGAGAGGATTTTCTCCTGCATTTTCTCCGCATCTGCTAAGTCAAACTCTTCCTGGGCTTTTTCTACCAAGGTGAGAACATCACCCATTCCCAGAATCCGCGATGCCATGCGATCGGGATAAAACGGTTGCAGTGCCTCGACTTTTTCACCCACGCCGACAAACTTAATCGGCGCTCCCGAAATCTTTCGCACCGAAAGCGCTGCACCGCCACGGCTATCACCATCCAACTTGGTGAGAATCGCCCCAGTAATTCCGATCTTGTCATGGAAGGTGCGGGTAAGATTGGCTGCCTCTTGACCAGTCATCGCGTCCACCACCAAGAGAGTTTCATGGGGTTGGACTGTGGCTTTGATGCGGGCTAATTCCGTCATCATTTCTTCGTCAATTTGCAGGCGTCCAGCAGTATCAATAATTACTGTATTTACACCTTCTGCCCGAGCGCGTTCTACACCCTGTCGAGCAATTTCTACGGGATCGGCATCGCTTCCTAGTTCAAATACTGGTACGTCAATTTGCTTACCCAACGTTACCAACTGATCGATCGCGGCTGGGCGATATACGTCTGTCGCCACCAATAAACAGCTACGATCTAATTTTCGCAGATGTAAGGCTAACTTAGCGGTAGCTGTGGTTTTACCAGTACCTTGCAACCCAGCCATTAGCACAATAGTAGGCTTTTCGGGGGCTTCTACTATGGGAACATTTTCTTCTCCCATCACCTGCACCAGTTCATCGTGAACAATTTTGATAAACTGTTGGTCAGGTCGCACGCCGGTAATCACCTCGGCTCCCTGTGCTTTGGCTTCGACTTCGCTAATAAAATCTTTGACTACCTGGAGGTTGACATCTGCCTCCAACAAGGCGCGGCGCACTTCGCGCAAAGCATCTTGAATGTTGGATTGAGAAATTTTGTCCTGTCCCCGCAGTTTCTTCCAGGCGGATTCTAAACGGTCAGATAATGCATCAAACATAATGTAATTACAGGTAATTCGCCAATGGAAAATTTTAAACCGCCGATGAATGCGATTCCGAATTTTCGCTAAAGTTTTAACGTGCTATCTACCAGCTTAATATTTTTCACCGCGACTGTAGCAATCAGATACTGAGTATGGGGACTCCGATGCTTGAATACTCGCTAATGCAACCCGATCGCCGCGATCGCTAATTCGTAATATTATGAGTTAGGTGTCTATGCGAGCCAAGATGTCGCAGCGAATCAAAGTTTACTCCTACTCGATATACCACTCGTCAAATTCATATATTGGTATTGCTCTTGCCGAAAAAGCATTGCAGGGATTGCCAGTTGATATTGAACGACGACCAATCTACATACCGAAGGAGCGAGGTATAAAGGTAGCTGACCTGCAAGGACGAAGTGAAAGCGCCCTGTTATCGTCGTATCACAAAGAAGATTGTCTGCGGTGGGCAAAAAAGTACGGCATTGAAATTCGGCTCAAGGAGTATGAAGAATTTGGTAGGTGGGTCAAGCGCTGGGAGAAAATGAAGTTTGGTCGGGAAGAACTGACCGCCAGAGCGTATTACGCTGCTTGTGGAACCGGGAAGGAGCATCTGCTGGATGCGGCTTTCTTTCGAGCAACGTACATTGACCTGCTTGATGTCAACGATGAGTCTGTGATTAGGAAAGTTGCAAATGATGTTGGGCTGAATGGCGATCGCATTCTGGAATTAGTATACGGCGAAGCAGCCAAACAAGCAGCAGTGTCAGCCTTGGCAGAATACGAGCAATTTGGCTGTCCTGGAGTCCCAACCTGGATAGTAGAAGGCGAAAGATTTTGGGGAAAGGATCGTGTCGATTGGGTAACAGAAAAAGTCAAACAATTAGTAATCCGTAATTCGTAGCTAATTCTCTTGGGAAAAACTCTGCCTCCGGCTTCCCTCTCCTTACTAAGGAGAGGGATTGAGGGTGAGGTTTGATCTTATGTTTAATTACGCCAACCTACCTAAATTATCATTTTTAACGTAACCATTACCATCCCTTAAATTAACCAAGATAATTTTTATATATTCTTAGTGTTAGTAAATTAGTACATTTTAAATTATGTATCTCTAGAATAAAAAATTAGTGAGTAATTTCCAGAAATATATATAGGATTAGTATTTGATTTTTGAAATGCACGTAGTGGACGCTCATGGCTTTAATAGTGCATTAGACGTAGACGTAGGTTGGGTGGAGCGGAGCGCAACCCAACTGATTATCAGGATGTTGGGTTACGCAAAGCCTCCACCCAACCTACAATTTTTTTGCAACATTTTAGCCTAGACAATCCAGTACAAGACTACCGAGATTTTTTCAGAAATCAAATATGATTCCTATAGTGCCTATTTGAGGATAATCTTTGATAACGTAGCATTCTAAATTTAGAACAGACCCATCACAAATTTTGAGGTGGAAAGTTTTCAGGACAATACTTTAAATTTAAAGGTTTTTTGTGTAATGCTTTCACTTCAAGGGGATAAATGTAAGTGCGAAAATACTTCGATAAAAGTGCTTAGAAGTCGGCAGAAAGCCAAAATATTGTGGATAACATTAGGTTTACTTGCTTGTTTTTTTGTTGCTGAGTGGAGTGTGGGTTTGTGGAGTCAAAGTTTATCTCTACAAGCAGATGCAGGACATATATTATCTGATATTACAGCCTTGCTAATATCAATATTTGCAAGTTTCTTAGCACAGCAACCAGCTAAGAGTCAGGCAACATTCGGACATCAGCGTATCGAAGTTTTAGCAGCTTTGTTGAATGGATTAGGTTTAGTAGCGATCGCTACTTTTATCACATGGGAAGCTATTGGGCGCTGGCAACATCCAGCAACTCTTTTGGGCTTACCAATGTTAGGAATCGCAGTGTTAGGTTTAATCGTCAATATACTCAACATTACTTTGCTTCATCCCCATACTCACGACGACTTAAACCTACGGGGGGCTTTGCTTCATGTCATTGCTGATACTGCTAGTTCTGTTGGCGTAATTATAGCTGCTTTAGCAGTTCATCTTTGGGATTGGTGGTGGGCAGATGTCGCTATTAGTTTAGTAGTTGCAACTTTTACTGGTTTAAGTGCTTTACCCCTAGTCCAAGAAAGCCTGAAGATTTTTTTGGAGTATGCACCACAATCAATTGATCCTGTTGAAGTGGAAATATCTCTCAAGTCTTTTGCTGGTGTTGTCCAAGTAGAAAAACTTCATATCTGGGCAATTAGCTCAAACAAGGTAATGCTTTGCGCCAATTTGATAGTGGAATGTGCAACTATCCAAGAACGCGATCGCTTACTCACTCAGTTGCAAGCTCACCTCCAAACAAACTTTAATATTGCTGAAATAACTTTGCAGCTAACTAGCTATAGAAAACCTTCATTAATGCCAATTCATCCTTTATTTAACCAAGATATAGTTTTAATGTTGTCTGCGAGTAAAACAAATTAAAACCAAAATAATAGCGAAATATATTGTAATAGTAGTCTGTTAAGCGAAGTTTGAAGGGTAAAGGAACGAACCGCAAAGGACGCAAAGAGCGCGAAGAAAGAAATTGAAGAATTTATTCACCCGTCAAAGTTTCCTTGACAGACCACTAGCAAGAATTATTTTTTTGTTTATTGTCACTATCAAACACCAAAAAATTTTTCCTAAAATCAAGATTTAAATATGATGCTTATTGGCATTATTACGATTGTCAATCGCTTATTTACTAGGAGGTTTACTGAATCATGACTTTAATTCCCAAATCCCAAATGATTTCATTACTGAAACAGTACAAACGCACATTAGTTTGGTTCATATCTGGTCTGGTTCTGGCAGTGCTGTTGTTCTTCGGAACATCGAATCAACAACCAGCAACTGCCTCTAACCCTGTCTTTAACCAGAGTCATACCACACCGTTTACTCAGCTAGATGTAACTCCTACGTACTCAGACTTCAGTGCTACTCATCTAGAACCAAATTTTTATCAGTATTAACGGCTAACAAATTAACTTTAAGGCGCACTGAAATGATTTCATTTTTGCGAAAGTACAAGCGATCGCTAACCTTGACTATGGTTGGCTTTCTCTGTAGCATTCTGCTGATATTTGGTAATTCTGTTTTTCAGCCGACTATGGCCGCTGGTAATGGAATTAATGTAATTATCATGATTGGCGATGGTATGGGTTGGAATCTGGCACGGGCCGCAGCCGTTGCCAAAGGTGCCCCTTTTTACACTAGTGGTAAAGGTTCAGGTCTGAGCTTCCAAAAGCTAACTGGATATGGACTTGTTACCACCTATGGCACAACGATTCAGGGAAATACACCAGAAAAGCCAATAGATCAGCCCCACCTAACAACTAACTCTGCTCTGGATGGGTCTGATACATTCACAGGTGCAAGTCCTGTTCGTCCCAACTTCTCATTTCAGCCTACTCCTTTTAATCCAGGCGATCGACTTGATGGCAACAGTTTGGCAGATGGTAATCTGACAGGTTACGACCCTACTAAGGGCGGCCCTGTTCCCTGGATTCCTTTGACCCCTGCTAATCCTGGTACTTATGACAAAGAGTACATCAAACACAGTTATCCTGACTCTGCTAACACCGCCACGACTCTTTATACGGGCGTAAAGAGCTTTAACAACGCGATGGGTGTAGACATTTACGAGAAAAAGTTGAAAACCATCCTGGAAATTGCCAAAGAAAAAGGTAAGTCTACAGGACTGGTTACTTCCGTACCCATAAGCCACGCAACGCCTGGTGCTGCCGCTTCTTTTGTAAATCGTCGCAGCAAATACGACAGTAAATACGACCCCAGCAAGACTAACCAAGACAGTATTCTGCAACAGACGTTGCTAAACTTTCAGCCTAATGTTTTGTTGGGTGGCGGTCATCCTAAAGACTTTGATAATAGAAGTAGTACAAGTACAGCAGAAGGTGTCTTTAACTATACGTACATTACAGAAGACACTTACAAACATCTCAGTGATAACCCTAAATCCAATCGTTATGGCTATACCTTTTTGGAACGTGGGCCGAATGCAACTCAGACACTGCTAAAGACGGCTGCTAACATCGACCCAAATAAGGGAGGCAAATTATTTGGTCTATACGGTGCCCGTGGACAAGAAGGCAACCTTCCTACTAGCTCTTCTAAGGGAGACTACAGTCTGACAGGTCTGAACAACGCCTCGCTCTATAGCTCTGTTGTTAAGAGTGTAAGTCCCTGTCCATCAGGTAAGATTATTCCCGGTACAGTTGGGGATTGTGTTCCTGTGGTTGATGCAGCAGGGAATCCAATCTCTGGCCCCACACCTGATACTGTCCGTCCTCTGGCTCCCGGTGAAACCGATGCTAGTTTTATCGCCAGAGAGATTAACGAAAATCCGACTTTGGCTGATTTGAGCAAAGCCGCTCTAAAGGTTCTAGGTAAAGACAAAGACGGTTTCTGGCTGATGATTGAGGGAGGTGATGTAGACTGGTCTGCTCATGACAACAACATGGATAACCTAATCGGGACGATGAATGATTTTGATAAAGCAGTCCAGGAGGTGATTAGTTGGGTAAACAAGCATGGAGGTTGGAGTAAAAACCTGCTGCTTGTTACTGCTGACCATGACCACTACCTGACTCTGAATAATGACTTTGTTTCAAAGCTAACTCCCAATCCCGATCCTAATAAGGCTAGAGGCTTGAAGTATAACGCTAAGGACATCACCTTCAACAAGCACAACCCTAAAGACGCTGGTCACTTCTGGGGAGCTGATCCAAATTACAAGTACCTCTGGGGTAGCCATAGCCGACGGATTGTACCTGTTTACTACCAGGGTGCTTATTCATCAACTCTGACTCGCTCCTTTGGACAAAAGCTCAAGTTCACAGATAGCTCTGGTACTTACAGTGCGCCCGGTGTTCGAGGAGTAGTTGATCAGAGTCATATTTTCCAGGCGATGAAAACTGCGATCGTCAGTCCGTGAACTTACAGCTATTTTCAGGTAAATAGACCACGCGGGTAGGGGCACAGCAATGCTCATGCGTGTCAACTTAAGCTAAAAGGGCGGTTAGAAACCGCGTCTACACAGGCAAAACCCACCTTCGTGGGTTAAGAACCCTTAATTTTGTATTAGTCCACGGAGGTGGACTTTGTTTGTGTAGCCGCGAATTCCATTCGCCAAGGCTTAAGTTGACACCAATGAGCAATGCTGTGCCCCTACGACAGATGTGGTTCAAATACATAATTTCTGCTGTAATAGACCGCTTCACTGAACACTGACCGGATTTTAGATTTTGGATTTTAGATTTTGGATTAAAAGATTCAAAATCCAAAATCCTCGAGCAGGCGGATTGATTCGTATGGTCAATCTAAAATCCCAAATTGTCTGACTGAAAAAGTTTGTGTTGCAGAGACTTGGGAATAGATGTCTCTGTTTCATAAAACTATTTCGGTATTTTTGTATCTGTTCTTTAATCAAGGTAAAAAAAATGACTGACTCCATCTTTAAGAAGTTAGCAGCTGTAACGGTGGGAACTGCTCTGATTTTTGCGGTAGGGGAAACTATGCCCGTCCAAGCTAGACAACTCACTTATAATTTCTCTAACGAGAATAAAACTCTCACAGGGACTTTTTCCTTTGACCAAGCAGCAGCAAACGATCAAGAAGTAACGATCGCAGAAGGTTTAAAGATTTTTGCTACCTATGGTGGACAGTCATACACTGAAGCCAACGATCCTTTAGCATCAGTTTTAACCGACTTTTCGGGAACAATTTTGAACCAAGCGGGGTTGGGCTTGAATTTTACACCTAACACTTTTAATGTCTACCGTGATAGTTTTATCGATCTGAATGATTCCACTGCTGCGGGTGTTCAAACCATCACTTACACAAGTGTCCCAGAGCCAAGTTTTATGCTTGGATTGTCTGTGTTTGGGTTGGGTTTGTTCTTGGCGAAAAAGACAGCATCTTCTAGGTCATCAAGCCCAAAAGCTTAAACCAAATTATCAAAAATAAATTGTTAGGTGGTTAATTGGCATCTACATATAACAACGCGATGTGCAACTTATTCTTAAAACCCCGCTTCCAAACCTCTCCCCGTTGGCGTCAGCCTGTCGTCAGACAAGGGTCGAGAGGCTTTAAGTCTTGCTCCCCAACGCTAGTAGGGAAGGGGCTGGGGGTTAGGTTTGAGAGAAAGTTGCACGCCGCGTTATAACAGGGTGGGATTATCCACCCTGCAAATTTTTAATCTAATTTTTAATTAATTTTACATTGTATAAGATAGTTTGATTTATTCTTGCCCACTTACTTATACAGATTGTGCTGTGTGAGTTTGCTGACAATCTGCCTATAGGTCGTTGCATGAAGAAAATATACATGGATTAGTTCAGATATAATAATGACTCATTCTTTGTTATCCTAACTGGAGAAATTAATGGGTCGCGCCAAAAAGGTTGTCCTGGCATATTCTGGCGGAGTGGATACCTCAGTTTGCATCCCCTATCTCAAACAGGAGTGGGGTGTGGAAGAGGTGATTACCCTAGCAGCAGATTTAGGCCAGGGAGATGAATTAGAGCCAATTCGAGAAAAAGCTCTGAAATCGGGTGCAAGTGAATCCCTAGTGGCGGATGTCAAAGACAGCTTCGTTAAAGATTACGCCTTTGGAGCGATTCAAGCCAACGCCCTTTATGAAAATCGTTATCCTCTAGGAACTGCCCTTGCCCGTCCACTGATTGCTAAGGTATTAGTAGAAACGGCTGAAAAATATGGTGCTGATGCGATCGCTCACGGTTGCACCGGTAAAGGTAACGATCAGGTTCGCTTTGATGTCTCTGTAACCGCCCTGAACCCCAGCCTAAAGATCCTCGCACCAGCCAGAGAATGGGGCATGAGCCGCGAGGAAACCATCGCCTATGGTGAAAACTTTGGTATCCCCTCACCAGTCAAAAAATCGTCTCCCTACAGCATTGACAAGAATTTGCTCGGTCGTAGTATTGAAGCTGGTTTACTCGAAGATCCGTCATTTGAGCCACCAGAAGAAATTTATGAAATGACCAAAGCGATCGCTGATACTCCCAACGAGCCAGAGTACATCGAAATTGGTTTCCACGGTGGTATTCCCACAACTCTCAACGGTATAGCCAAAAAGCCAGTTGAGCTAATTGAAGAACTCAATCAGGTGGTAGGAAATCACGGCATCGGCCGGATCGATATGATTGAAAACCGTCTGGTGGGGATCAAATCGCGGGAAATCTACGAATCACCCGCGATGTTGGTGCTAATTCAGGCACATCGGGATTTAGAAAGCTTGACTTTAACAGCAGATGTCACCCATTACAAGCGTGGGATTGAAGAAACTTACAGCCAAATCGTTTACAACGGTTTGTGGTACAGTCCACTCAAAGTTGCACTCGATGCGTTTATTCAAAAGACACAAGAGCGAGTCTCTGGAACTGTGCGAGTGAAGTTGTTCAAGGGTAACTCTACGATAGTTGGGCGTTCGAGCGATCATTCTCTCTATACTCCCGATTTGGCAACTTATGGAGCCGAAGACAAATTTGACCATAAAGCTGCTGAAGGCTTTATCTACGTTTGGGGATTACCAACTCGTATTTGGTCGCAGCAAGTTAGGGGTTAGGAGTTAGGAGTAGAGACGCGATTAATCGCGTCTGTAACAGGAGTTTGGAGAGACGCGATTAATCGCGTCTGTACAGGAGTTTGGAGTTAAAAAAGCAAAATATAAAAGTGAAAGTTCAAAAAATAACTTTTTACTTTACTCCTCACTATTCACTCCTCACTCCTCACTCCTCATTACTCACTTCCTTGACTTGGCGAGACTCTAGCCACAGAGGGACAATAATTAAGGCAGCGAGGATTAGTAAGGCTGCGATCGCAAATTGACCCACCCAAGCAACCAATTGTTCTAAAGAGATAATTTTGCCAGCAAAGAAAGCCAATGTCACCATCAAACTAGCCCAAGCAACTGCTCCTAAAAAGTTGTATAAAAAGAATTTTCCGAAGGGCATTTCGGCTATTCCAGCTAGTGGTGCTGCAAAAACTCGCAATAATGCCAGAAAACGTCCAAAAAATACCGCTTTAGCAGCATTTTGAGTAAATTGATCTTTAATATTCAGTAGCCGCACTTCCGAAATCCGAAATATGCTACCAGCTTTTACCAGGAAAGGCCAACCGCTAACTCTACCAATCCAATAGCCACAAGTGCCGCCAATGACAGCACCCATGATTGCATCACCGAGAACTAGCCAGAAATTTAGTTCATCGCTGCCAGCTAGAAACCCGCCTACTAAGGTCACGGTTTCACCAGGAAGGGGAATGCCTAAATTTTCTAGCAAAATACCCAAAAAAATTGCCCAATAGCCGTAAGTGTGGGCGACTTTCTGGATATTTTCTAGTGAAATCAACTCTAAAGACATTCCGCACCGCCGTGTTTACAAATTTTTACTTTTACTATATCTTTGCTTGTTTTTGGCTGGGGTGTCAATCAAACCACTACATTCAGTCATCAAGTCATTAGTTTAATTCTAAATAACCCATAACTTATAGTCTATGGTAACTATTAGTTTTGACTATCAACTATGTTATTTTTAGAAATCATCACCACTAGCTCATAGTTTTTCAAAAAAATTAAAAAATTTATAAAAAATTTATAAATATCCACTACAATTATGAAAATCTTGTAAAAGATACGGCTGATACCGAAATTGTTAGGCGGTTATGCCTATATTGATGAAAGTTATCATAAATTATACGGCATGAATACTGAAATAATCACTCTCAATTGCACTCGTGCAATTGCCCAAATATCTGGGTAAAACAGTCATTTTGCTGTTTAAAGAGAAGAGGTATTGATGTCTTTTTTCAATTTTTCGTCAAGTGTTCCAATTACCCTGTTAAATTCATGACCCTCACACAAGAACTTCAAGTGATTTTGTTTAAACCCCAAGGAAGCATAGATTTGCAAGGCGGTAAGGTTTTGAGTGAACAGATGGCTGGAGTAGTGCCCCAAGCTGATCAACTCTGGGTTATCGACCTCAGAGAAGTTAATTTCATGGACAGTTCTGGGTTAGTGCCTTTAGTAAAAGGGTTGAGAGCTGCACGTCAGAGTGGTTGCCGCTTAGTTTTATGCAACGTTCAAGCTCCTGTACGGTTAATTTTGGAACTTACCCAACTGGATTCAGTGTTTGAAATTTTTCACACTTACGAAGATATTTTTCCCATCGTCAAAGATGACAGTCTGATGCTAGCAGGCTAACTAAATAAATCTACCTATAGAGGGATGGTGGAGTCAAGCAATATTTGCATTTTTTCACATTCTCCAAGATAACAGTCTGGTGCTAGCAGACTGATTTTCTGTCTAGAGAAGAATGTTGAGCAAAACTCATGGTTTTGAGCTAGGTAATATCAATGGCAGATGAATGTATCTGCTTGTTGTCAGCCAATCTACCTAAACCAGTAAAGTAGGAAATGGCCAAAATTGGTCAAAGCAATGCAATTGTTTGTGACACTCCCCAGCCTATGAAAGAGAGGGCTTTTCAAATTGTTCTGAGCTAATTGCTCTATGTGCGACGCAACTAGTGCAAGGAAGCAGGAGGTAAGAAAGGTTAGAATCTCAGCCTTTGCGTTATTTCTAACTCTATAGTTATTTATTTTTGCCTTGATGTACTACTTGGATGTCTCCAAGATGCTTTGCCGCGCTAATTTCTTACCTCTTCGATTCCACCATGATGGTAACTTTAGGCATTCTGGGGAGTCGAAATATTAGTTTGTTCGGATGCTGGGTGGGGAAAATTTGGCAAATCAATGCCGCTATGACTAGCATTGCGAGTTTTGAGTGCCAAACGATAACTCACACTTTGCAGTTCTGCTTGTAGTTGGCGGTTTTCCCGTTGTAGCATTGCTACCTTTTCTCTGACTGGCGTCATCCGCTCCTCAAACTTCCGCCGGTAAATTTGAGGTAACTCTTGTACTACTTGCTCCAACATCCGACTGCGATCGGTGAGTTCTTGAACTGACTGTCGCAATTGGTAAATTTCGGAGTCACGAGTTGTAATTTGCTCTTGGTAGAACGCCACCTGCTGCTCTACAGCTTGGAGTTGTTCTTGTAAAGCCTGCAACTGGGTTATATCCTGCTCAAGCTCCGGCTGCTGGGGCATAAAACTAGTGTTACCCTTTACCAGCCGGAAGAGTTCTTGAGATAGTTGTTGCACTAATTGATCGCGAAGTTGCAACTCTTGGCGTAGCTGCGATACTTCCGTAGAGAGAACTTGAATGTTGGGTGTATCAGATTGGCTCACAGTAGCTTACAGCTCCCATTCAGAATCTTGTCCACTCTTAGGTATAACTGCGGGAGTACTACCTTTGGCAAGTATTTGTTAATTTAGCATTCCCAGACAAGTTACGAGAAAAGAAAGAGACAAAATTTTATTGAATGGGATTGGGGAGTGGGAGTGGGGCATTGGGCATTGGGTATTGGGCATTGGGCATTGGTAAAAATTTATTCACGCCGTGTGCAACTTTACTCTCAAACCTAACCCCCAACCCCTTCCCTACCAGGGTTGGCGAGCAAGAATCAAAGCCTCTCGACCTTTCGAGGAGAGGAATGGAAGCGGGGTTTTAAAAATAAGTCGCACATCGCGTTTTATTCACTATTCTTTACTCCCTCATCTCCCTCATCTCCCTCATCTCCCTCATCCCTATCCCTTAGACCGTTGCAGCTACTTTAGTGGGTTTTTCTTTTTCCTCTTTAGCGGGTTTTTCCTCTTCAATTTCCTGCTTAACTGTCAAATAGCGAATCACTTCTTCACTCAAGCGCATGGCGCGTTCAAAGGGAGCGATCGCAGTTGCAGGCGCACTGTAATTTAACTGGATGTAGATGCCATCGCGGTGTTTTTTGATTTCATAAGCCAGACGTCGCTTACCACGATTTTGAATTTGGATATCCTGAGCGCCTTGATCGCGAAGCAAATTCTGATATTTAGTAATTGCTTGCTCTGCCTGTTCGTCTCCCAGGTCAGGACGGAGAATGTACATTGTTTCGTAACTTGTAGTCATATTTTTCAGTTTCCTCATGGACAAAAGTGGCTGCCAATGCTATTTTATACCTAATTTAAATTTAAAATTTCAGTACTAATTAACATCTGAAGCAACAAGGAACTATAATCTTACCAGTTTTCTATTTTGTTTCATTAGCCAAATCGCCGGAGTTTGGATTTTTTTGGATGTCCCTAATCAAAACTAGGTCGGGAGGCGACCCCGATATTTTTTTAGCAAGTAAGAATCCAGCTTTTGTGCTGGAGAGCAAATTGATCAAGCTATCAGCTTCGCAAACGGGTATCTTTCTTTAAGGGCATCTATAGCGATCGCTTTCAGTCTTCAAGGCTGAATCGGTTCCCTAAACAGCTAATTGAGGATTGCTACCCGCTCACAGCAACAAAAAAGCAGATAAAACAGGAGTCAGAATTCCGAATTCAGAATTCAGAATGCTCTACCCATAAAGGGATAGAGTTTTAAACAAATATTCATTACCCAGTCGTACAGAATTCAGAATTGAATTCTGACTCCTGAGTTCTGAATTCTTCTTATAAAAGGATATTCATCAAGGTTATGGCGCAGCGCTATGTGCGAATTCAAAATCCAGAAGGGCAGATTTATTATGGGTTACTCCAACTATCCCTCAATGTCCAAGTGCTAGATGCTCCGCCCTGGTTACAAGGACAACCCACTGATTTAACTTTGACGCCAGAAAATTACCAAATTCTGGCTCCTTGCGCTCCCTCAAAAATTGTGGCGGTGGGTAAAAATTATGCAGACCATGCAGCCGAAATGGGAACTCCAGTACCTTCTGAGCCACTAATCTTTCTCAAGCCACCCACGTCGATAATTCCGTCTGAGAGAGAAATTAAATATCCTCCGCAGTCACAAAGAGTTGACTACGAAGGAGAGTTAGCATTAGTGATTGGCGATTACGCCTTTGAATGTACACCACAGGTAGCCCAAACCAAAATTTGGGGCTACACCATCGCTAATGACGTCACAGCACGGGATTTACAAAAACTGGATGGTCAATGGACGCGAGCCAAAGGTTTTGATACTTTCTGTCCCTTGGGGCCTTGGATTGTGCGGGAATTAAATCCAGGAGCGAGATTGCAGACTTTTTTGAATGACGACACCAATCCAGTCCAATCTGCCTGTATCGATCAGATGGTGTTTTCCCCCGATGTTCTAGTTTCCTATATCAGTCAGGTGATGACGCTATTACCGGGTGATTTGGTGCTTACAGGTACGCCGGAGGGTGTAAGTCCGTTGCATCCAGGCGATCGCGTCCGCGTAGAAATTGAAGGTATTGGTCGCCTGGAAAACACCGTAGTGACCCGTTAACTTCTAACGCACTTGCATATACACTGCATCGGAAATCGCCGGAATTTCCGCATAACGCCCGCTTACAGACTGGATGACTGAATATGCGGCGGCTCCCACTATGCCGATAAAAATGGTTGTGGATAGGGTTTGGATTGCAAAACCACCAGAGGGAACTAGTCCCACAACATCAGTCAGGATGCTAAACAAAAAGATAATGATGTCCAAAAGGATTGCTTGCATAGTGTTGAAACGAATAAAGTGACTAATTTTTTCGTTTCTCACTACCAGCAAAAATAAAGCAAAGAAAATAATCATTCCTGCATAACGCACGCCGTAGTAGATTCTCAATAATGGCAGAAGCGGCAGAAATAGCAGTTGTAGCGGTGGAAACTCTGAGAGCAAATATCTACCAAATACAAAAACTTCTATTAGAGGAAGCAAATAAGGCAAGGAAGCAAAAATCCGATCTGAAACCGTTGTAGACCCACGCCAAGACATTATGCGTTCTCCTGTGATTAAATTTTAATACTTACTTGAGCTTAGGATAACGCAGTTGTTTAGTCTTTCTGGCAAATTCAACTATGTTTCTATATGAGCGATACGAAAGCCCATCATACACTCATACTGGTCTGCCTGCTGTTGAGTAAGCTTGCGAATCGCTTGACCACAGCGCAGTTGACCCCCACGCCAACGGGGTTGACCGCGACCGTCAGCGAGTAAACAAGACTGGCAAACTTGCTCAGGGGCAAGGATTTGCTCGTCTATTAAAATGACTAGCATCGAATCCCTCCTGTAAATTCTCATTGTCAAACAATTTTGGATTTTGGACTTCGACTTCTCTACGAGACGCTACGCGAACGCTCAGTCCTTAAAAAGCGGGACGCTACGCGAACGGCAAGGCTCAGGAACCATCGAACGATTTTGGATTGACCCCATAAATATATCTAGGGTTAAGTGTTGTGATTGGCGATCGCGCTTTGCGCCCAGATGGGCGATCGCAGAGGACACTTAAGAGCCACATCCTACTTTTTTGTAGCAAAAATATGAACAATCACAATTCAATAAAAATTGTCAAGTGAATCTAAATTTATTGTATGTTGTGTCTATTGCAAATTGGAATTTTAGTAAAAAATAATACAGAAATATTTGCAATAAGTTTAGCAGACTCAGCCAACGGTATTCATTGCATCTGTGTGAATTTAGCACTGGAGAGTGTCAAACTTAATATTTAGGAAACAACAAAAGCTTTACGCATAAGCAACACGGCGACCCTTTGAAATTCATTTGACGCGACTAGTTAAAGGGCGAGAATTCAAGTAAGTAAAACTGAGTTCACTTGATAGCGATTTAAGTGATGCATTTACAAAATACTGAGGTAAACTGGCAAGCAAGGTAATAGACAATATTACTGGGCGGCTCGTCGGTCTGGGCATCAATCACAATGGAACACTGGCAATTTCTGATACAGAAACAAGGCGCTCGCTCGTGGCATATCCTAGAATCGCCAAATTTGGAAATTTTGGAAGGGCAGTATAGAGTTTTGGCTCGTTCTAAACTTCCTAACACAGACGTGGAAGTGCGGGTAACTCACTCTTCAACCCAGGAAGTTCAACCAACGCGGCGAATTTTAAAGCGATCGCGTCGCACTAACTCAGAAGGCTTAATGGCGGTAATTCCTTTTACCTACCTCCAGACAGGAGTTTGGGAGTTGCGCTGTTGTGGCGATTTGATGTCGGATCTGTTCGGTAAATCTTGGCAGTACAGTGTCCAACTTCAAGTATTGCCCCAGGAAAGAAAGGGGGAGCAAGGGGAGCAGGGGGAGAATGTAGAATCAAATTCACCTGATTACCCAGATACTGTTTCTGAAAACTTGGAATCTATTACCGCAGCAGAACCCGCAATTAGCTTAGATCAAGCGATCGCTGTCTCCCCAAAACTGGCAATTGTTACAGACAGCAACCCTGCTAACATTATTGTGCCAGAACAAGGAAACTTGGAATCTATTACAGTAGCAGAAGCCGCAATTAGCTTAGATGAAGCGATCGCTGTTGACCCAGAACTGACAATTGTTACAGACAGCAACCCTGCTAACATTATTGTGCCAGAACAAGGAAACTTGGAATCTATTACAGTAGCAGAAGCCGCAATTAGCTTAGAT
>NZ_JBALBY010000122.1:0-40707 GCF_036919575.1 Nostoc sp. | reverse complement strand
GTTTGTGTTAATTGGCGCTTTCGGATAGATGATGCGAGAATTAAACTTTCACGAATCTATCCAACCCATCAAAACTAATGACATAGACTACTAGGCTTAGTTTCAAGGTCATAAACCATGTGGTCTTGAAGTTCCCGTCGTGCTGAATCTGGGTTCTTACCCCGTAGGGCGTGGGCTTCGATTACCTGAACGCCTACAGAAATTATGAATGCCAGGTAAAAAAACGGGTTGAACAGTGCAAACGGCACATTTAGCCAATTCCAAGTCGGCTCAAACCAGGGTAAAACAGGCGGCCCAGTAAAGATTAATTGCCAAGTTGAATCAGCACTGATTATGGAACCGCCGATAAATAAAATCCCGCCAACTAATGCACGACCCGCACCACCGTTAGCAACAAACTGATTGACAATCGCGGCGGCAGCCCTAATGGGTAAACCGACAATCATCACTATAGCCTTGGCACAAAAATCGATGATTTCACCAAGCGATCGCTTCTTACCTTTAGGCTTACTATCGCTGTTGCCAGTACTATTAGTTTCCGCACTTGATGAACTATTAGCCATTACTTTTTCCTCACTGGTTTGATATTTTGAACGCTTTTACAAATCTTTTTGGCTTTGTGCTTCCACTTCCAAATTCCTTCTTCAATTCGTCCAATACACCTGCCCGTCGCATCAAAAACATCAATAATCTCATCATCAAGATATAGGGTTGTGTCTGGTCTGGGATTGCGTTTACTGTTGTCAAAGTAATTGGTAATTCTCAACTTTCGAGTTGTGGGCATCACTCCCGCCTCATACAAGGCATCACTGGTTTTAGCCCGTTCTTCTATGCGGGAACGTTCTAATTCTTCTGAGGCTTTTAGCCGTTGAAGCTCTGCATAAGCCCCCAACTTGGGTACTAAGGGGATGATTACAGGCAATATGCAGATGCCAACACCAGCCAAAGCTAAGTACAGTTGTTTCTTATACATGAGACTGCTGTGCTATAGCGCGTTCTTAGTACAAATTTTTCCCATGTTTCACACATATCTTTAATAAGGTGTTTCATGTTTCACGCCCTGAAACACTGATGAAACCGTTGAAACGTTTCATGAAACAGTGCTGTGAAACAGTTGGATGAAACACTACCCTTCATAACGGCTTTCGAGCAAGGAATTGTCTAGTGTTTCATGTTTCACGTTTGATGTTTCATGCTGGGGGAATGCTGTTTCATGCTGTTTCACGCCCTGAAACACTGATGAAACCGTTGAAACAGTTTCGTGAAACAGTGCTGTGAAACAGTTGGATGAAACACTACCCTTTATAATGCCTTTCGAGCAAGGAATGGACTGTTGTTTCGTGTTTCATGTTTCACGTTTCACGCTGGGAGAATGCTGTTTCACGCTGTTTCACGCCCTGAAACACTGATGAAACCGTTGAAACAGTTTCATGAAACAGTGCTGTGAAACAGTTTTATGAAACACTCCCGCCCATCACTCTTGCCTCGATGCCCGTCCCAGAAATGTCAATCCTGCACCAACAAGTAATCCCAACGGTATGAACATCCCACTACCAATTAATCCAGTAGCGACAACGCTACCAACGAGATATGCACTGCCACCTAAAGCGCCAACAACTGAAGTAGCAAACAATCCGGTACTGAGAATATCCATAACTTGATTTTTCCTTTGATGAGTTAATAGTTCTTGAAGCAGTCGGATTTCGGCAACAGTGGCAACAGTTTCATTTTGGATTTGTAACAATGCCGCCACTGTTTTATAAGCTTCTAAAATCGGATCTGTGTCCCCATCGAAGAAACTCTCTCCCGCAACAAATTGAGTCGCGCTTTGAGTAGTTCCTTTTTTTGGATGGACTTCCCCAGCCTTGTTGAGGCTTCTTCTGCCAAATTAATCAAACTCTGATCTATCTCGGTAATCTGGTTATCGACTTCCAACATGGATTGTTCAGCAAAGGCATCCAATACCGTCCCCTTGGCTCCAATCAAGGATTCCATGAACAACAAAGCTCCTGTGACACCAGTCGATGCACCCAAAATCTTAGATTGCTCATTTTGAACGGCTATAGCACCAGAAATAGTCTCTTTATCAGCCGCAGTTAACTTGTATGAGGCTTGTTGAATTGCTTCGTCAGCTTTAGTGATTGTGGCTTCGGGTATATCTGCTACAGGTGATTGTTGAGGCTGTAATCTTTCACTATTGGTAATATCTTGAAATCTAGCTAAAATCTCCTCTGGAACTGGTGAATCGACCGTCCATTTTTGCTCTGGATATTGACGGCGCAGCTCATCAACTACTTTTCCAGGTACTTTTTTGAGAGCTTGTGCGAATTCTTTAACAATCATGATTTACGCTCCTAAAAACTTTTCGGGGTGATTTTTTAATTCAATTGCCACCTTCTTCAAAGAACCTTTGACTAAAACGTAACTTCTAATTCTTTGAAGCACAGGTAAATGCCAGTTTGTCAACTTTGCTCGTCCGTTTAGCCCTCCATTATCTTCGTCCCGAAAATCTTCAAATTCTGGCAAGTACAAAGAAGCTAAGTCCAAATACTTTTGGAACTGTCTAATTCCAACTGATGGCTCCAATTGTCTGGCTGCCTCCTCTCGTGTTAACAATTGTTCAACTACACAGCTTCCTTGAATTAGCAATGGTTTCGGCTCCTAGAGTTCCGATTGAGTTCCTGCTGAGTTCCGACTGAGTTCCGATTGAATTCCGGTTGAGTTCCGATTGAATTCCGGTACTGATAATACTAATAATAAAAAAACCACCGACTGGTGGGGAGGGTTTTTCTAATGACTTAGTGTTTGGGAAACACTAACTTCTTAATAAGTAACTATGAATCGCCCCAAAATGATTAAGTACATACGGCTTTGGTTCGACAAATCTGGAGCTACTTTCATCCGCTAACCAGTTTTTTAGTGCCTCGACTGAGTAACCTGACAAACGACTCATTTGGTAAGTCGAAAAATTATGAACTCTTTTAAATTCTTTAGGATGTATTGGCTTAATACCAATATTTTTCATGATTGCTCCTACTATTTGTGAAGCTATTGTGTGAGTAGTCCATTTTTAAGAAGTGGTGGGAATTTAAGTTAAGAGCTTCTATCAAGCAATACGAATTGAACGCCTAAATCTAAATCCCGGCCACAAAACGTAATTGCGAATTATTTTAACGTACCATACCGCACAAATATTTGCAAACATAACGTAAACTGCCGTACTATCTTTATATTATTTCTCTGTTGTGTATGCCGAAGCCAGGATTTAAAACAATCACAGTACCAGACTGGATTGTTGAGGAGATTAAGAGACAGCCTGACTATAAAGGGAATCAAGCTGCCACTTTGGGGGCACTCGTTAGGGATGGTGTTGCGGCTCGTGGTGGGGAATTGGAAAACCCAGCAATATTCCTTGCACGCGTACTGAATAATTTACCTAATTGGGAGCGGCGCGAATCCTGGGAGTTAGCGTTGACTATTTTAAGTTGGTTGCAAGAAACAGAGCATAATGCTGATTAATGAGATTGATACAATTAGTTCATGGGTAATTTTGGTGCAATGCTTCTGGTAAAACTAATTCGCGGTCAAGATAACACGATTGTGGAAGCAGATTTAGTGGAGCTATGGCAAAAGCACGTCGATGATTATGCCAACAAGTGGAAAGAACAATTAAAACTGCACGAGCAATCAGATAAATTTTGGGACTGGGAGTTTAAACTGGAGTTTGTCATTAATAGACAAGCAAACCACGAAGGCTATGCGATTGAATACGAAGATGAAACTCAAGGATTAATGCTGATTGAAACCCAAATGCACGGTTCTCGTCTACAAGAGGGAAAACGCTTGATATATATTGATGGCATAGCTACCGCACCTTGGAATCGGTTATATATCCAACGTCCGCCAAAATTAAAAGGTGTTGGAACTGCATTTTTGGCGTTTGCCAGAACTCGCAGTTTAGAGCTAGGTTATGAGGGCAGAGTAGGGTTACATTCACTACCGGGAGTAGAAGAATTTTATGATAACCAAGGCATGATTGATGTCGGAGAGGATGAAGATTACGATGAACTAGTTTATTTTGAGTATGGAGTTTTTCGTTCTCCTGTATGAGGTAGTAAAGCTAAATGAGTCAATTATTTGATGAAGAATCTTTAAGAAAAAGTGTTGAAGCTGAGGATAAAGTTGGTGGCAACATTGGGGCTGGATTAGATTGGGGGTCAGCATTTGGTTCCTTAATGGGCAATCTAGAACTTTGGGGACGCTTCACGACGTTGCGTATTTCTCTAAATAGAGAAGTGCGGTTGTTGCTGAATAATTGGAATTTAGGGACAGCTACGAAAATTGCAGTCATTGCTGCAAGAGAAAGAATACTTGAAAAGTTTAGATTGCCGACACCAGAGGTAAGAGAATACATACTTGCTACTCTGGAAAATGATGAACTTTATGGCGAAGAATTCATTTCTAATCGAGAGATACTGCGCGAACTGCTTGGGGTGTTATTAAAACAAGAAGATTGGGAAACCATTGCAGCAGTCGCAGCAGATTCGTTAAAGAAAGAAATTATACATCAAGCTATTGGTGAAAAAATCTCAGCATAGTCAAGCTCATCGCAATAATCCTATTTGAATTACTTTTTGTTTTGCCAACAAGTGTGTGCTGTTTTACCTAGCCTTTCTTCTAGGTTTCCAATATTTAGACTTTGTGGGACGATTAAGCCAGTATTTAAACTCAGCTTAAACATTTTGTTCTGAAATGTGATCTAAATTTATCACTACACACAGGAGTGCTTAATCATGGTGCAGGACGAACTAAAGAACAAAGTAGCTTTGATTACTGGTGCAAATAAAGGTCTGGGGCTGGAAATGAGTCGCCAACTCGGACAACATGGATTGACAATTCTGATAGCGGCCCGAAACTTAGATGCAGCTAAAACAGCAGCAAGTAACTTAGAGAATGAAGGAGTAATAGCTCACCCAATTGCCCTGAATGTCACTGATAGCAATCAAATTGAATCTGCTGTTCAACAAATTAGTAACTCTTTTGGGAAACTTGATGTCTTGATCAATAACGCAGGTGTGTTTTTAGATGGTGATTGGTTAACCAGTAATGCTAGTTCTATTTCTGTAGACATTATTCGACAGACATTTAGCACCAACTTTTTTGGCTTAGTGGAATTAACTCAACGAGCATTGCCGTTAATATTGAATAGCCCTAGCGGTCGAATTGTGAATATGTCGAGTATTGAAGGCTCGTTAACACTTCATTCTGACCCCAATTCATTCATCTATGATTCCAAACCATTTGCTTACAATGCTTCTAAGGCAGCAGTGAACTCATTCACGATTCATTTGGCTCATGAGTTACGTAATACTCCGGTGAAGATTAATAGCGCTCATCCGGGTTGGGTAAAAACGGAATTAGGTGGTGAAGGTGCAATGATGGACATCGCATCAGGTGCGAAAACTGGTGTTGAATTAGCGATATTGCCAAATGATGGCCCCAGTGGTGGGTTTTTCCATCTTGGTGAACCTGTAGCTTGGTAACTTGGTAACTCATCCCACGGCTTCAAGCCGTGGGCTCGTCAACTCACGCGCAATTAATCTCATGCTCCCTTATCGGTTGAGACGTGAAATTTCTTGCTGTTTCAGCTAACTTATTTGAACTGGGAATGAAAACTTACTTACCAGTTCGGTAACTAACTTAACGATTAACAGTACTCATATCAGGGTAGCGTAAGCCTGCGGTAATCCCTTTTGGTGCAACTGCCTCAATTTGAGCGAGTTCATCTGATGTAAGAGTCATGGAAGTAGCTGCAATGTTTTCCTCCAAATAGGTGCGTCGCTTTGTACCAGGAATTGGGATAATATCTTCACCTTGAGCTAATAGCCATAAGAGAGCAAGTTGGCTAGGTGTGACTAAGCGGACTGTAAGCCACAAAACCAATTCCTAACTCTCGTACAGTAGATAAAATTTCATCTTCTGGGTCGCGGCTCCACAAAGAATACTCTGTTTGAAGTGCAGTAATTGGGTGGGTTGCCTGCGCCCGTCGAATTGTCGCCGGAGCAGCTTCGGAAAGTCCTAGATAGCGCACTTTACCAAGTTTGACTAACTCTGCCATTGCTCCTACGGTATCTTCTATTGGCACATTAGGATCGACCCGATGTTGATAATAGAGGTCAATTGTCTCAATCCCCAGCCGTTTAAGTGAAGCATCACAAGATTGATGGACATATTCTGGCCTGCCACTAACGCCTTTCCAACCGCCGTCTTCAGTACGGACATTACCAAACTTGGTTGCTAATACTACTTTGTCTCGACGATCAATAATTGCTTTGCCTACTAATTGCTCGTTGGTAAACGGGCCATACATATCAGCAGTGTCGAGGAAATTTACCCCAAGTTCTAATGCACGGTGGATAGTAGCGATCGCCTCAATTTCATCACGACCGCTGTAAAACTCAGACATTCCCATGCAACCAAGTCCGATCCTTGAAACTTCCAATCCTTGATTCCCTAGCAAAACACTTTTCATCTAATAGTCTCCTAATCAGTGATCAGAAAAATAAACCCTTCAGCATTATCCCTTTCCCTCTGAACAAGTCATCTATTAGAAGAAGTACTTCCTGGTAGAATAATAGATACGCCCGAACTGCAACTAGGATGCGGTTCAGGGACACCTGCTAAACCAAAAGCCAGCCTCGCTGTGAAAGAGCAGGTATTGTGATGTTGAAATAGTTCGGTTTCTTTTGCCCAAAAACCAGGAGAGAGCCACTTAAAGTAGTGGAAAAGGCGAAAACTGCAATGGCACAATTGAGGATCAACTGTTTTTTGTTCATCGTTGTTTTTTCGGCGGTTCGTATTTGGATAACAAAGCGCTGAAGTCGTAAATCGTTACTGTTGGCTTTGGCTTTGGCTCTGGTTCAGGTTTTGGTTTCGACTCTATTACGAGTTCAGGATTGCCGAAACCAATTGCATTTTTAATTTCCTGTTCCATGACTGGATTCTCCTTGTTGAGAAAATTGCTCTACCTGCTCGATTGCGTTGACTATATCTCCCAAAATATTGAACGCATCATTTAGCACCACATCGTTTGAGGTACAAAAATGTTCTGACGATTGAATTTTACGATAATCTCGACTACTCCCCACAAGCCGCAACGTATATTGACAACCTTGCAATATGGCTCGAATTTCTGATGTGGTTAATTTGATTTCCATCCTTGTTCCTCCTAAAACTTGTCCTGACGAATACTGAAACTCGCTCCAATCAAAGCACTGCCCAATAAGCCTGAAAAACTAACTAACATCATCCCCAAACAAATGTTCTTCTGATGCTGCCAATTTCGAGAACTCATAGCAATCTCCATTCCCCAGCACCCCATTGCCCCTGCTCCTGTAAATCCGGTAAAAAGCAGGGAGACAATTGCAGTTGTTTCTATGGTGCGGTTGATGAAAATTTTGGGGTTGAATCTCTTTCGAGTCCGGCGTAGAACTAATTTATTACGAGTGTTAGAAGGCAAGGATGATTGATAAATCGCTTTCTGTGTTTTCATTTGGCATCCTCCAATTCAACAAAAAATCCCGCACCAGTATTCTTAATCTTCACTAACTTTTGATTGACCAGTGTTTGAATCAGGCTAAGACTGAAGTTTATACTGCCCAATCGTGCGCTACCTCCACAACGACGGAGATACTGTAGGCACAGTGAGGACTGGTCAGTAGGGGTGGGATGAGTGGATTTTCTCGGCATAATCTTGACTATGACTCTATGATTTGTAAATGATGTGCATTGAAAAAAATTCCTTGACCAGTTGGCATATCTGAGAAATGAACACTTTTAGCGATCGCACACTGATGATTGAATGCAATCGCGCTTTCAGTTTTAATCTTTGAGCTTATGCTGTTGAATCAAAGCCAGCACAATGTTTGGAGTTAAAGGACTCCAACGTGGTTGGCTAAAACGTTGACCATCCCAATTAAATTGCACTAAAGAAAAATCTTCTGGTTCTTCGTTTTTACTTATTTTATTGCGAGGATAATGCTCGATAAATAGAAAATTATCCCCCAGATAGCGACCTGACGATAACACAGTATTCTGGTATTTTCGCCAAATCAATGTAGCTAGACCCTCCGCAGAATTAGTAATGCTTGTCCCCGTGTCTTGTTCATCTAAATCCGAACATAAGACAATGCTCGGCATGGAATATTCTTGATAAATTAGCAGATGACATTTACTATCCCAGTACTTTGGATTACTTTGCTGTAGTTCATGTCCGGCTCCTTTCCAAACGAAAATAGTGTCAAGCACTAAGCTAGGTGAATCAAGATTAATGTTTGTAGTTTGAGTAGTCATAGTTTTCCTGCTCTGACATCGCAATAAGTTGTACAGTTAATAACTTTATGGACAAATGTCCTCAAGCCACTTTTCCCGGTGTTAAGCGGAATGGGTAAACTGCAATACCCTCTATCCCTAAGCTAAAAGCCGCTGGGACTACCTTTCTTGTGATATTCAGACTTCCATTGATATCTGCATGAATTAGCCTACCATCCTTGGATTTGTACCAAGCACGTTTAACTCGTTTACCACTGAAAGTATGTTTTTCACCTTTCTTGTAAACGGGAATTGGATCTAAATCAAGGAACGAGGATGCAGAAGTGTAGGATTCTTCGTCAACCAAAACGGTCATACCAACTAACACAGCTTTGTATTGCAACTGCTCAATAAAACGAGCATGAGGAATACTTACGAAGTTCTGATTAGTTTTTGTACCAAGGTTAATTTCCTGTTTCCATTGCTCGTTTTTCCCAATAACCAGTGTCCCAATTCCCTCGGACACCAAATGGTCAATAATCCATCGACTTGCATTGTGCAGATAATTATCGACTCGGTTATTTCGTTTAGAAGTTAGGGCGTTGATTCTCCGGTAACTCTTAGCATTTCCCTTCAACTGTGATTGGAATTTAGCCTTAATTTTGTTGTATTGCTGGTTGATTGACTTTAGCGGTCGTCCATTAACAAGTACTGGTTTAAACCCAGGTTTGTTTGAAGTTAACGCCGCTAAGTTATCTAATCCAATATCAATACCCGCTACCCAACTTTGATTTAACTCTTTTGGTTCTGGTTCCTTTTCGTAAACAACCTCTACAACGTACTGCCCAGATTTGGGAATAACTCTAACCTCTCTAACATTACTAACTGAGGTTGAAACTTCAATGTTCGTTTGAGATAGTTTGACGATACCTTTTCTCAGTGCTGGCTTTGAAATCGCACCCAATTCATAAATTAGGATATTACGACCGTTCTCTTTATCCTTGTATTTTGGAAGCTTAGGGCGACCTAAAAACTTTGACGGGTCTTGATTGTAGGCTTTTGTTGCCTCAAAAAATGACTTCCAATTTCTATGCAAGACTATCAACACTTGATTACTAACTTTGCGCGGTAATGCTTGATAAGATTCATGCTGCTTTACCAGATGAAATATCGCAACATTGTTCAGATACTTATTTTCAAAGATAAATGACTGGCGCACCAAATAGTTAGCATAGTTGTACAGGTTTTTTGAGCGCCAACATAAATCATTTATTTCTTTGTATGAAACGTGACTTGTTTTAATTATATGTCGCTCAACGAGTCTCATCGTCTTCTCCATTTGCTCAGCTTGTGTTGATCATGAAGTGGATCTACTTCTGTTGTTACCTCAGAATCAAATCGATCCATAACAAACGCGCGAAGATAATCATATTCGGTCAAGAATTTTTCTCCCTCGTATATTGGATAAATTTTACTAATAATTCGAGTTTTCACCGATGCCATATTGCCATTTTAGAAAACTGACGGGAGTACAGATTTCTGACCAATCACAAGCTCCCATTGGTGCATTCCAGTCTTGTCGGTATTCCTCTCCAAAATACCCCAGTCCCCAATGCCAATCGTCATATTCCGGCTGTGACTCCCATCCAAACCAGAGAGCAACATTTACTTTAATCAGATACAAAAACTTAATCATCCATCCGCCACTGTAATCAGAAATGAAATCGTAAAAGTCTCCTAGAAAGCGTTCATTTGTTAATGCAATTAAATCCATTCTTGACCAAAGATTCATCTTTTTCTCTACCCCTAGTTTGAAGTATGATTTTTCTTTTCAATTGAGTTCAGGTAATTGTGCAAGCGCTCCTTCCATCCATGCTTGAATTGCTTCCATCTCAGAAACACCTCGCAATACAGCATCGATTACGTGTTTCTGATAAGAGTTAGCAGCATGATTCGGGTGTCCAAACTTATTACCAGTCCAAGCCAAACACATGGTTTTCACTAGTTCATCAATCTTGGTAGTATCAAGCTCACTCGGACTCGTAACATTTTGAGAATGCAGCCATTCTTTGACTAAATCGAGTGGATAATTTAAAAGTGTGCGAACTTCTTTGACTCGCAAATCTTTTGGGCTGATTGATGGTGCAGTTACAGCTTGTTTTGGTGGCTGGACTCTATACTGTTGATTGTCTTTGCGGGGTCTAATGTTATTCTGTGGCTGTTCAGATTTTTGAGGAGTAGTTGCACTTTCAGCATCATTATCTTCGTCAGCAGTCACCGATAAAATTGCACAAATCGCATATCGTCGTGCATAAGTTAATGCTGCACCAAACTTTTGAGAATCACTAATTTCGGGTAGAGGATAAGTGCTGGTGATATTTTCCCCAGATTCATGAAAAATATGAGTCCGTAGCACGGTTTTACCTTCAAAGATTTCAGTAGTTTGGATTATTACTAATCCATATTTACTAAGTCTGGGGGTGACAGCATCTAATACAGCATCTAGTGTTGCATATTTGCGCTTGTAGTGAGGATTAGTCCCGTCTTTTTGAATGGGATTAAACTCTGCCTTTGCCTTGATTAAAGCTTTGATTAGTTCTTGCATTATCCAGATCCTGTTTTACCAATCACTTTCATTGACATCACCGGACACTTTTTTGCGAGACTTAGCCTTATTTATCTGAAACTCTGAGGTTTTTAACACAGGCATTGCCGCAAGTTTGACTGAAGCTTTGGCTTGGTGATAGAGGAATTGGGTTATTCCATCAGCGTCTTCCCCATCCTCGACTTGCGCCCAGAGAGAACAGCCTAGTTCCAGCGATTCGTAGTCGCCTAGATTAAATTTTCTAGAGTAGCTAACAGATACAGTTGTGAATTTCATAAGATGTCGAATTTGGTAAATATTGGTTGTCAATTATTTTGATTAGTATCAACCATCTCAATACTGAGGCTTTGACATAAATCGCTAGCTTTTACACCAACAATTCCTGGCTCAATTTCAATAGTTAATTCCTCAATGATTGAATGAAAGCCAGGGTCTTCATCATTAATTTCTATCTCCATCACACCTGCATTATTCGATATAACATTATTCGAGATTAACCTCGTTGGTGATTGCAATTCTTTTGGTGTGCAATCGCCCTTTCTACCTTCAGCAACTTACGCCGCTACTGCCGCCCGAACTCCCAGCGACGCAATCACTTGTTCAGCACTAGCAGCCACGCGATTGAGTCCGTATTGTCTGGGTTTTGCGTACCAGCCTTCTTGATTGCACCCGATGAAGCCAACCAAATGCCCGTCTTGGTAGAGTTTGGTGCTAAACGAGAGCCAATCAATCTCGCCGTGGTACAGACCAAAAACAGTGCAGGCTTCTTCTAATTCATCGCTCAATCGTTCGTTTCGTTCTAGTGGCGTTTCCGGTAATGTCGCTTTGACTTCTGCAACTCTTGTAGCGAACTAGTCTCGGTCGAAGGGTAGCCGTCCGCCACCGACTAATTGCGCCCATACCGTGATTCCGCCTTCGATCCAGATCGTCCGAACTGATTCGGGTTGGACTTCGATAATCTCGCCAATGATGCGGCGATCTCTGCTGGTGAGAGGATCTTGGGTTGAGGCTACAGCTTCGGCTTGGGATTCGAGGTGGCTGTATAGTTCAGCTTGGGCTAAGGTTTGTTCATCAACAGAAGAACTAGGAATTGCTTGCTGTGTATATGTTGCATACGTCATAATAGAAATCTCCGTAATTGGGGAAAAGGCGATCGCTGAGTTTTCCAGACATGAGCGATCGCTTTTGTTATATGTGCAAACAACGTTGTGGTTTAGCACAACGCTCTCTTTCTTGATTTGGCGTAGCCATCAAAGCTAGTTGCTAAGAGCATTATCAAGACAGCAGACAGCCGCATCAGGGGATGTGTAAGGAAGTGCTGTGTTCGGAAGAGGACACTCTACTAAATTCAGCTTTGCTGTAAAATCTTTGATTTCTAGACGAATGGCACTAAATAACCAGTTTTTTAAGACTTGGTAGGTCATCGAGATCATCCTCGCTGGCTTGAGCATTACAAGTTTGGCTGACGGCTGCTAGTCCCGGTGGCACTTGGTTTTGTGGTTGATTGAAATTAGTTAAGTTTGGTAATTTGCAAACCCTTTTTGCGTTCGGGTGCAGGCGGTTGCATTTCCTTGCCCTTATATTTATAAATATACGTGAGGCGTATGTTTTTGTCAATATCTCACGAATATTTTTAGTAGTGACAGTTATGTTAATAGTAGTCTTATGTATAATAAGGCTGTAGACGCTAAAAGAAGATTAATCGTTTTTCCACTATGAATATTAGGATTGTGGAGTAATGACGATGGATAAAAGAGTGATTCGCTGGAAGCTGAATGAAATCATGGCCCAAAAAAGAGTCAGAAATAAAGACCTGGCGGAAGGTATCGGCATCACCGAAACCTCTGTTTACAGATTACGGAAAACTGATACCATGCCCCGGATGTCACCTGATCGGCTAAACGATATTTGTCAATTTCTTGATTGTCAACCTGGAGACTTACTGATTTATATCCCAGATAACGATGCGGAGAGGGCGGAAAAAAATCAACAGAAACTAAGTAAGGGAATCGCTATAGCAAAACACCAACTTCCTAAAACTGATAAAGAAGTAACTGAGGATATTGCAGCATAAAGCGATCGCCGCCGGTCAAAGCAACGCGATCGCCTGCTCAATCCGTTGATCACAAAGTGAGCTTATTACAATGCTGACACATTTTTGGGCAAACACCCTTCAGTATCTCCTCGGTTCACTTTGGTTAAACTGCAACACCCCAACTTTCAAGCATTTACCATACATAGTGGGCAAGAGATATGCTGACACTAGACAGAGAACAAACAACAGAGCTTGACTACACCGACCTCAACAGCAGCATCAAGGAAACCTTCACCGCCATCGACAGATTTGAATGGCAAGCGGTCAATGAAATCCTCCAGATGCGCGAACAGCAGATGTACCTCGAAGCAGGGTACAAGAACTTTGAGGAATACTGCCAAAGCGAATTATCTGCCTGGGGCGGCTACCGACGAATCAATCAGTTGTTAGGGGCAAAGAAAGTCATTGACACGGTTGGCGAATTGGGGGGACACATTAAAAACGAGCGTCAAGCTCGTCCGTTACTACGCTTGGTTAAGGAACCAGAGAAACTTAAAGCTGCTGTAGCGATCGCTCTCAAAGATAACCCCTCCCCCAGCGAATCAGACTTTGCGGCTGCTGCAAATATTGTGGTTCCTCAACTTCCACGCAAAAAGCAATCTACTCAGGAACCAATGGTTCCCAAAATTCAAGAACCAGTGGTTCCTCAAAAAGCTATTGTCACAGTTTCACAACAGTCACACCCAAGGTATGGGGAAGAGGGAATCATTGAAGCTTCGGCTCCAAATCATTGGCAACAGATTGTCACCTTTGCTGATGGCGAGAGGCTGTTGGTTAACAATGCTGATTTAGATGCCCCAAGCGTTCCATTCCCAAGAGAACGCACTTACCCCGCAGAATATACCGAAGCGATCGCTCAAATCAAAGAGCAACACCAGCAGGAGTTAGAGCGCCTAGAGCAGGAATTGAGAATTGGACTACAAGCCGAAGCAGGAGCTAGAGCCGAAGCCCAGGTACAAGAACAAATCTTATCCTTGCAAAGTCTGTACAAGCAGCAGAGGGAGCAGAATATTCAATTGCAGCAGCGCTTAGATGAGATGGAATCTCTACGGCAGTTGGAGACTGAAAATCAACAACTTCTTTCTCGCATTCAGGAACTAGAACACGCCGTAGAAGAACGTCCTTCTCAACAATGGGGAAATACTATGACCCAACAGGCGACTAAAGCATTAAACAAGCAGGTGAAACAGGCGTTAGAGAAAACCATTGATTTGCGATCGCTAGCGCAGGAACCGCCCAAGGAAAACGCCCAAGAATGTCTGCGGCTCATGGGTATGGCGTTGAAGAATCTTGCCAGCGCAATGAACAATACCCAAGCGTTGGAAGCTGCGGCGATAATTCTGGGGAGTGAGCCGACACCATCTGCGATCGCCTATCGAGCCGAGCAATTGTCAATGTTGCCACAGGCGGTTAGTGACATTAGGGCAGTGCTTGTAAAGCCGGGGTCTACTTGGCAGGACTATTGGGCAGTGGCGCAAGAGTACGAGGTGATTAAACAGGACTATTGGGCAGAACTTACCACTGAGGAAACAGAATTAATCAAATCTCTAGAAAAAGCTTCTCATCCTCCGGTGATCCAAGTCGGTTCTATCGTTGCTTATGCTGACCCTTACTACACCTTATATAACGCTAGAGGTGAAGTTGTAGAGGATTTGGGCGAGGACGAGGTGCTGGTTGCTTGGGATCACTGGAAAGAAGAAGGAAGAAAAACAAGTAGGTATTTCTTGAATGAGTTGCGATTCTGGGAACCTCACTAGGCTTCCAGTGTAAAGAGTGATTTTTTAGACAACTGAATACAAGTACCAAGCCCCGCATCACAGTGGGGGAAATTTCCGTGCGTCAAAACAATTCAAAATTCAAAATTATGAATTCAAAATGGCAATCAGTGGGAGCCTGTACCCAAAATTAATCAATTAAAAATTAGTTTTCTTATTAATTTTGCATTTTGAATTTTGAATTCAAAAAAGGTCAACATAAACAGGAGATTGTACAATGACCGCAACTATTACAAGACCCAAGCCCAAAAAGGCTGCCACTAAACCACAGTCACCGTATAAAAGGCTTCATGTGATTATTCCCATAGAAGATATGCTGTGGGCTTCCCAGCAAAAGCCATCAGTTACGCAATTGTGGCAGGAGTGTTGGACGGCTGATCCTTACGGTTCTCGGTGGATGCCTCTTTCTACTGGAATGGGTTACAGTACTTTCATTCAAGCCAAGAAAGTTTTGTCCGATAGTGGACTATTCATTTTCAAGCCGGATAAGTCGATACAGGATGGCCGGGAGACAGTGAAGTGGATGGTGCAGAATTTACATGGTAGCCGGATGAAGGAATTTTGGGAGAAAGCCAATTCTGAAAAACAAGAACCAAATCCTGAAAAACGAGAATCTTATGCTGGGGATTCAGAGATAGATGCTGGCTGTGAAGAAATGGGTGCTTTAAATCAAGCATCTATTTTAAATAGAACTCAATCAGAGCAAGGGTTCCAGGAAACCTCACGAAAGGTAGCTTGCTTAGTTTTAACACGTCTAAATAATTTGTCACAAAGCGTAGGCTTAAATTGAGATAATTTAAGTTGAGCAGCAATTTCATGTGTATTTAATTTTTCAGGTTTAATTGGTGGTTGAGAATTAGGAATTAGAATCCAATCCCACTCTTCACCGCATTCTTTATGAACTGATAGAAGACAATCTATACGGTTTTCATAAACTTGCACTTCATATTTAGCAAGTTCTAATTCTTGCATTTTCGCTCGTAATTTTGACTCTTTTGCTAGCTCTCTCATAGTGAGAGCAGACTGGCGTTGTTTACGCCGTTGTTCTGCTTCTCTTTGTCGCTGGTATCTTTCAAGATTACGCCGAGCTTTTGCACATTCACGAGCCGCTCGCCGGGCTGCACTTTGTCTTGCTTTCGTAGCTGGTGATGGGTTGCCCCTGCCGTCATAATTCCATCCCATAGGATTAAAAAGTAAAATACTGTTGGATAAATTTAGCTATTATGAGTACAATTGGAGGTTATTTAATTTCTTCCCAAACTTAGTTAACCCAAATTCTTTCATAGTTAGTGCTAAAGAATTATATTTATAAATTTTGAATACAAAAACTATTGCTTATTTAGCATAAATTAAATTTAATACAGAAAGTACCGTATTTATACATAATATTTTCTCTGAAAATAACTTAAAATTGTGAAATAGTTTTAAGAGAAAACCAAGGTTAATAGTATTTTTCAGAGTACTGGAATAATAATCCGCCCTTGCAGATTGTAATTAAAAAACTGTTGAGTAAGTTCCCATAATGGGGAATTGGTTGACTGAAATGAGTAACGCGATCGCCCTTCAACTACTCGCATACTCCAGCACTCGTTCCCACTCCCAACGCCAAGCAGTCTCTACCAACATTTCCTTGCCGTTGGTGAATTGGATGAATTCTTGCCCATTGTCGTAAAACACATCAGCAACCAGCCGATTACGCACATCATACTCCCACTGAGAAACTGCGGCATTCCACCATCTTTGTCCTGCCGATTGTAACAGTGGCAGTTCCAGGTACTCATCACGCCATGCTTTTGGCTTCCATTGCTCACGCACTGCACTAATTAAAATCGCGTTCGGAAAAAATTGTAAATCATTCTTTTCTAGCCACAGCACATAGTCAATCGTGCTTCTTAAAGCATCCTCTAGTCCGTATGTGCAACCTTCTAGAGATATTTGAACTTCTTCGAGCGAAAAGTTTACCCCAATGGCAATCAAAGCTCGTTCATATTGCTTGAATATGTCGTATTTAACTGAGTCTTGTGACCAAAACCACACGCTTAATACACCTCCCAAATAATCAGCAATTTCTAGATGATCAAATTCTAACTAGCCACTTCGTAAGCGCTAAATCAACAAGAGCTTCTAAAAGGACAGGGTTTTGAAAATTTTGTTGTAAAAAATTGTTGTAGATTCCAGCATGAAGTGGTAAATACTTCTGATGATAGTAATTACCAGGGCGTTTTTCGCGTGGCATCGCATTCCATTCGGATTCGAGCTTCATTTTACCCATACCTTCTGGTATGTGACCAACATTAGTAACTATTTGCCCATTGAGCCAAAGCCTGATTCTACCGATTACTTCTTTCCTTCTGGATGTAGGGGTTGGCAACCACAAGAAGACTGCTAGCTTACTTTTAGTCCTTTGATAGCAAATTTCGGCTACTGGCTTGCTTTTGCCTCTAGAATATCGAATTGTATTTGTTCCTTCAATTTCTTCTTGAATACGCTCGTCAAAACTCAATATTTTTTCTCTTAGCTGAATAATAGCTTCCTGTTCTTCCCCGTTACAAGCACCAAGCCAGTTTAAAAGTAGCTGAGGCGCACCAGAAAAATTAGACAGTATGACACTTGCTGTCACTCTAATTAATTGGGCAGCTTTGCCAGATGGTCAATTCTTTGAGCAATCACTTGCAATTTTACGCCAAAACCTAGCTAACCTGTCAAGTAACGAGACGTAAACTAAGCAAGTTACCCGTAATAACAGTTTTGTCACTTTTAACTAAATACTGTGGATTATCTTCTGAGGCAGCAACATGATGTCCACTGATATCTATAGGCGAAGTTAATTTCTTTTCTACCTTACCAGTAGTTTCGCCCTGTGCCGTATTCCACTTCACTTTATCGCCCTTCTTTAATTCTTCAGCCACAGTTTTTTCTTAGATATTTTATACCTGTTTATTATCTTGGGGTCATCAGAAAAATTAATCAGCCAAACGATAGAAAAAGAGTTTACAAGGGTTATCAATCCAACGACAACACGAAAATACAGGCTGTTTAGCGGCACTTAAACAAATTCCGCCGCGCCCGTTGTCGAAAATGAATTTTCTGACAAGGAAGCGATGCCTGCGGCGGGCGTAGCCATCGCTAATCAAACACGGGAGCAATTAGAACAGGGAAATTCAGCTTCGTTGAGGGTTGAAAATTCAGTTTCAGGTGGAGAAGTCAAAGCTGTTCATCAGAGTGAAAGTTCCGCCGCGCCTGTCCCCAGCGCTGAAAAGTGGTCGCATGAGGCGATTGTTGCTTTTGTCAAATGTGCGACCAGAGCGTATGCAGAAACTCAAAGTGGCAGCGAATTCGGTGCAGAATCCGGGTTTTGAGTACTTGCTCTCGTGTTAGAGTGACGATCCGGCGAAAGCAGATTGTGACCAAGAAGCTGCTGGCGAAGTTTCCGCAGTGGGGAATTGGTAATAATTGCGTTAACGTAGCGGGGCGCAGCAAGAGTGCGACTTGCGAATTGCGAATTGGTTTGACATCTCCGATACTGAACCGTATTGGGTTACAGTGTCGGAGATGTCACAAAAAGAATATGGTTTTAAACTTTGACCAATGAACCTTTCTTGATGAAATTACCTACAAGATTATCGACCTTGATAAACTTAGTTGAATCTTCTTGTGGAGTGTCAAAGTTACAAGCAATGGTGCTGTAGTTCAGTGTAGCAGTGGCATAGTAAGTAGAGTTATTGTAAATACCGCCACCCTTACCAGACTCTTTTTTACCAGAACTAAGTTCGATTCCGAAAGCTTTATTGTGCTTGATAATGCTGTTGCCTACTGTTAAGGTTGCATTATTGTAGATGCCACCGCCTAAGTGTGCCTGATTGTCACTAATAGTACTATCACTCACCTTAACGATGCCTAAGCCGTCGTATGTAATATTAGCGAACTAATACTACTGTTGCTCACTAATAGATTTACGGTGTCGAAGTCTGTAGTGATGTACATATAGATTCCGCCACCATTAAGTGCTATGTTGTCATTAATGGTGCTGTGGTTCAGGGTCAGGCTGCCAGAGTAGTTAAAAATGCCTCCTCCGCTACCAGAGAAGGAATCGGGGCTGCCACTGACCTTTACTATGTTGCTACTAATGTTGCTGTAGTTGACGCTCAGACTGCCAGAGTTGAGAATGGCGCCGCCGTCGTCGGATGCTGTGTTGTGAGTAATGCTACTGTGATTTAGAGTTATGCTGCCAGAGTTATCAATGCCGCCGGCGTGTTCAGCAGTGTTGCCAGTGATCGTGCCATAGTTCACGGTTGTTATAGTGGCATTGCTATAGCTGTTTTCAATGCCGCCGCCATCAACTGCTGTGTTGCGAGTAATGGTGCTGAAGTTTAGGGTCAAGCTGGCTTCGTTGAAAATACCTCCGCCTTCGGTTGCAGTATTCTCAGAGATGGTACTGTGGTTTACCGTGAGAGTGCCAGTGTTATAAATGCCGCCACCATCGTTTGCAGTGTTGCCAGTGACGATGCTATTACTTAAGGTAAAAACGCCTTCATTAGAGATAGCACCGCCTCCTGCTGTGCCACTGTATTTATTGGTAATAGTCAGCCCGTTGATTGCAGATGTTACGCCACTGGTAATATCAAAAACCCGCGATGCACTATCATCCTTAATAGTTAGTAAGTTGGGATTTGTACCTTGAATGGTAAGGTCATCTGTGATACTTAGACCACTACCAGTCAAACTGATGGGATGAGCAAGTCCGTCATTAAAGAGTCCACCAAAATTGATGATGTCTTTTCCTGACAGAGCATTAGCATCTAGAATTTCCTGCCGTAGTGAACCAGCACCACTATTGTTGGTATTAGTAACGGTAAATGTAGCCATTAGTACTACTCCGATTTTTATTCAGGTGTATAAAAATTGTGCTTAATCTTTGTCATGATATTACTACGACTAAAGAATATTTATTCTACTTCTTACGGAGTATTTAAGTATTAGTTTCTTCAAAGAGATAAAGTATTACGACGAAAGCAGATTGTGAGCAAGAAGCTATTGGCGAAGTTTCCGCAGTGGGGTATCGCTCATGTAGATGGGGTGCTGGTTGATTGGAATGGGTGAGCTAGCGCTAAAAAATCGTAGCCATACCCCCATTTCATATTTACTAGGAGACTTCATCATTAAATGATACTGTACTGATTACGAACGCCTCGATAAAATTTTTCCTAAAAGCTTTTATTTATGAAACAATTTGTTGCGATTGCTGCGAGTATATTTGTTTACTTTTATTTTGCTCATTTAGTTCAAATATCTCAGGCTGATTCCAAAAACTTTGAACAAGATAATTGTACTTCCAGATTATTAACAACAGGACAGGGTTGTTTTGTCTATCAAGTTAAAGGTGCTGAGTTGTCTATTCCTGTGTTTTTCCGACATTGAAAATATTTTTGATTTTGTGAAGAAAAGTGAAAAACTTCAGTTAAGTACTTACTATATATACGGTCATTCTGCTGGAGCGCAATTTGTACATCGGATGGTTATTTTTATGCCTCATGCACGGATCAGAAAAGCTGTTGCTGCGGAAGCTGGTTCCTATACTGTACCTGACAAATATATGGAGTATCCCTGTGGCTTGAGAAAACAGACTGGAAATCAACTGCCACCTGTGGAATTAAAAACGGCGTTCAGCACACCAATGACTATAATTTTGGGTACGAAAGACAATAAACCTCTCTCAGGTGAACATGATACTTATAGTTGTGATGCCAAACAAGGTTCTAATCGTTTGAATCGTGGGGAATATTTTTACACTCAGGTGAAAAGAATCGCTAATTCCAGAAAATATAATTTGTCATGGACTTTTAAAAAAGTTACTGCTGCTCACATTGTTGCACATACAAATCCTCCCATTGAAGATCCGATGCTGGTATCTTGTGCAGCTCTCGAATTTTTTCCCAATTTCAAAGGTATTAATTGCAACTAATATTTCTCACTTCAATACATATATTTCGTTACTACGTCAAAAGCCCTAATTCTTCACCGTGATTATTTATACGAGCGATCGCTGAAAAAATCTCATAGCTCTACAAGTATCATCCAGAAATACTTTCCCGATAAGGCTTTCAAGGATTTTGAACCAGGTTTTCCATAAAAATAACCGAAAAACCCTGAAAAGTGCGGCTGCTTTTGTTTTGTCTAGCCCTGGTGGAGAAGTTGCCCTGAAAAAAGGTACAAATATTAAACTTCAATTGAAATCTGCTATTGGTACTACTCAATAGACCATTAGCTATAGTGGAATGGCACTAAGGTTAGCTATTTCTCGATGAGGGTGAAAATTCCGCCGCGTCCGTGTCAAATGCTGATAAATGGTCGCATGAGGCGATTGTAGCTTTTGTCAAATATGCGACCGGAGCGTATGCAGAAACTCACGCGTTGCGGCGAATTCTCTTCAGAATCCGGGCTTTGACTTTTTGCTCTCGTGCTGGAATGATGATCCGGCGGTGGTGATCGCGATCAAAAAACTGCTGGCGAAGTTTCCACAGTGGGGTATTGCTTGTGTGGATGGGGCGTTGCTGAAGTGGAATGAGTAGCGATCGCCTACGACAACCCTTTCAGGGAAAGCAGCCACTTGGTAAGCCTAACAGTCTCTCGTGAATTCACCTTTTTCGCCGCCATTTATTTTTATTTACGCTTTGAAAAAACATTATTTGTAAGTGTTAGACTATCAGATAATAACTGATTACTAATAATTACAAACTACGCACAATCTCTTAATTATGAATGAATCCAATAATCCAGGAATACTTGAAAAGTTTGTCAATACAGTCATGGGAGTAAAAACTGGTAATCAACAACGGTATCCAAATACATCAATAGCTACGAGACAAGAACTAGATATCAGAGCAGTTTTAGTTTATACACTAGGGACTATTCTACAAATCGTAGTCATGATTCTTGTGTTGCTGGTCATGGGAAAATTAGTAATTATGATTGATAATAATTATTCTTTTCCCACTTGGTTTAGCACTTTATTTACTGGATTATTTTTTGCTATATTAAGTATCCGTTCCCGAATTTTTTCTCTTTTAGATAATACTCGTTCTCGTCAGACTTATGATCAGGTAATCAGACCAAGATGGTCTCCTCCACCTTTAGTATTTCCCATAGTTTGGATGATAATCGCCGTTTTGCGGGTAATTTCTTCTGTATTAGTTTGGCAGCAGATGAATCATCAATTTTTAGTGCTACCTTTAATTTTATTTGTGGTACATCTGGCTTTAGGGGATACTTGGAATACGATTTTTACTGTAGAACGGAGATTAGGTGCTGCTGTCCCTGTAGTTATTTTAGGTCCTTGGTTATCTGCTGTAGTGGTGACGGCAATTTATTGGCAAACTAATCCTCTAGCAGGAATGACTTTATCATTTTCTTGTGTATGGTTAACTGTGGCTGCTGTATTGGTATTTAGAATTTGGCAATTAAATGGCTTGGAGCCATTGTATCCTTTAAAATTAACACCTGTGGAAAAATAAATATTCAAATTCACCAAGACAAGAAAGCAATGAAAAATCTCACTTGACTTTTAAGTAGATCATTCAACATACATAAAAAACGGTAGGTTAATTAAAAATCTACCGTTTTTTTGATTTTAAATTTCTATTTTTTATTTAGCCAAAAGCTAATTGCTTGGCATACTCTTGTGCTTTATCTCCAGATAAAGGCTGAAAATTTCTAATTAGCGCTGCTGCATGAGTTCCTTCGGCGCTAAAAAGCAGGGAATAGCAATAAGGTTCAGGTAGTCCTGGCTCTTTCATTTCTGCTATCCACAACCAACTTAATTCTTCGTCCTCTTCACATGAATAATCGTAATGTAGTATTACTGTATTAGACATTCTTTTTGCTCCTATTTTTATCAAAAGCTTACATCCGGGCCTTTAAAATTACAAATGTCGCCAGAAATTCTTACTAATAGTCTTGAGACTGACTACCTTGGGTTCTACAGTACTTTGTGGAGTAGCAATAGCCACCGCAGCAACTTGTGGCGCAGAGGTAGTTAACAGTGAGTTGAGTAACTCTCGCTGATAGTCGATATCTGCTACTGTGCGGTAAACTCTGTGGTAGTCAATTTGCATCCCTAAAGGTGTTGGAACAATTTTCAGATATTCATTAAGAGCAGATATGTAGCTATCACCAAAATTCTGGAGAGCAACAGCCGGACGTATAGTATTCAGCAGTTGTATCGCTCGTCTAATATCTGGAATACTACGCTCACCATCCATCTGTGGCTGACTTTCGCTGTAGCCTTTGCCTTTCTTTTCTGCTACCAGATTATGAAATTTAGCGACGGCTCTTTGATGATTGGCTAATGTGTGGACTTTTGTTTGCGCTTGATAACCGACTCTGCCCCACTGCACTGTTAAATTACCATCTTCGACAATGGCCGCCCAGAATTTATTGCTGTTCTGAATTGCGTCAACAAAAACTAAATAGATTTCCATGTTTCTTACCCTGTCAATTCACTAACTTCTGGGCATTGCCCCATCAAAGCAAGGTGTAGTGTTCTTTTAATGGCTACTAGCCCGTCGTGCAGTGGATGCCCAAGCCTGCATACGCTCAACTGCCGCAGCGTCCTGAATGGCAAGTGGGGTTATGGTTTGGCGGCAGGTTTCGAGATCAGCAAGCGTTACCTGCTGCGGTCTACCCTCATCAAATGCCAGCAAAGCAGCTTCCGAAGCGAGGGTTTCGAGTTCTGCCCCTGAAAACTTCGCGGTGGAAGCTGCGATCGCCTCCAAATACTCCGATTCCAGATGAATGCCAAAGCGTTGTAGATGAATCCCTAGAATCTGGATTCGTTCTGGTTCTGTGGGCAAGTCAACAAAGAAAGCCTCATCAAACCTACCTTTGCGCTTAAACTCACTTGGTAATGCTGATGGGTCATTGCAAGTCGCTACAATAAATACCCCAGCAGTACACTCACTCATGAACGTAAGCAAAGTACCGAGGATGCGTTGAGAAACACCGCTTGTATCGCCCTGACCTGAAAGTGCTTTTTCGACCTCATCAATAAACAAAACACAAGGTGCGATCGCGGATGCTGTTTTCAATGCGCGTTTAACATTACCTTCGGATTCGCCAACTAGTGAACCTAGAAGGGACGCAATATCAAGTTGCAGAAGTGGTAGATTGAGTATGCTAGCGATGTTTTTGGCACAGTGGGATTTTCCTGTTCCGGGTGGGCCAGCCAGCAATACACCTTTTGGTTGGGGTAACGAGAGACTTCGCGCCTCTTGTGTGAATAGCCGCCGCCGCCGAGTCAGCCATTCGCGCAGTAGATCCAAACCGCCGAATGCGATTGTCGCAGGTTTACCCAACTCAATACCCATTTGAGACAGTAGCCGAGTTTTGTACTCGACGGCTTTGGGAATAAAATCAGTGTCAACGACGACACCATCATTAGTTAAGTTTTCTTTGACTGTTAACCGAAGGAAATCACTAATTTCTTCTAAAGTTAAACCCAGTGCTGCACGAGAAAGGGTTTCTTTCTCAGCATTTTCTAGGGAAATAGTAAAAGTCAATTCCTGTTCAATAGCTGACTGTTGTAGGTCATGCAAATAAGAATTGATATGTTCAAGTATTTGGTCAATACTCGGTAAAGGGACTTCACAATAAGGAATCAATCTGACTAGGGATTCGTGTAGTTGTATGTTCTGACCCAACAATACAATGCGTTTATCTGTGGGTTTTAACCTGTGGTAAAGGTTTTTGACTTTGGATAAAATCTCCCAACTCAATTGGGGTGAGTTCTTAGCAATAAAGGGGTGAATATCTCCGAGGATAAATACACCATTCCCACTAAAATTCGCAATGTAATCAAACACATATAACAATGGATCAGCCTGTGGAGGTCTTTTGTACTCTGCGACTGGCTTAAATACCAATCCCCCATCTGCTGCGATTAAACATTGCTCCAAAGTTGATACTCCGAGATTCCAGAAGAACACTGGACTTGAGAGCTTGCTCAATGCCTCTGTAGTCAGCCACTGAATAATCGTCGCTTCATCAGGAGACAGCACATCAACCGCAGCGATAGGGATTTGTGAATCGAGTGTGGAGAGTAGATTTGAGAGTTTCATTGTTTTTGATAAGGTAGTGGAGCTAGTTCATCGTGAGTATTAACAAGTCTCACGACTACTTCATAAACTTCGGCATCGCCGTCAAAAACTTCTGCTGTACCGTTGTTCTCTTGGTAGGCAATCGCGCTAACGATGGAATTCAATAGCACACACAGCCCTTCAGTATTCGCTTTGATGATTACGGGCTGGCGTGGTTTTTGCTGGGCGTATACATGGATAAAGGGGTATTCTTTAGCTAGTTCGTTCATGATTATTTTTAAGGGGGAAGAAACTTGATTCCCCCGTGTTGATTACTGACGCAAACGTGTTTGATTACTGTTTGTAGTCCGAAGTTGTTGGGTTTGGGCTTCATCCTTGTAAGTGCGATCGCTCTCGCTCACAACTCCCAAAGCGGATTCAAACGGTTGCGTAGCTAATAAACAATTCAAATCCTCAAACCCCTCAGCCTCAACACGAACTTCACCAGTAGCGCTGTCAAAATGAATCAGTATTGAGCGTTCCATAATTTATCTCCGTGCAAATTGTTTAACTTCTTGATGTCCGGCAAAGGTTAGGCGTAGAGTTTGCACGGTTCCATTGGTTTCTTCACTAATCGCGCATTCACCAAACTGCTCTTGTAACTCGGCAGCAATGGATCGAACCATCCGTTGTCCATAAGCCAGCATTAGTTTATTGCTGAAAAAGTCTTTGCCCAGCTTCTTTACTGTTTCATAACTGTCGTGTATTACGTCGTACACGCCGCTTGACTGATTCCATTTGAAACCGATATCTGCACGGGCTTTTATGGTGCGACCAGATACGATGATTTCAGCACTTTGTCCTTGTGAACCGCCATAGTATCCTTTTAGTGGCTGTGCTGTTTCGTGAACTTGCGGTGATAGGTTTAGATCCGTGAGTGCAAAAATAAGACATTCACGGTTAGTGAGTTTAGTTTTAACTGTTGAGAAATGCGACATGAGAATTTTGTCCCTATAGTAGAAGTGCGGTATTCTTTTTGAGATGAATATTGCATTTTTCGTTAAGGTACTTAGTCTTGAGCGAATGCACCCGCCCAAGACTGTTTTTACCTGAACTTGAACGACATGACCGTAGCTTTCGATAAGCCCACGTCGCCAGTCGCAAGTGATTGTAGATTGCGCTGTTCGTCTAACAACTTGATCCGAATTTCTTCCATCTTTTGCTGTAATTGACTGCGCCCATCACTGCCCAGATTCTTAGCTTCAATCGCTGGGTCGGTGACAATCGAATACATTTGCTCCATCATCTGCTGTAAACTGCTGCCAGCTTCAGGTGAAGCATTTGCCAGTAACACCCGCACTTTCATCAGGTGTTTTTCCATCTTTTTTTTGAATTGCACCGGCTTACGTCCTGGCTCCCAATCAGCCAACTCTTCGAGCAACTGCGCGGCTAGTTGTTCACCGCCAGCGATCGCTGATTCCCGTAGCCTTTGCTCCAGATTTTGGTCATACTGTTGAATGAACTTGGTAATCTGGTCTAAACACTCGGCTTGCTGCTGATTGAGTTGCTCAGAGAGGGCAGGGATAATCACCGGGCGACCAATGACGACTTGCAAATAGTCTTCGAGATCGGTCAGAGTCGGAAATGCTCTTAGCAAGTTGGCTTTGACTGATTCTTGCTTGTCGTGGGGTAATTCCCAAGTGTTAAGTGAGAGAAACTGATCAATCCGCTCTTGATAATCTTCGAGTCCTGCTTCATAATCAGCTTTTAACTGATTACGCAATCCAGGGGCGATATTATCTCTGATATTAAGCAGTTGGCTCCAAACGAGTGGAGCTAAATCAATCGGACAAACCCAATCACCAGTATCAGCAGACATCTACTCTTGAACTGAAGCAATCTCTTGCCTTAATTGGGCAGCAGCTTCATCCAACTTCTTAAATACCTTGATACCCCGCAAACCAACTTCAGAATTAGTAACTTTCACAAGGTCTGATTCAATTTCAGAAACTTCAGCTTTTAGCACATCTGCCCATTTAGGAGCAGCAGACTTTGTACTTTTCTTTAACTGAATGCGGAAGCGAATACGGGTTTTATTTAACTGTGAGAAATTGTGGCGCTCGATTACTGCATCAGTTAGGAAATTTGCAGCGATAGGGTTGTCGATTGCTTGTACCATCATTATTCACCTCAATCATTATTTTTCACTTCCAATTCAGCGAAGCTTTCTTTGTGGCTATTTCTCAACTTGTGAATGTCTGTAGTAGCTCTATAGATTACTTTCGTAGAGCTATTTTGTAGTCGAATATGTCTTTTAATGACTGGTGGTTTATGTATGGACATGGCTTAAAATAGTTGAAGTTGCTGTGAATTATCCTGTAGCACAGGCTTTTGATAAACCATGCCTTAGGACTAAAACGCCATCTCAAGAGCAGCTTTTGCCACAGCAATTGCTTGTTTACTGATTTCGCGCCAGTCGGTTTCTTCACCATAAGATGCTTTGATTAATTCCGACCCAACCCACACCCGACAGAACAACACGCTTTCATCGGTTGTCCCTGGAGTAGGCTGTAGTGTAATCGGAGAGTAAAGCTGTTGCGGAGTAAGAGTTGCGATCGCGGTTAACAAGCTTTTAGAAAAGTGAGTATCATAACCGGATTCTAAGATATACGTCCGGTCTGCTTGCACAGTTATTAGCAACTTGCAGGTTTCTTTTTTGCGGCGTTCTGTATTCTCAAACCGCAGTTCTTTAAGATATCCAGTTAAGGCAGTTTGAGGCACATCACTCGGTTCACCATTTAGTGTGTACCACAGTCCCCCGTGCTGACGATTGCAGTAGATTTTACAACTGCCAGCTTCAGAGTGCAATCCCAGTTTTGGCTTATTGATTGCTGCGACTAACAGATGCAGTAGTTCCTCTTGGCGCATCAAGGCAGCGAGTAATTCGGCATTTTCTTGAGGGGTCATTTGTTTGTACCAAAAGCATTTCACTTTCGCATTGGCGAAGCCGTTTAATTGTGATATATGAAGCGTAGAGCCAATAAAACAGCGCTCTTGATTTCACAAAAGCGCTTTTTATTACTAATTATTTGTCCTGTACAGATTATTGATGTGAATTAAATCTTGCCAGCAAATCTTCACGAGATAATTCAAGACATAGGGGAGTAAATTCTTCTGGTGTTAACTGCAATAAACTATCGACTACTTTTAAAAGTTCTTCATCAACAGAACCAAACCTAAATCTCAACAAGTTTTCTACAACTTGGCGGCGTTCAAGTTGTACTCCTTGCTCCACCCCCTCCTGTACCGCTTGCGCTCTTGCTTCTTGATAAGCTTCTGTTAAATTCATAATTAACTCCTGGTCATCTTCAGTTAAATCTGTTTGTGTCATTACACTGATACGCCACCTGTAAACCATTTCAAGAACATTACGGCGGACAATATTCTCTGGTGGAAGGGCAACCAGTTCACTTACTGCTTGGATTTGTACTTTTCCCCGACCCAACAGCCTAAACCACAGCGTGTCTGGAGTTCGCGGTAGCTTGTTGATCGCTACTATTGCTGCTCTTACTCCTTCAGGCAGAAAGTACACCCCGCTCATCCAATTGTCTAAGTCTAGTTTAGCTCCAAAAGCCTTGAGCAGAGCTTTGGAAGCACTGGGAGAAATAATCCACAGTTGTGCTAGCTCGTTCTCTGCTATTGTTGTGTCTTCCCTATTGGCTTTACGCTGTGCGTCTGCAATCACAGTGAACAATTTTTGTAGACAACTACGTACTTCTGTTCTATTCGGTTGATTGCGAAACGGTTCTAGTAAAGTAGTATTTAATACCGCAATTCTACCCAATAATCCTAAAGTTTCTGCATCAACCGCAGATGTTGGTGTTGGCGAAAATAACACATCAACAAATCTTGTTTCATCAGTTACTTCCCTATTAGTTTTTACTTCCCCAAAGGGAGAAAGTAACTCTTCTAAAAACTGCTTGGCAAATTTATCATGAGGTTGTTGGGTCATGTTATCAGTAATAATCGTGTTGTATCATACTGCTATTTCTAATTAGAGTTTGGTACAAAAGCGATCGCCCTGCCTTGTCAGCAATCGCCTTTTCCCTTTAACTACGCCGCTACCAACTCCCGTTCTACCACTGGCTGATATTCCCGTAGCCGCTCCCATTCCTGTGGCGTGAGTTCGTCAAACGGCTTATCCAGCAGTTCCTCACGAGATGGTTGCGTCAGTTCTACCATCGACAATACCCACACCGCTTCAAAGGCAGAATCACACGGAACTTTCTGCTGATGCACTGAAGTTGGCCGAATAACCCACCACTTGCCCTCTGTGCAGCCGATAGAACCGAGTTTCTGTTCATCCTTATAGATGCTGTCATCTAACAACTCAAATCCGAACTGCTCACATTGGGCGGCTATTGAGCACATAACTTCGTTCCCCGTTATAGTGGCTGGGGTTTCTTGCTGTATTGGCAGAGTTCCTCGCTTGTAATGCCATGTTACAAAGTCGTGGCATTTCATTTGTGTAATAGCACGAAATTCTTCTTTATCGTTCACTATCACTACCCACCGTTGGGTCACGAAATCTCGATGATCGTAACTAATTTGGGCTATTAGCTTTTGTCCTGCATAGATTTCGTGTTCGTAAAAATCGATTTCGATTGATGTTACTTGCTCTATTGTTGTTGCTTATGGCATGATAGAAATCTCCATATTTGGATAAAAAAGCGATCGCAGACTTTCCAGGGTACGGTGATCGCCTTTTGATTTTGGATATGAATTACGTTGTGGTAAGCCACAACGCACTCATAGAAACTTAGCGAAGCTTTATCAAGTCCGAAAAGTGCGATTACTCGTCAGGGGACTGCGATGCCTAAAGGCAAGCCGCAGAGCGTCTACACACTTATGAAGATTTGGCGAAGCTTTTGCAAAGAGGCTTGTACTCAAAATTTTCCATTCAGAAAATGTGATTCTTCCCGGTAAACTACACCAAGGCGATGACAATGTTTCTTAGCTAAATCTCAATAAAAACTAACATCTTCACCAAACAAGAATAAGACGGGTTTCTTGTTAGGGTAATAAAATTGATAAACCAGTGCTTGACCAATGCCGTGCTTCCAATTGCAAGCTTTCTTGACTTCAATTACATACAATTTAGTCAACACATCAACTCGCCCGGATGGATTAGGAGTCTCTCGAATTCCTCCTAAAATCTCTGCCAACTGGTTAGACATTCGCTCTTCGGCTGGGTCTTTTGGAGGTGATGGTGGGGCTAATGGAATTGGAGGCTGTGTTAGAGGTAGTGGTTGAGAAATTGGTTCAAGTTGCCTAAAGTCTTGCTGTATTTTATTGAGAGGCTTGGTTTGGGTAACTTCATCCTCTTGTTCGATTGTCTCAACTGCTGAATACTGCCCTAAAACTTTTTCAGGATACGTCTGTGCATAAAGGGATGTTACTAACAACCAACCGCGTTCTGTGTTTAATGTAAAGTTGCATTTTGGTAATACCTCCATTACAGATTGAAGCGAAGCTTTCAGTCCGATTGTTTCAACCCATTTTTGACGTGCTGGTGTTAGTGGACGCAATAATAATTGTTCTTTTTGTTTTATGTATTTCTGATGATAAAAGTCAATTGCTTTTCTCCAGTGTTTTGGATTTTCTGTGTCAAAGTCCCGAAAATCAGGCAAGTATCTCTTAACAATATTTGCTCTCGCTGAATAACCAGTAACTTGTACCCATTTGTTTCTGGCTTCATTCAAATTTGTAATCGGATTCTTAGCCAATATGCTCCTCCGATGTCCTTAGATGAATTCTCTGAAAAAAGCGACTACATATCTTTGATTATTGCAATTGCTTTTATTTTTGTTTGTAGAAAGCCTTGTGCTGAGGACACAAAGCTTTTTACTTGATTGAGCGTAGCTTTATACTTGTTCTTGCCTCAGTATCTCGTGAATCAACACTTGGCAGCGTTTGCTGGCTTGGTGTGCTTGCCGCATTAAAATTCGGCTTTGTTCTCGGTCTGTTGGGGAAACTTGTACAGCTTGTCGGCTATAGTCAGTGGCCTGATGTGCTAATTCTTTTGCCCTAGCTTTTAAATTTTTCATTCGTCCTCCAGTTAGATTAGCAGAAAATCTATATTTTCTACCTCTTCATAAATTTTATCGGCACGACTGGCCAGTAAACTAGCATCACATTCGGATTTTTCAACCAGTTTTTAGACGTGGTAGGTCATCGGAATCATCTCGCGGCGGCTTGACCATTACAAGTTTAAGGCTTCCGGCTGCTAGTCCCGGCGGCGGCTGGTTATTGTGGTTTCGTATCGTTAACTCGATTTGTAAGGGTTGAATTTTGAGCGCTTCTTTGTTTTTCAAAAGAGGCATCACGCTCGTCTCCTCTCTTATGATTACCATATTACTACGCTCACCAGTGGTTGTCAAGTGGTTGTCAAGTGTTTTTCGCTGGTGAGCGTAGTAGATATTTCTCTTAACTGTTGTAATCTATGTTCCAAATAAGTGAAGTGATATCCCCATCTAAAGCAGCACAAAGTTTCTCTAGAATTTCTGTACTAACAGTCATCTGAGTTGGTTTTTTTGGTTTGTTAATAAAGACGTGAGGAGTTTCTAGCTGCTGAATATAAGCTACAGAAACTCCCACAGCATCAGATAGCTTTTGTCTACTATATCCAGCTTTCTCTCTAAGCTCCCTGAGTTTTTGGGCATTTTCTTCATTCCACCTAAACGCAGCGATGGGTGTTACATCTACTGTGATATTCATTTTTACTTTAATTTTATTTTCACTGCGCTCGCCAGTTGACATGATCATATTATTAATATACTGGTGTCAACCATAAGGCTACACCAAGGAAAAGTTAAAGCGATCGCCCGCCGGGAAGCAATGCGATCACTTAGCTCAATTCATTTATTCACAACAAAGTGAACTAATTACGAACTAATTACAATGCTGACACACTTTTGGCGTGTTTCAGAAATCAACCAAATGCCTCAGTCTGGGCAGATAGGCAAATACGCGATTGATAATCGTCATACACTAACATTGACTAAATCAACATCAGCAAGCCATATTGTTCTGCTTTGGGCAGACACTTCTTCTAAAATTGGAGAGCGCCACTCTACCCCATAAAGCCAATTATCTTTGAGGCTAAAAATTCCTTGAATAATACGGCGTGTAAGTAGGTGGGTGGGAAAATTTATAAGTATGTCATTGCGAGTGAAACGGAGTGTAACGAAGCAATCACAAGGACTTTGGCGGTTTTACATTTTGTTACATAGTTAGGTTAATTTGTGCCTACCTACTTAGGCTGTTCACCAAAATCAACCTCAACTATATCCCCCAATTTAAAAGCTGGAGTAAAAACAGTGGACTTTTCTAGTAGATTTGTTCTATGAAATTCTTGTTCAGCTAAGTAGAGAGTTTCACTCTGGCAAACAATTGTATAAATCCATTGCTGTCTTTCCCACTGAACACCACAGCAGTAGCCTGACAAGTCTGAGATTGGCAACAAAACTTTTTCTAATATTCTTACTGCTACTGGAGGCATGGTCTGACCCCACTCAGGAGAAATATGCCAACAGGATTCTAAAGCGGTAATTTGGTTAATCATCTGGGAATGTAGTTCTCTTTTTTATACATACACTCACTTGCTTCAGTCTGATCCGGAATATAATTAAAATTTCGGGAAGCTAAGGCAACAGATGGGAATTCAAACCCAATCAATTCGAGAGCCTCCCAATTTGAGAAGACTTTACTGATACACTAATTCGTAACTAAGATAAAATTATTTTGGCAGTAGCGATCGCCTGCTCCACACTCTCCACAATATAAACATTTTCTGGCGACATTTTTTTAAAGAAAAGTTGACTTTCTTCATCATTATTCAATAAAATTACTTGCTTATTGGCTTTCAAAGCTAGAGCAATTTCTGAAGCGGTTCCTGCACCCATCCCGCAAGCAATTACCACATCACTGGTAAGAACGTTAATATTGTTTCTAGAATTACCCATGTCTGTGAAAATAGCAATATCCACCCAAGAGGACATACCATCCTGATTTTCACCTGGAAGAATACCAATAGTTAAACCATCAGCAGATTTTGCACCTTTACTTACTGCATCCATTACCCCTACATTTCTACCACCAGTGAGTAAAACCCATCCTTGTTTGGCAAGAAATTGACCTAATATAAGTAGGTAGGCACAAATTAACCTAACTATGTAACAAAATGTAAAACCGCCAAAGTCCTTGTGATTGCTTCGTTACACTCCGTTTCACTCGCAATGACATACTTATAAATTTTCCCACCCACCTACTTATAAGCATTTTGTAAATCATTTGCTGTCGCATTTTCTCCTCTCCCCATAACCCCAATAATAATTCTTCGCATAAAATTTCAGATGATACTGCTTTTGGGCGACAAGTCAAAGGTTTCTCCATAAAAGGGCAATTGGCTGAGGCGTTAGGAAGATAGCAATCGCACTCTTAAGGCAGTGAAGCGCGTTTGCCTCAGTTTAATAGTTTTTTGCCTGCTCATCCAAAAAACACCATAACCACTGTTCTCCTAACTCAGCCTTTGCTAATTACTGAATGTCCAGTTTCCTCGTAATGCCGTCGCGCATGTTGATGAACAGAAGAATCACAGCACAACATCTTGCCACAACTTTGACAAATACGGAGATGCACCCAGCGACTGTTTATTAGGATACACTCTTCACAACGAAATACTGGGTAGTTTGCTTTAGAAATCAGAGTTTCCGTAGTCATATTGTCTAAATGTTCGCAACTCATAGGAATTTGAATGACACATTAATCAGAGTATAGATTAGTGCAGAGAAACTTCTATTTAATACAGCGATGGCTGCGCCAACGCCTGCCGGAGGATGCCCGAATGCGAACAGCGCCTCAATTCTAGAGAAGGGCTGTAAGGCTTCTGCAAAGCTTTGCAATCAAACCAAAATTTTAATTAAATATCAATATTTATCTGTTCTATCTGTCTAGCAGCTTTATCCCAAAGCTTTGCAGAAGTCTCATCTTTCCAATGAGTTCTAAGATTTTCTGCTTTTTTATGACTGATTCGTTCTAACATTTCTAGAACTGCGGCTAATGTTAATTGATCAACAATTGCCTCTAAAGACTCCATATATTCTTTTGTCATAACTAACCTCTTGAATAGCTTTTAACATTTTTCCTAATTTTACATATTCAGATAGCTAATCTATATTATTACATTTAACAATTATATTATCTGAAAAATGCCAACGAAATTTACAGTCAAAGTTTTGCTGAAGGCTTACGTTTGTCTATCCTTACTACCAGTAAGGCACAATGGTTGCTGGAATTGTCATTACCTCCTGGGTTTTGGGTTACGCCCTTCACGCGCAGAGCGATGCCTACGGCGGCAAGCTACGCGTCGCTCGAATCACCCAAACCCATCAAGTAGTTAGCCATTATACGCACGCTACGCTATCACTTGGAACGAGTTAATCCTTATGCTTTTTTGACTCGGCAGGCAAAACATTTAAATGCCTGCTGTCCTGAAAGATTGTCATAATATTGTTTATCTATCAAGATATTAACTGACTCATAGTAGGGAGTTTCAAACTCTTCTGCCATTTTCTGCCCAGGCCCGAACCAGCTAGGGACAAAAATAGTATCTTCTCGAATTCCTGACCAAATTAATGCAGTGCCAATGATTGATCCTCTGGGACTTTCAACTATAATTTCATCACCATTTTTAATACCTACTTTTTTCGCAGCTTCTGGGTGAATTTGTACCAATCGAACACCATTCATTTGCTTACCCGTATAAGTCCAGTGAGTTACAGAGTGGAAATGAACTACACTTGGTCTGCCAGTCATTCCCATTAGTGGGTACTCTTTATGTACCTCACCAGAAGTCATTTTTCCTAATTTAATGTTTTGAGTCAGTGCCTGTGGATTTACAGGATTTTTTACCAACTCAGAGGTGTATTCAATGGTAGGATGCTTACCTGTTACCTCTGGATGGGTATAGAAGCTTGGTAGAGCAGAGTGTCCAGCCTCGGCTAGCCGGCTTTGCAATTGTGGAGTATAAATTTCTACCTTACCACTGGGGGTGAGAAATCGTTTACCAACATTCTTAGGATTAAGAGATGATGCGGCTTCATACCAAGATGCATGATCTAGGTAAAGTGTGCTGACACCGGGATGCTCTACTGTTGGGCAAGGCCAGCGCAGGGGTTCTGTTCTTTGAGATAGTCTGTGTTGGGTCATACCCCCCATTCCTGGAGTATTGGTTAGAAAAGTTGCCCACAGCTGACGATAGTCTTTCCAAGAATCAGGAAAGTTGTCCCTCCAGTATTCAGGCGGATTGCGTTTGTCTAATTTCGCTGTGGCGTGTGCTAAATCAATCCAGATATGCCAATCTGGTTTGGACTCGCCTACCGGAGTAACCACTTGTTCTTGCCAACGGATTGCTCGATCATCCCGCCGCATATAAACGGTTTCCATTTCAAAACCACTGGTTACAGGCAAAATAATATCAGCATAGTACGCTGACTCTTCCATAAACAATCCAGTGTAAACATAAAATTCTAATTGGTGGTAAGCCTGTTGTACTTTTATTGTGTCTGAACAAGCCAATAAAGGATTCCCTTGAGTAACGATCGCTTTGAGCTGATAAGGTTCACCTGAAATGATCGATTCCGCAAAATAATCTGGACCGACTGGTAGTGCAATATCTTTGCTAGGTATTTTACCAATAATAGCTGGTAAATTCAAGCTCCCTGGCCAGGTATTGTGCATGAAATTGCAACCACCACCGTTTATACCTATATTGCCTGTAATCGCAGCCAGGAATGTCAAACAACGGTAAGTGTCAAAAGCCCCTAGTTGATGAGAAATCCCCGCATTGCAGAAAATAGCAGCAGGCTTAGTTTTGGCATAAGCCTCAGCTAAAAGCTTAATTTTTAATGCTGGAACATCCGTTACAATTGCAGCCCACTCTGGTGTGTAGCCCTTACTTTTAAGGTGATTTTTCAGTTCATCAAAACCCAGTACCCACTGTTGTACAAAGGCAGCATCATATAATTTATTACTAACAATGTGATAGAGCATTCCCAAGACCAAAGCCAAGTCAGTGTGTGGTTTCGGTGCAATCCACTCATCAGCTTGCGCTCCTGTAGGAGTCAAGCGCGGGTCGATAACTACTAATTTGGCTTTGGTCTGAACACGACTTCTGAGAAGATAGGCAAAGGTTACAGGATGGGTTTCTGCTTGATTCGTACCTAAAAACAGAAAGAATTTTGCACTTCCCAAGTCTTCTTTTTTAGTCGTATCATCGATTCCGTAGCCGTTTGTAAAATTACCCAAGCCAAATGTCCATGCTAAAGCATTGCCACCTGCATCGTTGCATACAGGTCCAACATCAGTATTATTAGGGCTGCCCAACAAACTGAAGTAGCGCTCAACTAAAGAACCAGTTCCCCTCGGCAGTCTCCCAGAGGTTTTGTTGGCGATCGCTCTAGCTTCACCTGCATCCCTGAGTGCCAAAAACTTGCTAGCTATAATTGAAAGTGCTTCATCCCAAGAAATTGGCTCAAATTTAGAATTGCTGTTACCTTTGTTTCCACTAACCCGCTTCATTGGGCTTTTCAAGCGAAAACGATTGTAGACTAGCTGGGTCATCATTGGCCCCTTAATACAAAAGCCACCAGCCTGTACTGGGTCATTTGGTTCACCTAACACATCTATGATGCGTCCGTCTTTGAGATGAACTTTCAATCGGCACAGACAATTGCAGAATTGACAAGCACTATTTACAATCTTGTCTGGCTCTAGGGCAGCCGATTTCTGAATAAAATCAAATTCAGTACTTTGGAGAGGGATTCCCTGATCCTGTTCAACATTTGCAGCATCTGCCACTTCTTTTTTTAGTAACTCTGCTGCACTTACAGTAGCTGTACTAATAGCCACCCCTTGGAGAAAACCACGCCGTGAGGTCTTCTTCCTGCTTTTTGATGTCATGGAGATCCTCTCCCTACATATTGCGCTTATTACAGCATTTCACAAATGTGGGTGCCTTTGTTCATTAGCTTGATCAACTCGCTGCCACAGTTCACGGTCTTCTCGATAAATACTCAACGCTGAAATCGCATCTTTTGTATCGATGTCTTTTCCTTGAGCTACCAGTGAGATGATAAAATCTATTGCTTTATCTTGTCGCAGCATTGCAATTGCGAGTAACAATGTGCGACGAAGTTCTACGTTTCTTGTTTGCTCCCAGCAATTTCTGAGAAGATCAAATGCTTTCTCTAATCGTGATTCACCCAACGTCAATGCTGCTAACTCACAGATTTGCTCCTTTGGGTCAAAAAGAAAACCAGCAACTATTGCAAGTGAATCAATCGGAGCTAGTTGTAATAAAGCACTGAAGCACTCCGAAATCACCTGTGGTGCTTGATCGCCGATGCGGGTTTTTAAACGAAGTAAAGGTACACCTTGGGGATTTCCTGTGTAGGCGATCGCTTTTGCAGCAGCAACTCTTGCTTCTGGTTTGGGGTCAGCTAGTAGATCGGCTAATTCGTTCATTACATCTGAGTAGTTTATTCTCACCAGACCGAAAGTACATATACCGCGAAGATGGGCAGCAGTATCTTCTTGACCTCCCCATACTGGCTCCATCTGAATATGTCGAATACCTTGCAGAAAAAGGTTTTCATCACTATATTCTAAGTGATACAGTGTTTGTGCTATCTCTTTCTTGGCAAGACAATTTTGGTCTACTTGTGCGGGTTTGACCATCATTCGAGCAAAAGCTTCTACAAGATCAGCAACCAACTCAGTGATAATAGATTCGCCGACTATCTTGGCTGCTTGGGCAACAGCTATAGAATATTTGCTCTTGAGAACTTGGCGTAAAATTATGATCCCTTCTTCACTTATGGGATGCTCTCGAATTTGGGCAAGAATAGATAAAGTTTCTTCTAGTTTTTGTGATTTTGGCATACATCACACCACTTCCAGGTCATAAAATGCAGCAAATTAGATCTATTTGGTTTGTTTTCTGAATTTATAAGCTTACTATTAAAGCAGCGATCCGCTCGTACTCTTGCTGTACTACCGAAACAGGTAATCGATTTAATCGGCTCTCTAGCACAAGAGGAACTCCGACTGGAAATTGAGTAATATGCGGTATCCACCAAGTATGGGGTGTAATGCGAGAGTGAATATCTTGCCGTCCATCATTGTCTGAAATGTGAATCTCTAAAAGTCTCTCTGTTGGGAGTCCCAACCATTGATTCTGAGTTACTAGGCTTTTGTCATGCCAAATGTTGAGATGCGCCAAGTCAACTACTATCTTGAGTTGTGGAGAATCTTGACAAAACTGGGCAAGTTCTGAAGCATTGTCCAAAAGATTTTCAACATCACTGACGGGTGGTGTAGGATACATTGTCTCCACACCCAAAACAATACCTCGCTCCTGGCATAGCTGGTGAAGATAATGAATGTTTTCCACAAATATTGTATATGCTTGGTCGCGTTCAGTTGTTTTTGAAAAATTTCCCCCATGCACTGAATAGGCTGTAATACTTATACTTGCTAAGTAGTCTGTCAGTCGCTGAAAATATTTCCAGTCTTGCGGTTGGGCTAGATTAAGGGGATAGTGGCGCTCACTCCAGACAAAAGCGTGGTGCGCTCGAAAGACTATTCCTTGTTGTCCAAATTCCTCAATTGCTTGCACAGCCAAAGCATCAGGTCTAGGTCCGATTGCTAGTTCAATATGCCGAATTCCTGCTTGCCAAAATACTGTTAATGCTTCACGGGTTGATACTCCACCGTAGGCTGATAAACTCAGATACAACTCCATCACTCCTCCCGTGTTGATACATATTCAAAAATTGCAGTTTTAGGCGTGAGAGTTAAGATTTTTGTGGCATACCCTACCAATACGCTTATTTCCTGAGTCAATTGCTGTTTTTGTTCATCTGGATATTCCATATTTCTGAACAAACCTCCTACTTCATCTGAAATGTAGTAGTCAATTTGTTCTTTCATATTCGTCTCTGTACACTCATTCAAGTTATAGATGCGTTTTTTTGGTACTTCAATTAAATGCTCAACTGAACCTAATCTTAGAGACAAAGTATAGCTGTACCGAATATAAGTACGTTCGTCATCATATGCATCAGGATCTTCCTGAGTCTGATAGTTGCTTAAACCTATCGGTAGCTCGACGGTTATTAATAACCAGCTAGTTGGATCATCTGCAATACTAAACTCAGATTTGCGTGCGTACCAATTATTGTTCTTAATCTGTTTTAATTCTTGCACAAATGCTCTCAATTCTGGTGTTGGCAATAAGCAACGAGCATCGGTAGCCAGAGCATCGGTGATGCGTTTGAGTTCTATTGCCTGTGCTTCTACCAGTGTCTTTTCTGCATCACGAAGTTCTTGCATTCGTGTTTTTACTAGCTGTTGCAAATCTGCAATCCGTGGATCGAATTGACTGACATGGTTTTGCACTAATTCTTCATAACTGGAAAGTAAGGAATTAGAATCTGTCATAGCATGACTCAATTTTTGAGCGCAAATTTTGGACTATCAGCAACGGATAAGGGAGAGCAAGCCGCCTGAGCAGACTGCGTTATTTGACCTTGCACCAAAGCATTACGACCCAGATCGGATTGATCCGTTGCAGTTACAGGTGCGATCGCTCTCTTTTTGGAGAGTGCCAGCAGATAGCCCAGGTGATGCGTGTTTGTACTTCATCGTTGACTCTGCGGCTGGCCTGATTTTATATGTGGGGGAAACTTGCTACAAGTTTCAAGCGCTGGAAAGGGATTCACGCCTGCAAGGATTACATCGCAAGCTATCAGGATTTGCATTATCGCTATGAGATGAAGACAGCAGTCAACATCGCGTTTTGGTGGGATACACCCACTGACCGACGCGCACGGCAAGAATTAGAATTGAACTTAATTTTGAAGTGGCGATCGCCTTTCAATAAGGAGAACTGGGAGCGCTGGGGGCAACCGTTTGGGTAGAAGGTTATTCAACTTTTTACTCAATCCTGGGTAACAGTCAGTTATTGCAGCAAGGCATTATTTATCCGATGCGCTTCCTCTGATGAACTTTCTCTAATGTCAAAAGCTTGCTGCACTATGGCTTGAATTGACTCTGGCAATGATTCAAATTTTTCTGAGTTGAGTATAACGAGGCGGCAACCGGGGTAAGGCATAAAATCAATAAAGGGTTCCATCCCCGATGTAATCAGAGTTTTGCTAAGTTCCGCGATGGGATGATGGGGCTTTTGGTTGTCCTGGGTGCGGTTTATTTCTGATGCCATGTAACCGCAAAACCAACTCAAGGTGTCAATATCTTTCTGGAATGCTGCCAAAATCCCTGTCACTACTTGCTGGTTAAGCTTAACAGGCAGATTGTCAAAAATTTTATCTAGGGCTTCTGGGTGTCGCTTGTGGCAGTAACGCACTGCATTTTCAACTAGTTTATCGATTTTAGTGGGTTGAGATTGCCCAAATCCCTTTGCACACATAGCACTGCCTCAACATTTATGCGATCAGAAACGCGATTTTAACAGAATTGGTGGGGCGATGAGCAGGAGCAAAAGCAGGATGTATTTGAAAATTTGCCCTGTTTAGATCACTTAGGCGCACGGAAACCAGCTTTTTGTGCTGTTGCTGGGTCTTTAAAACAAATATCCGGCTTGACTTTTTCGTAATCTAAGGTTTTAGGAAGGTGATAAATGTTGCCTCTCTTCTTGGTAATTTTGCCTTTTAGGGGTGCATCACTTGGGCAAGTTGTTTCGTTTTGTGGTTTCACTCCAAGATTTTGTGC
>NZ_JBALBY010000121.1:0-37163 GCF_036919575.1 Nostoc sp. | reverse complement strand
CCCTCATCTCCCTCATCTCCCTCATCTCCCTCATCTCCCTCATCTCCCTCATCTCCCTCATCTCCCTCATCTCCCTCATCTCCCTCATCTCCCTCTACTCCCCACTCCCCTTAAAGATTCAAACTACGTCAAAATTTAAATAAACGCGATCGCATCTTACCGACAATGCAAATTACCCAAAGTCTCCATACAGCAATTCTTGTGACTGACTTAGAACGCTCCGAACACTTTTATGGCAAAGTATTGGGATTAGCCAAAATAGATCGTTCTCTAAACTACGCTGGTGCATGGTATCAAGTCGGCGACTATCAAATTCACTTAATAGTTGCACCTACCGTCCCCACCGAAAACCAAAACGAAAAATGGGGACGCAATCCTCACATTGCTTTCTCCGTTGCTGACCTAGACGCAGCCAAACAGCAATTCCTCAATCATAATTATCCCATTCAAGCCAGCGCTTCCGGTCGCGCTGCTCTGTTTATTCAAGATCCTGATGGGAATATTATCGAGTTGAGTCAGCAGTGAGGGGGAGTGGGGAGTGGGGAGTGGGGAGTGGGGGAAGCACAGGAAGCAGGGGGAGAAGAACCAATGCCCAATGACAAATGACAAATGACTAATGACAAATGACTAATGAAAATCATTGCTTACTCTTATACCGATCCGCTACTAGAATCTTCTCCCGATCAAGCGGATTGGGGATGGGAGGTGGATGGAGTCTATGAAGATTTGGGCAAGCGAGAGTCCTTCGGACACGCTACGCGATCGCAATTACAACAATTACTCACAGATTGCCAAACTGAACCAGCAGATTATCTGTTGATTCGTCGGTTGGAAGAATTAGGGGATACTGTAGAGGAAATTAGCGATCGCTTACATCAACTCGAAGCAATGGGAGTAGCGATAATTGCTACTGAACAGCCCTACACTTCCGAAAATTACCCTTTGGGCGCTGACTTGCTGAATTTGCTACACGCAATCCAACGTCAGCAACGTAGTCGTCGCATCCGTCAAGGACACGCCCGTAATCGTCTTGATGTTGCACCGCCACCCGGCAAAGTTCCCTACGGCTATCGCAGAGGTAAAGGAAAATATACCATTGACCGCAGTACTTCACCAGTAGTCAAAGATTTTTTTGAAGACTTTTTACTCTATGGTTCTCTGCGGGGTTCAGTTCGTTACTTGGCGAAAAAATACGGCAAAAAAATCTCTGTAACCACAGGAAGACGCTGGCTAACTAATCCAGTTTATCGCGGTAATACAGCTTACCAAAATGGTGAAATTATCTCCAATACCCATATTCCGATAATTTCTAAGGAAGAAGCAGCTCAAGTTGACCGACTTTTACGCCGTAACAGCCGTTTACCATCCCGAACTGCTAGTGCTAGGCGTTCTTTAGCTGGGTTGGTTGTCTGTGCTGAGTGTCAGTCACATCTAACAGTTACTCGTGTCACCCAACGCAACCAAGATAAGGAGTATCTTTATTTACGTTCTACTAGCTGTCCCCAACGCCCCAAGTGTAAGGCTATTCTCTACCAAGAGGTTTTAGAACATACAATTGAAACCGTTTGCCGTGACTTACCCTTAGCTGTAGCAGGGATGAATTTTCCTCAGTTGGATGCAGTCAAGAATAGTTTAGGGCAAGCGATCGCACGTCAGCAAGAAATACTTGCTCAGTTACCCGCTTTAATTGAAACTGGAATTTTAGATGTTGAAACAGCAAAGTTAAGGGCTTACAAACTCCGCACAGAAATTTCTGCACTCGAAGCAAAGTTGGCGACACTTCCCCCAGTTAACTTGCGTTCTGTTGCTCAAGCTGTTTCTATACCACAATTTTGGTTAGATTTGTCGGAAACAGAGCGACGATTTTATTTTCGAGAATTTATCAAGCAAATTGAGATTACTCTTCAGAATAAAGAATTAAAACTCCGAGTTATTTTTATTTTTTAAGATTCTCGTTAAGAGTCTCCGACTGGGAATGCCCCTCATTAAGGCTCCGCCTACCTTACTCGCGGCAGAGCCGCAATGAGCAGCATTTCCAGCCTCTGGCTGGAAACGACGATTTTAAAAGGGTTTTAGCTTAAGTTGACACAAATGAGCAATGTTCTTTACAACAGATGTGATTCAAATAAACGCTATTTCTGAGACGGTTGATCTTTAGTATAAGCAGCAGGTTTTGGCCCTGCATTCCGCACATTGATAAATTTATTGAGGATATCAAACCAAAAAGGCGCACCCATAGCAATAGCTAAACCACTGATTATCCAACCGCAAATTAATCTAAAAGCCTGCCAACTTCTGATAAATAAGACGTTTCCAGTATTCGGCTCAAACTGTTGATTGATGTTTTGCCATCCAATAGGTACAGAAGCATTTCCTAAAACTTTCTCGATTTCCCTTCTCGCCTCTGGATCTTTGATGAAATCGGTTCGTTGACTTGCACTTTGAGTAATGGCAGAGCGAATAACCGAATCCTGCGACAATCTATTAACGAGGTGAAATGTATCAGTATTAGTTAATATGGCAATTGATATTCCAATTAGAATAGCAACTCCTTTGGCATTGCGCTTATAAACACCACTGGCTCGATCCATAGAGCGATCAAACCATGTTTCGACCTCATTTTTAAACTGATTCATTTCTTCTGTGAGGTCGCCAATCTTTATCCTACTGCGTTCAGCAAGCACACGAAGACTATTAATTAAACTATCAGGTACATCATTAGGTAACTCTTGGTTAACAAAATCTCTAAAATTCTGGTTAACATCTCCATAAATTGTTTGAATCGTTTTGTATGCTTCACTATTTGGATCATTAATACCTGCTTGAAGTTCTTTGTAAGATGCTAATATCATGTGCAAATTTGTTTTAGCTTCATCACTAGGATGTTTCACATAATTAATTAACTGGGGGATTTTTAAGGTATCTAATAAAGTAATCGCAAATGTTTCAGAAGGAAGATAGGAAGGTGCGCTTTGTTTTTCTCCTAGTGCTTTTTTATTACTGCTTTTAGTATTTTCCCGAAACTGCTTTTCTATTTTCTCCTTCGCTTGTTGATTCAAGGTATTAATCAAAGGATCGTTATAAAGTATCTGTACTAAATTTCTTGCCTTAGTAATATCTGATGCTTCAGTTTCGCTACCACCTGCTAAAAGTAATTCAATTGAATTTTTTAAATGTTTAGCTCTCCATTGTAAAAATGTGGCAATCAATTCCTGAATTTCCGAAGCTAGCAGGCTCAAAATCAAGTAAATAAAAACTAAGCCAACAGTAATATCGACGATTACAGGTAAGTTCATTGACAAGCTCCCATAATTTTATAGCTGCTTATTTTTGGAAAAAAGGCTTTGACAAGTAGGTAGACGTAATTAAACATAAGATCAAACCTCACCCTCAATCCCTCTCCTTACTAAGGAGAGGGAAGCTGGAGGCAGGGTGAGGTTTGATATTTAATTTGAACCACTTACTTAAAATTGTATAACACAGATGTTTAACTACAAGTAATCGCTTAATTAAATTTAAAATGCTAAAATTTGCTCATTGTCTAGCCAGCTACATTGCTTAAAATTTTGTATTTAGTCCTCTTAAGAGGACTTTAGCTATTAGCCTCGGAATTTATTCTCAGGCGGGATGGTAACAAAGCAGAAGATTTAAAAGATGTTGGTAATTACTATCTAAAAAAATTACAAATAATTCCTTTAAGTGTTCAGCCCGTCATTGAAACTCTGTAGCAATTATTTCCTACTTTTCGGAATTTAGCTAGTTTGCAACTAGGTAGATAAAAATTAAACTAAGCGTGACATTAAAAATAAAATACAAGTTCATTTACGGACGAATCAGCAGGTAATAAATAATTTATTGCCGGTATTATTTTTATCATCTATCCGCATAAATGTTCTTTAAATAACTAAGATAAATTTTTCAAAAAATAGCGCTAATTAGAGAAAGTTGAGTTAATCTTGGAAACTAGCAATTGTTAAGAATATACGTTGCTACTGGGTGGCAACATTGGAGATTCGCTAGATATCTCTATGTAATCAAACCAGCAAGTAAAATGATTACCAGAGAATATGCAAGAAGGAAGCTTTATTTGGAGTCATCTGGAAAAACAGCATCGCACGGTTGGCAAATGGATTGATTGGGTATGGCTAATAGTGTTGCTGTTGGCAGCAGTGTTACTGTTTAGCATCAATCTGGGAGGATTGCCCCTGCGAGATTGGGATGAAGGGACTGTGGCACAGGTTGCTCGTGAAATTTGGCACGCACCAGCCGGTTCAATGCGTTGGCTTTACCCAACACTGGGAGGCGAACCATATCATGACAAGCCGCCTTTGATGCATTTGCTAATTGCTTGGGCTTATTCTCTAGGAGGTGAAAATGAGTGGACAACACGCCTACCTGGAGCAATTTTAACCGCGACATCTGTACCTTTACTGTATTGCATTGCTCGTGAGATATTTCGCCAGCGTTGGGCCGCTATTTATAGCGCCTTAATTTACCTAACAATGCTACCTGTGGTGCGTCATGGGCGGTTAGCAATGTTAGATGGGGCGATGGTAAGTTTCTTGATGGTGATGATGTTGTGTGTGTTGCGATCGCGCCGAGATTTACGTTATTGTCTTGGTGTTGGCGTTAGTTTTGGGTTGATTTGCCTAACTCAAGGACTGCTAGGTGTATTATTAGGTGCGATCGCGATCGTATTTCTATTTTGGGATACGCCACGACTGCTCACCTGTTACTATCTGTGGATAGCAATCTTAATTGGTATTCTCCCCGTAGCTGGTTGGTATGGTGCCCAACTAATTCACTATGGTTACACTTTCGCCCAAATTAGCCTTGCAAACCCATCAGCAAGTCGAATTGGCTCTATTGTAGAGGGGAATTCTCAACCACCTTGGTACTATGTGATTGAACTTCTCAAATACACATGGCCGTGGTTATTATTCTTACCGCAAACTGTCCGCTTAACCTGGGACAATCGCAATCTTAGCTGGGCAAAACTAATACTGGCGTGGAGTGGTGTTTATCTGCTGGTAATTTCCTTGATGATTACCAAAGTTCCCTGGTATTTATTCCCCATTTACCCTAGTTTAGCCTTAGCTTTTGGTATCCAGTTATCAGAGACGGAAAATTCGCCTTTACTGTCATCTTATCCCCGTGCTTGGGTGGCTGGTTTGGCGATACTTGCGATAGTCGCTTCTGCTGGTAGCATTTATTTCAGTTGGGGTACAACACCAAAAACAGACTTACAACTGATTTTTGCCGCAGTAGCTTTAACTATGACCTTAGCAGCTATTTTGGCAGAACGAGGCGACGGGCAATTTCTGAAGATTTTGTTTTGGGGAAGTTATATTTCGCTGTTGCTGTTAATGAAATCTAACTACTGGGTTTGGGAATTATCGGAAGCTTATCCAGTTAAACCAGTCGCCGCCATGATTGTGCGGGCAAATCCAGCGACGAGGAAGATTTACACATCTTTTCCCTATCATCGTCCCTCGTTGGATTATTATAGCGATCGCACCATCATTCCCGCTTCTGTTGGTGAACTGCAATATTATTGGCACTACAACGGCCAACCCTACTTTCTGCTTCATACATCTGCTTTCAACAATCTTCAACTAGAGTCAATGAAGCTAGTTGACCAAGCTGAAGGCTGGAAGTTAGTTACAAAAGATACTAATCGATTGTAAATGTGGGGCATAGGGCAATTCAATTTTGGATTTTGGATTTTAGATTTTGGATTAAATTTCAATTCTTTAATCCAAAATCTAAAATCTAAAATTCTTACTCCCTCATCTTCCTCATCTCCCCCTGCCTCCCATTACCTCGTTCCCAGTCTCCGACTGGGAATGCCTATTTTGAGGCTCCGCCTCTAATTACCTCTAATTATTTTAAAAAATTTTTGAGTGCAAAAATTAGAAATTATGTTTTCGTTGTAAAACATTAGTTTTAAATACTTTTATAAAATACCCAAAAGTATCTAACTGCACATATTGACTATGATAAATAATTTCCCTAACTGGCAACCTGTGAGCGCCTAACTTATGACTATTAAAGATTCTAAGGATAATCTTCTGGCAAGGAAATAAATAATTAGAGATTCGGCAAATAAATTAGTGAGATGTATGTTATGGTTTTTATAGGAATCAAAAAAGTAAAAGCACAAAAAGACTTCAAGACAACTTTGAGGCAAGCTCAAGAAAGTTTTTTTGCTCTGGTAAGTCCACTTCAATTAGCTACATCTGTTTGTCACGAAAATCTAAAACTAGATTGAGTAGGATAGTAGCCTCCGTAACAACTTGAAGTCAATCAAAATTTATCTGGGTATGAGCCAATAAGAGTTGGCTAACCTAGTAAGAGCATTACCCGCTAAAGGCAATTACTCTTGGAGTCTGGGAAGAAAGACTCTTAGTACAGCCTGACAAATCCATAGAAATCCAGAATATTTACTAACTTAGTATAAGCGGGAGCAAATATTTTCAACCGCGAACTAAGTTGAAGCAGTTGCTGACTTTTGGAACGAAAACTCCAAGCAGAATGGTGTCGTTCCACAATTTTCAGGAATTTAACCATACTGTTAAAAGTCACCAAGATACTAGTCTAAGCCAGAGTGTTAGGGATTGCCCGTGCAGACATTATACAGCAGATTTCAAGTTGGTGAAGTACAGAAGCTAAGTCTCAAACCAAGGTATAAAGCCTATTTTACTTCTGAATTCTGACTCCTGAATTCTGAATTCTGCTGTATATAGTACTGCACCTGTAGCTACCACTTTTAGGCTGGAATTTATCCTGCTGCATCAATCACGAAACGAGAAGCGCTATAGAAGTTCTTGGCGACTTGACATCTGCAAAATCAGAAAAGTTGTAGCGACCATTTAGAGTGGATTGCAATTTAGTTGGTTGTGTGGTTCAGGGAACAAATCTGCGTTCATTTGAATTCCTGCTGCAACCACTCTTCAGGCTTGAGCAACCATTTGGGATTCTGTTACAACAACTGACAATGCTGAAGTCAAAGTTTTAAAGGCTTCGTTATTAGGAGATAGAGATTTATCTATCCCTTAAGCAATCGCTTTGTGGGTAAATATATTCTGATTTTAACTGTTTTTGCCAGGATGCGATGTCTAGCAACAAGTTGCTATATATTTACGCCAACAGGCTCTACTTCCCAACAGCATCAAGAGTAAATATTTCACATCAAGCTTCAGATTCATCAACTAAATCATTGTAGGAAAACACAACCATGACTGACCCAAAGATTAGACAAATAGCTTTCTATGGTAAAGGCGGTATTGGTAAATCTACCACTTCTCAAAACACCCTAGCAGCAATGGCTGAAATGGGTCAGCGCATTCTGATTGTTGGTTGCGACCCGAAAGCTGACTCTACCCGTTTGATGCTACACAGTAAAGCTCAAACAAGCGTTCTTCAATTGGCTGCTGAACGCGGCGCTGTAGAAGATATCGAACTCGAAGAAGTAATGCTCACCGGTTTCCGGGATGTACGTTGTGTGGAATCTGGCGGTCCTGAACCCGGTGTAGGTTGCGCCGGTCGTGGTATTATCACCGCTATCAACTTCTTAGAAGAAAACGGTGCTTATAAAGATGTTGATTTTGTAAGTTACGACGTTTTGGGTGACGTTGTGTGCGGTGGTTTCGCTATGCCTATCCGTGAAGGTAAAGCACAAGAAATCTACATCGTTACCTCTGGTGAAATGATGGCGATGTATGCAGCTAACAACATCGCTCGTGGTGTTCTCAAATATGCTCACACTGGCGGTGTGCGCTTGGGTGGTTTGATTTGTAACAGCCGTAACGTTGACCGGGAAATCGACTTAATCGAAACCCTGGCAAAACGGTTAAACACCCAAATGATTCACTACGTACCTCGTGACAACATTGTACAACACGCAGAATTGCGCCGCATGACTGTTAACGAGTACGCACCTGACAGCAATCAAAGTAACGAATATCGGACATTGGCTACAAAAATCATCGACAACAGGAACCTCACTATCCCCACCCCCATTGAGATGGAAGAGTTAGAAGAGTTGTTGATTGAATTCGGTATTCTCGAAAGCGAGGAAAATGCTGCAATGCTGATTGGCAAAACTGCTACTGAAGCACCAGTCTAAACTATTGCTAAATAAATAATGGTCTGGGGTGGGCTGCTTGCTCACCCTTTCCCTGTACGTCTTTTAAATCGTCGTTTTAGCGATATTAATTTTCCGTTGACAGAACGTTTACAAGTCTTATCTGCTCAAAAATTAGTAAGCTATGAGGCATACTTTCTCTTTTTGGTTGTAGACTGAGAGCTTCTTGACTCCACGGTAAACTCTGGAATTTCCTGGAGTTCAGAATCACTCAAACTATACTGTTCACAAACTAAACTTAAGCGATTTCCTGGGGTTTTCACAGCCTTAACCGAATGGGTTAAATCACCTTGAAAATAAAGTAAGGTATTGATTTGGGGTTTAATTTGCCCAAGTTGGCGTTTGTGCGATCGCAATACCAGTTCTCCCCCTTCCATATCTACTGGTACTCGCACATAAAGGACACTGACAACCGCAGGCGGTTCAATGGTTTTGGAGTAGGAACGTAAGGAGCGATCAATATGCGGATCGACACGGGAGCCTTCCTTTAGCTGTAAAGGATTGAGGTAAAAAGCATTACAATTTGGCTGGAGAGCCAAATCGAGGTAAGGCTTGAAGTACGGAAACTGCTGTTCTACTTTTGCTAATCCAGAACGTTGAAATACTACGGAGAATCCTTTAGTGGCGACAAAATCGCGGTTGAGGTTGTTGATAGCAAAGTAAGGACAAGCTTGGATTTCTCCCCACAAGTTGTTTAGGTAATCGTTGGGGAAGGCGTTGGTTTGTTGTTGATAGTGTTTCACAATGGATGTGGGGAGCGTACAGAACTAATACCGTTTCACTTTAATAATGATACAAATACGTTGCTAGTGGCACAGCAATGCTCATTGGTGTCAACTTAAGCCCAAACTCATTTAAAATCTCGTTTCCAGCTTCTTGCTGGAAATGCAGATCCTGGCAAGTTACGGAGGCGGAGCCTCAATGAGGGGCATTCCCAGTCGGAGACTGGGAACGAGATAACGAGATAAAGCATCTGTAGTGCTATTTTTTACGTTTCTTGTGGTAAATCATCGAATTTGGTATCCGTTTTAATTTTTTCTCCATATTTAAATGGTCATTTAAAATAAAAATGAATACATTACCGAGAAATTCGTTTTCCTGTAACAAGCTGTTCACAAGTTTAGAGTGATCGGGTTTCTCAATACCTTCTAAAAAGGTAACTTCCCGCTTCACAGCTAGAACGTAAAGTGGTTTTTCAGGAAAATATTGCAATTTTTTTTGAACTAAGTAAACAGTTATTATATGCGGGCGATCAGAAAACTGCTGATGAAGCTTATTTACCTCTATATCTGAGACGTTATGAGATTCAAATTTATCATTTTCTCTCACACGGGAACGCTCTTGCTGCGCTTTTAAAATTAATTCAGTATAATTTTCGGCACGTTCTTGATAAGATTTTGCCTGATTAATTTTTCCTTGTTCTTGAAGAAAAGAGCAAATTATCTGACAACCTTCTATGACTATACTTGAATCTTTATCTATTGCCCTCTCAATGTATTTTATTCCAGTTTCATCCTGTTTGTTTAATAATATTTGCCCTAGTAAATAAGGCTCTTCAGTACTTACTATGCTAAATTCCTTTGATAAAACCCTAAAACCCTTATATATCAACATAATTAACATTATTTACTAACATTTTAGGGTTTTAGCAATAATTTTGGCTTTTAACCTTATTTTTTAAGCCAAATTTTGATGTTTAACTAATAATTTGGCATAACAGGTACTGAAGAACCGTAAATAATTAGCTGAGGCATGGTGAGCATCACGATGAATAATTTCTTGTAATAGTGGCATAACCGATTCTTCACCTTCTAACTCCAATGTCAAAAATGCTCGTTGACTAGCTTCTTCTAAGGTTAGCTCTTGTTTTTGCGATTTGTGATTTAAATCTTTTAACGTAGCTATTGATTTTTGAAACTCAGCATATTTTTGTCGCCAAGGTGTTGCTATTTCTTCTCGCCAAGCTTGACTAAAATGTTCGATAAGTTTTTCTAACCTATCTCCCAAAAATTCTTGGGCGGCACTAATTTTAATTGGTGCAAATATAGCTAATTCTTGCTGAGGTTTGAGGATGTATCCCAATGCTTTTAGTCTATCTTTCAGGCAAGGATGAGTATCAGCATTATTAGTTTTTTTTGTTAAAGCTTCCATTAAATAACTACTTGTTATTTCCTGATGAAGTCTCTGACTTAAAGCCTGTTGCATAGCTATATAAGTCATTTTTGGTGGTTCGATTTCTGTCTCAACTTGTTTATAGATGCTAGACCAAAAATATCTTTCTAGAAATCTAGCTTTGACTTCCCCATTTATCAAAGCTTCAGCAGCATTTTGTTCTCCGGTTAGCTCAACAGCACATCTATCTGCTTCATATTCATCCATCCGTGCCAACACAAAAGAATAGGCATTAAAAAACGGGCTGTACCATGTCAAAAACCGCTCAAAAATTAACGATGAGACTTCATTTCCACCTTGTCGTAGTCCTTTAACAATGCGATACCAAGTTTGACGTTGGTGATAAATCCAACCACTAAAACGGCTGTGATTTCCTGATAAATGTCCTAGTTCATGGGTTAAGACGGCACGAAATTGTTCGGGTGGCAGTGCTAGCATTAGCGGTAGACCGACAATTAAGTAATTTTGCTGCCATCCCAGCAAACCTAAGCGTGGTCTTTGGACAACCCCTGCATTAAAATCGTTGGTTAGTAAGATGTGGTGAAACTGTGGCGCTTGCAGTTTCGATGAGATTTCGTTAATTAAAGAATAGAGATTGGGTACATCCTGGGGTTGCAGTGCTAAACCTGTAGGTGGGGGAAAAGAAACCCAAAGCGATCGCACTAACACCAATGCGAACGCCAGCAAAAACACTATAGCTTTCACAGATGAAGCATGAATTGACTGAGCATCAAGCATCAAAAAGACAATACCTGCCAACAAAGTCAATGTTACAGCTAGAACCAAAAATATATATGCGTAGCCTAAAGTAGCCAAAAAAGCAACGTGCAATTTATAAAGATGCGGTTGTTTATTCGCAAAAGCTTCTAACTTCTGAATTAGCGTATCAAAACGCTCTTGATTGAAAGTCATAGATATGTATTAGCGTCATAAACCTGTAATATAATTGACACAATATATTTATGGCTTGCGTAAAAACTCGTAAGTCAATAGTCATTATTGAGAAGATGCGTCTTCTTTGGTAATTAGTGATTAAATTATTCGACCTGTCCCCTGATGCCAGAACCATGAGATAAAAAAATTCGATGCCTTAATTAAGTGCATATCAAGCTTCCATATAATAGTTGAAGAAGTGCAACAAAATGAAACATCAAATCAAATCCCTCTTCCCACAACCTTACTTTGGCTTGAGAAACAAGATAAATTGGGTCTAGTTGGCATCTGCGCGGTAGAATTCAATATTTTCACGAACGGAGAACACAAAATCTATGACCAGACTAGAAACCCGCACTGAACCAATGCTGCTAAACATGGGGCCACAACACCCCTCAATGCACGGGGTTCTGCGGCTAATTGTCACCCTGGATGGCGAGGATGTGGTTGACTGTGAACCGGTTATCGGCTACCTGCACCGGGGAATGGAAAAAATCGCCGAGAACCGCACTAATGTTATGTACGTTCCCTACGTCAGTCGCTGGGACTACGCTGCGGGAATGTTCAACGAAGCCGTCACTGTCAACGCCCCAGAAAAGCTTGCAGGTGTCGCTGTCCCCAAACGCGCTAGCTACATCCGCGTTATCATGCTGGAGTTGAACCGCATCGCTAACCATTTATTGTGGTTTGGCCCTTTCCTGGCTGACGTGGGCGCTCAAACTCCCTTTTTCTACCAGTTCCGGGAACGGGAGATGATTTATGATTTGTGGGAAGCCGCTACAGGTTATCGGATGGTGAATAACAATTACTTCCGCGTTGGTGGGGTAGCAGCCGATTTGCCCTATGGTTGGGTAGATAAGTGTCTGGAATTCTGCGACTACTTCGTACCCAAAGTTGATGAGTACGAACGCTTAGTAACCGATAACCCCATCTTCCGGCGACGTATTGAGGGTATTGGTACTATCACCCGTGAAGAAGCAATTAACTGGGGACTTTCTGGCCCAATGTTACGCGCATCTGGCGTGCAATGGGATTTGCGGAAAGTTGACCATTACGAATGCTATGACGATTTCGACTGGGATGTGCAGTGGGAAACTGCTGGTGATTGCTTTGCGCGTTATGTGGTGCGGATGCGGGAAATGCGCGAATCTGTGAAGATTCTTCGCCAAGCAATTAAAGGACTTCCGGGCGGACCCTACGAAAATCTGGAAGCTAAACGTTTAGCCGCAGGTAAAAAATCAGAGTGGGACGCATTTGATTATCAATTCATCGGCAAAAAAGTTTCCCCTACATTCAAGATTCCCAAGGGTGAAATCTACTCTCGTGTAGAAAGTGGCAAAGGTGAATTGGGAATTTATTTGGTTGGCGATGATAATGTTTTCCCCTTACGCTGGAAGATTCGCGCGGCGGATTTCAACAACCTTCAAATTCTCCCACATTTACTACGCGGGATGAAGGTTGCAGATGTTGTGGTCATCCTCGGCAGTATTGACATCATCATGGGGTCTGTGGATAGGTAGATAAGGGATTTCCAAGAAATAAATTATCCCAATAAACGAACCACAGAGACACAGAGAACGCAGAGAGAGGAGAAATAGAGAGGGTTTTTGCGTCAGTTTTGGGATATTTTTTTATTTGGAACTCCCTAATATCTATCCAAGTACTTTTTTAGAGCAGTTGTATGACAGTGCAACTGCTCTATTTTTTTGGCATTGGGTAAATACTGGTGTCAAAACCTCACCCCCAACCCCTCTCCTTATTAAGGCTACCGTGTACACACAAGTCTCTCTTATACACGATTTACGGTTTATCGAATAGCCCCAAGAAACCTCACCCTGGTTCTGCTACGCAAAACCTGTCCCTCTCCTTGGTAAGGAGAGGGATGTCCGTCAGGACTGGGTGAGGTTTTTGTTTTGGATAATTCGATGACTTGTGCGTACACCGTAGACGGGAGATGAAGCACAGCTTTATCGGGCTGAGGTTAAGCTCTATCTCATTCTTATTAGGAAACGCTATAACATAGGTACGAAATATTTATCAAAAAGATGGGTCTAAAACCCCGTCATAAAGGACGGCTTTAAGTTTTGTGGCAATGAGTCTTTATCCCCGTTACAAAACTGTACTTCCGACTTCCGACTTCCGACTTCCGACTTCTTTAAAAATGCTCTCTTTTTAAGAGTTTTAAATAATGCCCCGGATTTTTGACAACATTAACTTACAACTGCTACCGATTTTGCGAGAAACTCTTAAAGTTTCTTATCGGGCAGATTTTTGCGTTGGTTACTTTAACCTTAGAGGTTGGCGAAAAATTGATGATTTGATTGAACAGTATGTTGGTAGTGAAAAGGCTTGTTGCCGTTTGCTAATCGGGATGCAAAGCTTACCCAGTGATGAAGTTCATGCGGCATTTACTCTTAGTAGTGGTGATAGAGGGATTGATAATAGTACCATTGTGCGGTTGAAAAAACGCATGGCGGCGGAATTTCGCCAGCAGTTGACTATCGGTGCGCCGACTAATGAGGATGAAGCGGGGTTGCGGCGGTTAAGTCATCAGCTAAAAAGTCAGAAACTAATTATTAAACTGTTTCTGCGTCACGCTCTCCATGCTAAGTTATATCTTGTGCATCGCCATGATGCCAACACTCCAACTGTGGCATTCTTGGGTAGTAGTAATTTAACTCTTCCAGGATTGGCGAAACAAGGGGAGTTAAATGTTGATATTTTAGACCATGATGCTTGCAATAAACTGCAAAAGTGGTTTAGCGATCGCTGGGAAGATTACGGTTGTGTAGATATATCTCAAGAATTAGCTGAGATTATTGATCGGAGTTGGGCCAGAGATGAGTCAATCTCACCTTACTACATCTACCTGAAGATAGCTTACCACTTATCCCATGAAGCGATCGCAGGACTTTCAGAATTTCGCATCCCCCGCGAATTTAACAATTTATTTGAGTTCCAAAAAGCCGCCGTACAACTAGCAGCGCGTCATGTAACTAGGCGTGGTGGCGTGTTAGTGGGCGATGTCGTTGGTTTGGGTAAAACTTTAGTTGGAACCGCCCTTGCGAAGATATTACAAGAAGATTGTTATTTAGAAACATTGATTCTTTGCCCGAAAAACTTAGTACCAATGTGGCAAGAATATGTAACTAACTATCGGCTACTGGCCGAAGTTATGTCAATTAGTCAAGTACAATATAAGCTGCCAAAACTCCGCCGTTACCGAGTTGTGTTAATTGATGAAAGTCACAACTTACGTAACCGCGAAGGTAAACGTTATCGAGCCATTACCGAATATATTGCAGCTAACGAAAGCAAATGTATTTTATTATCTGCAACTCCTTACAATAAAAGTTATCTTGACCTTTCAGCCCAACTCCGGCTATTTGTTCCAGAAGACGAAGATTTGGGGTTAAGACCAGAAGCTTTAATTAATCAACTTGGTGGCAGTTCTATCGGAGAATTAGAGTTTATTAGAAAACATCAATGTTCTGTGCGTTCTTTAGCTGCCTTTGAGAAAAGTGAACATACTGATGACTGGCGAGAATTGATGAAGCGCTACATGGTGCGACGAACGCGCTCGTTTATTAAAGATAATTATGCCCACACAGATGAAACAGGGCGGAAATATTTAGAATTTGCTGATGGCAGACATTCTTATTTTCCCCAGCGCATACCTCGGAGTCTCAAGTTTCCTTTACAAGGTTCTAACACTGACTCTTATTCTCATCTTTACTCAGAGTTAGTAGTAGGAGTAATTAATCAACTTAATTTACCTCGTTATGGGCTAGGAAATTATGTTATTGCTAAACCCAAACAGCCGCCTACAGACACCGAACAACGTTTGATTAATAGTTTGTTTCGTGGCGGTAGGAGGTTAATGGGTTTTTCGCGCACGAATTTGTTTAAACGTTTAGAAAGTAGTGGTGTTATTTTTATCCAATCAATTGAACGCCACATTTTACGGAACTTCATTTATTTATATGCTTTAGACCAGGGGCTTGATATTCCCATTGGAACTCAGGATGCTGAGTTATTAGATACAAGTAATAATGATGAAGATGCTGATTCTGTGGCAGCAGCTTTGTTTGATACAGAAACGGAAGAAGATGATTCTGAGAATTCAGGTGATGTGGAAAAGCTAACGCAAAACCTAACCCCCCAGCCCCCTTCCCTACTAGGGAAGGGGGAGAATTCAAAGCCTCTCTCCTTGCAGGAGAGAGGTTTGGAGAGAGGTTTTCCAGATGAGGATGAGAAGGCATCTAAAACCGAAAAAGTTTTTCGTCAAAGAGCAGAGTCAATTTACCAAGAATATACAACCCGATATCAACGGAGATTTAAGTGGTTGCCTTCTAGACTTTTTGACATTAAAAAACTGAAACGGGATTTGCTAGAAGATGCCAAAGCACTGATAAATGTGCTGCAAGATTCTGGCGGGTGGAATCCTCAAACAGATGAAAAACTTGCTGGTTTAATTAAACTGCTAACAAAAACTCATCCCCAGGATAAAGTACTAATTTTCACACAGTTTGCTGATACAGTCCGCTACCTTACAGACAATTTGCAGTCAAATAATATTACTAATGTAGCAGGGGTGACAGGACAATCTAAAGACCCGACAGTGATGACGGGAAGATTTAGCCCTGTGAGTAATGGAAAACGGGAGCAAATTTCATCATCAGATGAGTTGCGGGTTTTAATAGCTACCGATGTTTTGAGTGAAGGTCATAATTTGCAAGACTGTGCAATTATCGTCAATTGGGATTTACCTTGGGCGATTATTCGCTTAATTCAACGCGCCGGAAGAGTAGACCGCATAGGACAAAATGCTGACCAAATTCTTTGTTATTCTTTTTTACCAGCCGAGGGAGTAGAACGGATTATTAATTTGCGGGGACGACTCCGCAAACGACTGCAAGAAAATGCGGAAGTTGTGGGAACTGATGAAGCTTTTTTTGAAGATGATGATGCACGGGTAATTCTCGACCTTTATAATGAGAAATCTGGAGTTTTAGATGGTGAAGAAGATACGGAAGTTGATTTGACATCTGAAGCATTTCAAATCTGGAAAAAAGCCACTGATGGTAATCCGGGTTTGAAAAAAACGATTGAAGAAATGGAAAATGTAGTTTATTCTACTCGCGCCCATACTCCGCAACCTATGCAACCGGAGGGAGTATTGCTTTATATGAAAACCACTGAAGGGAATGATTCTTTGATTTATGTTGACCGCGATGGAAACAGCGTTACTCAATCACAATTAGCGGTGCTGCGGGTGGCGGCCTGTGAAGAATCTACCCCAGCGATATCCAGAGATAAACAGCATCACGAGTTAGTGCAAAAAGGTGCTGAATTGATTGCTGAAGAAGAAAAAAATGCTGGTGGTCAATTGGGGCGACCATCGGGGGCAAGGTTTCGCAGTTATGAACGACTTAAGGGTTATGTTGAAGATATGAAAGGAACACTATTTGTTAGTGATGAACTTTTAAAAGCAATTGATGAAATTTACCGTTATCCTTTGCGACAGTCAGCCATTGATACTCTGAATCGTCAACTGAGAAGCGGCATTAATAATCAGCAGTTGGCTGAGTTAGTGGTGTCGTTACGGATAGATGACCGTTTGTGTATTGTGACTGAAGAAATGGATAAACGAGAACCTGAGATTATTTGTTCTTTGGGATTATTTCAAGGTTCGTAAGAGGATATTTTAAAAGTATTGGGCGAATAGAATTCGCTACTACTTTATCTCATTTATCTCGTTCCCATGCAGAGCATGGGAATGGCTTATTGGAGGCTCCGCCTCCAGTCAGACATTGAGCCAGAGACTCAATGAATGCATTCCCAGTCAGAGACTGGGAACGAGTCAAGGTTCGTAATTTTTCGTTAAGGCAATAGAAGCGATAAATCACCATCTCTACAATAATTAGCCCTTTGTAAAGACGCGATAAATCGCGTCTTTTGAGAAATATTCTACGCTGTTTGATTTGCTTCCAACCAGTTAAGTAAATCCTCAATGGCTGTAAAATCCAATAAAGCCTCGCCAAGTGCTTCTAATTGCTCTAGAGAAAGAGTTTGAATGCGCTCCCGAAACTCTTGTGGTAACTCTCCTACCCGTTTTTGTAGTAGGCGTAAGACGAGTGTTTGTCCTTGTTCTTGTTTTCCGCGCTCGTAACCAATGCGCTCGCCTGTGGTAATGTAGCTCATAGTCTGCTCCTGCTCAAATTGCTTAAACTCTTGCCAAAATTCTGCTTCCAAGGCTTTTGGTAAAATCATAACCCAATCAATAAATCGATAAAGATTACGAATATCTTTTTCTTGCAATCCTAATTCATACAATCGGCGAATCAAGCTAAATTTCCAAGCTTTACGTTCTCCTAGCTTTTTAGTTGTTTGCTGTGTCTTCAAATGCGCCATTACTACAGTTGCAAATGGGTTGTCGCTGGCTTCTAATTCTGTCCAACTATTTTGATAATCCAGCAGCTTGACAGTTCCAAATTCAAAGTTAAGTCTGGTATCAGGATAATTATAACTATATTGATTGGGTCGCCATTTGGGGTCTGTATCGCACAAAATTGCTAAACTTATGGCAGGTTTCCCAAATCTGTCAAAAATTCGCAGGTTGTAAGAAAACATTCTTTCTGGAAAGATGTCTTCTGATGTTCCTTGGATTTCTACATGGATTAATAGCCAAATTTCTTGTCCTTGGATTTGCCAGACTTTAACTAATTTATCCGCATATCTCCTACCAAGTTCTGCTTTGCGGGTTATTTGTTGAAATTCCTTATCGAGAAATTCGTGTGGACGTTTCCAATTAATTAGTTCTGCTGTTTGGGGAAATAAAAATTGCATTGCTTGGGGAAAGTAAGCTTCTAAAATTTCTTTCCACGGGCTATCATTATCTACTCTTTCCAGTTCTTCGGTCATCAGTCTCAGATATAGTAGGTTGGGTGGAGCGGAGCGCAACCCAACATATATTAGGATGTTGGGTATTAGGATGTTGGGTTACGCAAAGCCTCCACCCAACCTACAATTTTTTTACTATCATTATCTACTCTTTCCTGTTCCTCGGTCATCAGTTTATTGCTATACCATTTAGCAATTTTAAATCATTTGTGAACAACAAGTCTCAGATATAGTAGGTTGGGTGGAGCGGAGCGCAACCCAACATATATTAGGATGTTGGGTTACGCAAAGCCTCAACCTAACCTACAAATATTCTTAACCCAGGTCGGTGGGTAAAGCTTCGTGTAGACGCGGTTTCTAACCGCCCTTTTAACGTTAAGTAACGTTAAGTTGACTTTCAATATATAATCGAATTATTTTAGGAGTAATTTTTATGGTTATATTATCATCTAATCTTTCTTTGACAGAGTTTCTGCAATTACCAGAAACTAAACCAGCTAGTGAATATATTGATGAAAAAATATACCAAAAACCAATGCCGCAGGGAAAACATAGCAGAATCCAAACTCGTTTATCAACGGAGATTAATCAGGTAAGTGAATCTGAGCAAAAAGCTTTAGCATTAACTGAATTACGCTGCACATTTGGAGGACGTTCTTTAGTTCCAGATATTGCTGTATTTGAGTGGTCACGGCTTGTTGTTGATGAATCTGGAGAAATTGCTAACAAGTTTGAAATTTATCCAGATTGGATTATTGAAATTCTCTCACCTGACCAATCTCCTAACCGTGTGATTGATAAAATTATTTTCTGTATTAATCATGGTACAAAATTAGGTTGGTTTATTGACTCTAATGATAAATCGGTGATGGTATTTCAACCTCATAAGTTGCCTGAAGTCAAATATAATTATGATAAATTGACTGTTCTTAATGTATTCGCAGATTGGCAAATTACGCCAGCAGATATATTTAGTTGGTTAATGGTGAAATAGAAATAGATTCGGGAGTGTCTCAAAAATCTTGAAAAACCTCACCCTGGTTCTGCTACGCAAAACCTGTCCCTCTCCTTAGTAAGGAGAGGGAAAGATATAGTAGGTTGGGTGGAGCGGAGCGCAACCCAACATATATCAGGATGTTGGGTTACGCAAAGCCTCCACCCAACCTACAATTTTTTTACTGATTTTACTTGCGTAAAATACTCAAATGAGAAAGCAAAAGCTTCTTTTGAGTAAGTAAAAGCTTGTTTTGCTTGCTGAATACACTGAAATGAGTAAGCAAAAGCTTCTTTTGCTTGCGGAAAACACCAAAATGAGTAAGCAAAAGCTTCTTTTGAGCAAGCAAAAGCTTGTTTTGCTGCCGGAAAACACTAAAATGAGCAAGCAAAAGCTTCTTTTGAATAAGCAAAAGCTTGTTTTGTGAAAGCATTTAAGTATTTTGAGAAAGGAATTAGGTGTTTTTATAAAGCAATCAAGCTGTTTTGATAAAGTAATCAGCAAATATACGTGACGATTAAAAAATTGTGGCTGCACAAAGTAAGTCAGCGCTCAAATAAATCAATAACTTTCGGTAATATTGCTCAACCGTAATCGAAGATAAAGGATTTATAAAGGTATAAAAGCATGGCTAAAAATTTAACTCGTATAAATAGGGTTTCTTAAAGTCCGCGCTGGCGGATTTTATTTTTAGAGCCACTGATTTCTTTTCTGAGTGGCTAGTGTTCTGTCAAATTCATTTTGACGGGTTGGTAGTGTGAGCGTCTCGCTCACGACGCGAGCAAGATGCTCGCACTACCCATCAATTTAAGCTTGACAGACTACTAGTTTACCATGCTTGGTTTTTTCCAAGCTATTTAGGGTAAATTATGTCACTCAATTTTCAACGAACACGCGATTTACTTTATAATTTCCAATTTAGTGATTTATTTATAGAAGAATTAGGTTGGTCTAAACCTTCTAGACAAAAAGCTGTCACCTTAAAGATTGAGAATCAGTCATATCAATATCAGAAAATTGCTGAACTTTCAGGGGTTGCAATTTTTGAAGTCACCGCAAAAGATGGGAAAATACCAGACGCTAAAGCTAGAGTTGCTATTCATCAAGAAGTTACTAAACTCATCGCTGAAAATCTCCTAATTTTTATTAGCCAAGAACGCACCCGTAGTCTTTGGTTTTGGGTGAAACGAGAAGGAAGTAAAAGCTTTGTTCGTGACCATTTATATGTGAAGGGTCAACCAGGTGACTTATTTTTAAGCAAGCTTGGTTCTTTAGTTATTGATATTACTGAATTAGAACATGGGGAACCGACTGTTGTCGAAATTGCTTATAAATTACAACGCGGTTTTGATGTTGAGCCAGTAACGAAGAAGTTTTATAAGGAATTTCAAGAGCAACACCAGAAGTTTTTGCTGTTTGTTCAAGGTATTGATAATGAAACAGATAGACGTTGGTATACTTCGGTAATTCTCAATCGCCTGATGTTTGTTTATTTTCTCCAACGTAAGGGTTTTATTGATAATAATGATTTAAATTATCTGCAAAATAAGCTGGAGTTAAGTAAGCGAAAGGGTGATAATTATTTTTATAGTGAATTTCTCAAGGCTTTGTTTTTTGAAAGCTTTGCTAAACCGGAGATTGACCGCGATTTATCTGTTCAGGAATTAGTAGGTAAGGTTAAATACCTGAATGGTGGTCTATTTCTCAAACATCATATTGAAGATGACTACGATATTTCTATAGTTGATGAGGCGTTTGAACAAGTTCTAGATTTATTTGAGCGTTATTCTTGGAATCTGGATGATACGCCGGAAGGGAAAGATGATGAGATAAATCCTGATGTGTTGGGTTATATTTTTGAAAAGTATATCAATCAAAAGGCTTTTGGGGCGTATTATACTAGACCGCAAATTACAGAATATCTTTGTGATAGAACTATTCACAAGTTAATTGTAGACCGCGTAAATGATGCGCTATCTGATAAGTCTAAACCTTGTGAGGGACAAGAACCCCACCCCCAACCCCCTCCCCGCAAGCGAGGAGGGGGCTATGATGTACCTGATGTGATTAGTAAAGGCTATGAGACATTTGAGGATATCAATGAACTTCTGATTAAGTTGGATGTAAATGTTTGTCGTCTCCTAATGGAAGATATTCTTCCTAATTTATCAATTCTTGACCCAGCTTGCGGTTCTGGTGCTTTTCTGGTGGCGGCGATGAAGACGCTTATTCAAGTTTATAGTGCGGTAATTGGGACTATTGAATTGATGGGTAATTGCTCTCTGAAAAAGACGCTTGAAGATATCCAAAGTTCCCATCCTTCAGTTCTTTATTTTATCAAGAAGCGGATTGTTTCTGATAACCTCTATGGTATAGATATCATGGCGGAAGCAACGGAAATTGCTAAGTTACGTCTTTTCTTAGCTTTGGTTTCTTCGGCTCACGATGTGGAAGAGTTAGAGCCTTTGCCTAATATTGATTTTAATATTATGGCGGGTAATTCGTTAATTGGTTTAATTAAAGTTGATGATACTGCTTTTGATGCTGTGGGAAATTCTCTACAAGGAAATCTATTACAGTCTTTAGCCGCAGATAATTATCAGAAAATTCTGGAAGAAAAGAATAAGTCTGTTGATTTGTACAAAAAACACGCTTTTTTATCTAAGGAATTACCCGATACAGATACTCCTCAAGAGACTCGATTGATACACATCCGCACAAATATTGAGGAACTCAACAACAAATCGCAAGAAAAGTTAAATGTTTTGCTGTTGGATGAGTTTAGTAAGCGTTTGGGTATCAAGTATGAGGAGGTTCAGTTAACTGGAAAATCACTGAAGCGGGTTTTGAAGGTTGAGGATATTGCTGCTTTGAAGCCGTTTCACTGGGGTTATCATTTTGACAAGGTTTTAGAACGCGGCGGTTTTGATGCAATTATCACTAATCCACCTTGGGAAATATTTAAGCCTCAAGCGAAGGAGTTCTTTGCACAGCATAATGATTTGGTGACGAAGAATAAGATGGATATTAAGGATTTTGAGAAGGAGCAGGATAAACTTTTACAAAATCCCATAATTGCAAGTACTTGGTTAGAATATCAAAGTCAATATCCTTATGTCAGCGCTTATTATCGTTCATCTGAACAGTATAAAAATCAGATTTCTGTAGTAAATGGTAAAAAAGCTGGTACGGATATTAATCTCTATAAGCTGTTTACTGAACAATGTTTTAATCTTTTGCGTTTAGGCGGTGAGTGTGGAATTGTAATTCCTAGCGGGATTTACACTGATTTGGGGACTAAGCAATTGCGCGAGATGTTGTTTAGTCAAACTAAAGTTACTGGTTTATTCTGCTTTGAGAATCGGAAGACAATTTTTGAAGAGGTTGATAGCCGTTTTAAGTTTGTTGTGCTGACTTTTGTTAAAGGTAGTACAACAACAGATTTTCCATCTGCGTTTATGCGTCATGATGTGCAGGAACTTCAAAGGTTTCCTAGTGATGATAGTTTGCAGATTAATATTAATATGGTTCGTAAACTTTCCCCTGATTCGCTGTCTGTGATGGAGTTTAAGAATGATGTAGATATCCGCATAGCTGAGAAAATGGGTAAGTTTCCCTTGCTGAGTGAAAAGATTGAAGGTAAGTGGAATTTAATCTTTCATAATGAATTTCACATGACTAATCATAGCCATCTCTATTTTAAAGAGCAAAAACCAGAGATGCTGCCATTATATGAAGGTAAAATGTTTCACCAATTCACTCATAAATGGAGTGAGCCTAAGTATTGGCTCAATGAAGATGAAGCAGCTAGACAGTTATTATCACCACGTCAAAAATATATAGATAAGATTATTAAAAATCTTTATATTAAATTGCCTGATAGTTTGCAAATTGATCTTGATTATAAATCTTATAGACTAGCTTTTCGTGATGTAGCTGCTAGCACTAATGAGCGTTCTATGATTATGACTATATTGCCAAAAAATGTTTTTTGTCCACATACAGTTTCTCTTGAGCAAGTCTATGATGTTCGTATCGAAGATGGGAAAATTAACCCTAATTACCAACTAATCAGCAATGCTGAAAAACTTTATATTTGTACGTTAATGAATTCGTTTATTATAGATGCTTACTTAAGACGAAGCATTACTAATCATCTTTCATTTTTTTTCGTCTATGCAACGCCCATACCACGTTTAACAAAAAGCGATCGCTACTTCAACGATATTGTACAACGCGCTGCCAAACTCATCTGCACGACACCAGAATTTGACGAACTCGCGCAAGAAGTCGGTCTAGTTTCCCATCAACAAGGCGTTACCGATGATACAGAACGCGCTAAGTTACGCGCTGAACTCGATGGGATGGTAGCACACCTTTACGGGTTAACTGAAGATGAATTTAGCTACATCCTCACTACATTTGCGATCGTGAGTGCAACTGTTAAAGAAGCAGCTTTGTCAGCTTATCGTAACTTTGCGCCAATGTTTGGAGTCTCAGAAATATTAGCATCTGTTGAATAGCGGAAGAAACCTCACCCTGGTTATGCTGTGCATAACCTGTCCCTCTCCTTGGTAAGGAGAGGGACGGGGAGGGGAGGGATGTTTGGTAGGACGGGGTTAGGGTAAAATGAATTGTTGGTATAAATGGAAGAATGTATTTATATAAGGTCTGATAAATTAGTATATAAATTCAGCAGCATTTACTTAGTTGTAATTTTAGAACTGTGCAAATTCATTCTCACTCAGATTTTAACCAGAACTGCGATCGCCTTGAACAGGGTTTGCAACAATTGCTCGATCGCCTTGTCAGAACAATGCAGCGCGATGAGTTAGTCCGGGAAACAACTAATCAACTCCGAGAATCGCTTCAGGTTAATCGCGTGGTGTTGTATTATTTTTATGGACGGTGGCAAGGACAGGTAACTTTTGAATCTTTGAGTTCTAAAGAATTCTCAATACTTGGTTCCACTGGGCCAGATGATTGTTTTAATGATGAGTATGCTGCTTTATACTTAGCAGGACGGGCAAGAGCGATCGCTGATATTCAATTAGAGCCAATCGAGCCTTGTCACCGAGATTTTCTCAGCAATATGCAGGTTCGCGCTAACTTAGTTGTACCAATTTTGATTCCTAGAGGATTATGGGGATTGTTAGCAGCACATCACTGCCAAAGTCCTCATGATTGGTCGCCATCAGATATAGAAATGATGCAAACAGGGGCGCAAACTCTCGCAACAGCCCCTTACATATTAGAAAGCTAACCTGCTGTGTATTGAACTCGCATACAGCATACAGTTTACAGCAATTTTCAGCTAAATACACCACGCGGTAGGGGCACATTAGGGCCACAGAAAAAGCTCATTTGTGTCAACTTAACGTGAAAGCCTCGCAATGAGGTTATATCAAGCCTACTTAATTACCAATTAAGTCCTCGGAACCCCACCCCGCTTTTGTCTAGCGACAAAATCTCCCCTCCCCGTTCACGGGGAGGGGATTAAGGGGAGCCAGTGCGGTCTTGGGGTCTCCCCAAGTTGACCATCTGGCGTGTGGGGTAAAACGCCTGTGGGATAAGCATTTTAACTTAAGTTGACACGTATCCCGGATTTCTCACAAGCTTTGCGATCGCTATTACCAAACCTTTATCAGGCTTAGATTTTGAGCGTTTTAGACACTGCACGAATCACAGCAGTATGTGAACGGGGTATTTTATCTCAAGTCTAAGTGGCATAAGCGTTTTAGGCTAATCGTTTAAACCTTTGTGAGAAATCCGGGGTATGAGCATTGCTGTGCCCCTACAATATATGTAGTTTAATTAAATGAAAGCTGTTGTAAGTAACTATTGTGCTTGTCTAATAAATAAAGAGAAAGAATTATGAAATTTGGTTACACGGTCATCTGGGTAGAGGATGTAGTTAAGACGGTTGAGTTTTATGAAAAAGCTTTTGGTTTGGTTCGTCGCAGTCTCGAAGATCGGGGGCATTTTATCTGGGCGGAAATCGAAACCGGAAATACTACACTAGCTTTCTCCTCTAGTAGCGAAGCACAAAAGTTATTTCCTAGCGGCTTCCATGCTAACGACGCTACACAACCACCAGCATTAATCCAGATATCGTTTATCACTCCTGATGTTGGCAGCGCTTATATGAAAGCAATAGGAGCAGGCGCAAAAGCATTAGATGCCCCTAAAACTCAGCCTTGGGGACAAACAATTGCTCGTGTCCGCGATCTTAATGGTGTACTGGTGTCGTTGGTGAGTGGCTAGATAGCAAATTGCTTTTTAGCAAATGTCTTGAGCTAGAGGACTGCTTCTAGATTTGGCTTAGGGACTGATAAATAAAAAAATACTCAACTACTTCTTGTGGGGTGGGCATCTTGCCCGCCCATAGCCAAAGGCGGGCAAGATGCCCACCCTACAAGATTGAATAATTGATTTGTTGGAAATCCCTTATCCTGAAGATAGGAAAACAGCACAGCCCAAATATTAAAATGCTACTTATTCCTACTGTTGCGCCGATTCCACTTGTAACTGATGCAAATGGCGTTGTTCGCATCAACAAAACTCGCGTCACTTTAGATACAGTCGTTACAGCTTTCCTTGAAGGGGCTACAGCAGAAGAGATTAAGGAACAGTACCCATCGCTTCATCTTTCTGATGTCTATTTCGTAATCGGTTATTACTTGCAACACCAAGCCGAAGTTAATGCCTACCTTCTAGAGCGTCAAAGACTTGCCACAGAGGTGCAACAGGAAGCTGAAAAGAATTTTAACCCAATGGGAGTGCGCGATCGGCTATTAGCAAGACGCAACCCGCAAGCGTAAATTACTATGCTGCGTTTCTTGGCTGACGAAAACTTGAACAATCAGATTGTCCGTGGTGTTCTGCGTCGTAACAGTAATATTGATATTGTCCGTGTTCAGGATGTTGGATTGACTGAAATAGACGATGCAACTGTATTGGAATGGGCAGCGCAAAACGAGCGTGTGGTGCTAACTCAACGTGAGTTCGATGAACCTCTCCCGGACAGCCTCCCTCTCCGAAACGGAAAGGGAGGAGCAACGAAAAATTCAGCTTTTTGCTCCCCTCTCCGCATCGGAGAGGGGCTGCTCTTGAGAGGTCAAATAAAACTTGTCGAACTCACGTTAACTCACGATCTAGCAACGATGACAAATTTTGCCTATGAACGATTGCAAGCTGGCTTGGCAATGCCTGGGTTATTCGAGATTAGTCGTCGTGTTTCGGTTGGTTTAGCGATCGAGGAAATTTTGTTGTTAGATGAATGTAGCCTAGAAGGGGAATGGGAAGGACAAGTCCGGTTCTTGCCTTTGCGTTAAAAAGCTGAAACGACGTATTTACGCTAATACACAGGATGATTCGTTTGTACAGTGCATCATTCATAATTCATTTATTTTCTCTACTCCCCAATCCCAAATTTTATGGATTCAAATCCAGCATTGTGTACAGCGATCGCAAATCACATTACCACCACTCCTCAACAACGAATTACTTTTGCCCAATTCATGGAGATGGTATTATACCACCCTGAACACGGCTACTATTCCAGCGATGCAGTTAAAATTGGCTTTCAAGGTGGTGATTTTTTCACCTCTCCAAACCTCTGTGCTGACTTTGGCGAGTTACTAGCAGAACAATTTTTGCAAATGTGGGAGATTTTAGGAAAACCTGTACCCTTTTCTCTGGTAGAAATGGGAGCAGGTCAAGGATTGCTGGCATTGCATATCCTTAAATATCATCAGCGACGCTACCCAGATTTTTTTACGGCGCTGGAGTACATCATTGTTGAAAAGTCCCCAACTTTAAGACAAGAACAGCAGCAACGTTTGCAAGATTTACCTGTGCGTTGGTGCAATATTGAAGAAATACCACCGAATGCGATCGCAGGCTGCTTTTTCTCTAATGAGTTAGTAGACGCATTTCCCGTGCATCAATTCATTCTAGAAACGGGAGAACTCCGAGAAATTTATGTGACAATCCAACCCCCTTCCCTAGAAGCTAAGGGGGAATCTTTCTCCCCTCCCCTCATAGGGGAGGGGTTGGGGGAGAGGTCAAATTTTGCATTTGTAGAAGTCACAGGGGAACTTTCAACGCCCCAACTAGGTGAATATTTGGATTTAGTGCAAATAAACTTTGCCGAAAGTGCATATCCAGATGGTTATCGCAGTGAAATTAATTTAGCGGCTTTAGACTGGTTGAGTATAGTAGCAGACCGCTTGCAGCGCGGCTATGTGTTAACAATTGATTATGGCTACCCCGCAAGTCGTTACTATAATCCCAGGCGATCGCAAGGAACGCTACAGTGTTATTATCATCACCGTTTCCATGACAACCCCTATATCAATATTGGAAGCCAAGATATCACAGCCCATGTTGACTTTACAGCCTTGGAACGCTGGGGTCAGAAGTGCAATTTAAAGAATGTTGGTTTTATCCAGCAGGGATTATTTTTGATGGCGTTGGGCTTAGGCGAACGTATTGCAGCCCTTTCTGAGCAACAGCAATCCCTCTCACAGTTACTAAAGCGGCGGGATGCACTACACCAACTTATAGATCCCACAGGACTAGGTGGTTTTGGAGTCCTAATTCAGAGCAAAGGTTTGGACAAGACAGAAATTTCTCAATCACTAAAAGGATTGACTCTGCCAGAATAAACGTAAATTTCAAAAGTTAAAATATCATAATAGTGATTACTGTAAAGTTAAACACACTACAAAAGTAATAATTATGACTACTCATGACCTGCTAATGCTAATAACCTTACTTACTCCAGGTATTTTACTTTCAGTGATAATTATGGCGACTTTTGCTGCTGGTGGTTGATTGCCAAGAGTTAGAAAGTAGGGAAACTTAAATGACAGAGCGAGTGACTTGATTGGTGAGGTCAATCCAGGGCTATTTCGTTCTAGACAGAAACCGCCCAGAACTGAAGTTCAGCGCTCATAGCTAAAGTCAGTTGAAACCGACTATAGCCTTTTCTTAGTCGTCTTTAGACGAATGAGTGCTATTAGACTCAGAATTCATTCTGAGGCGGACTAGATGAGAATGAAATAGCCTTGGGGGTCAATCTAAAATCCAAAATCCAAAATCCAAAATCCAAAATTGTTTGACGCTGTATTAAAGGAACGTAAAAAATGAAGGTGGCATTTCTGGGAACTGGACTGATGGGACTACCAATGGCTCAAAGGTTATTAGCCGCAGATATACAGCTAGTTGCCTACAATCGCACCCCAGAAAAATTAGCACCACTACAAGCAGCTGGGGCTGAAATTGTCACACATCCGCGCCACGCCATTCGTGCTGCTGAGTGCGTCATCCTCATGCTTACTAATGCCTCGGCCATTTATAACGTGTTGCTTTCAGATACGGCTTGGCAAACTCTGGAAGGACGCACGATCATCCAAATGGGAACAATTACTCCCACAGAAAGCCAGGAAATTAGAGATGCAGTTGTTGGTGGTGGTGGTGAGTATTTAGAAGCACCTGTATTAGGGAGTATCCCGGAAGCAAAAGCTGGCAAGTTGAGCGTTATGGTAGGCGGCGAACCCGAACAATATGAACGCCACTTCAAGTTACTCCAAAATTTTGGGACAGAACCTTTACTTATAGGGCCAGTGGGATCTGCGGCGGCGCTCAAATTGGCACTAAATCAACTAATAGCTTCCCTAACAACTAGTTTTGCTCTCAGTCTAGCTTTTGTCCAGCGTCAGGGTGTCGATGTGGATGTATTTATGCAAATATTGCGCGACAGTTCATTCTACGCACCTACCTTTGACACAAAGCTACAACGGATGTTGGATGGCAATTATGCTGATCCCAATTTCCCCACAAAACACTTGCTTAAAGATACAGAATTGTTTATCTCTGAAGCGAAATCTCAGAATTTGGATCTCAGCAGTATTAAAGGAGTGCGGCAAATCTTGCAAACAGCCGTGAAAATGTCATTTGCTGATGATGATTACTCATCACTATTTTCTGTAATTAAAGAATGGGGAGAAGCGATCGGGGAATAAATAGACCACGCGGTAGGGGCATAGCAATGCTCATTGTTGTTAACTTAAGCCAAAAACTCCTTTAAAACCTCGTTTCTAGCCTCTGGCTGGAAATGCAGTTCCTGGTGGCTCTGCCGCAAGTTACGGAGGCGGAGCCTCAATGAGGGGCATTCCCAGTCAGAGACTGGGAACGAGACAATCTTAAAAGCTGGTTATAGACTGGCTTTTAGGTTAAGTGGACACGCATAAGTATTGCTGTGCCCCTACAATATGTGTGGTTCAAATAAATGAAAACTGCTGTATATTATTGCCCATTAGTAGTAGTTGATCGAGGAAATGGTAGAGATTCCGGCTGAGGCTGAGGCTGAGGCTGAGGCTGAGGCTGCGGTTGAGGATTGAGAAATTGCTGCCAAGCCTTAATTTGCTCTTGCGCCGGACTGTAAGCAGCACTATTGCGTGGAATAGATTTGGCAATGTCAATCCCTCTGGCAATATCAGACTGACCTTGAGAGCGTGCTATTTCTAACAATTGCTGACTCCACTGGTCAATAGCCTGATTTGCATCCATACGTAAGATGCTATTGTTTGAAACCCGATCTGCCAGCCGTATTGCCTCAACTAAGGCTTCTGGCGTACCAGCCGCCCCCACTTCCTGGGCTTTTTTCCAGTTTTCTCTAGTGCGGATTTGCCCTTCCCAATCATTTATGGCAGCTTGTGCGTCTTGTGAAAGCGCCCTTCCCGACGAGGCAATTTGTTGAGCTGCGCTAATGGCGGCGGTGAGATTTCCACTCTGAGCCAGTTCTTGGGCTTGATCCAAGTAGGGCTGGTCTTGAATTCGCTGAATCTTTCCGATCCAAGTCCGAACTTTTTTCTGTGCTTCTGCATATAATGCACGACCTCTACGGATTTCGCTGGCCTGAGCGATCGCAGCTTGCAAAGAGTTAATATCCTCAAACATAGCGATCTGTTCGGCGCGGTCTAAGTAAGGTTGGTCTTCAATTGTCTCCACTTGGGCACGCCAGCGATCGCTCTCTTGCCTAGCTTCTGCGGCCCTGGGGTTACTAGCAGGGATGATCTCCACTTGGGCGATCGCTGCTGTTAAATTAGGGACTGTTCCCTGACTAGCCAATATTCTCGCTTTTTCTAGATTGGCAACATCTTCAATTTCCAACTGCCAACGAGCAATCAGTTGCTGTGCTTCGTTATACACTGGTCTTGTGGAATCAATTTGTTGTGCTTGGGCGATCGCAGCCTCTAAACCAGAAACATTACCGATCCAAGCACTCTTTTTCGCGTCAGCTATGGCGATAAAGTCATCTGTTTCGGCTTGTAGTTTTGCACTTTCCGGTATTTGTCTGGCAATATTCAGCGCCTCATCTGCATCCCGCTTATCTAGTTTTGACTGTGCCAATTCCAACATTTGGCGTCCAAATACGGGAATCGCTGCCTGAGCTTTTTCGTAAATGTAACTTTCCTGCCCTATGGACTCAGCTAGATTGATCGCTTCTAATAAATTATCGACTACTTTACTACTTGCTAAGTTTTCAGCTTTTCCTAACTTATCCCCATCTTCCCGCGCTGAGGCAATTAGACGATTCAATTGGTCGTATTTAGTACTCGCCCAGTATTGATTGTCTACGCGCAGCATTTTAGCGGATAACATGAATGCCGATTGCCAGTGTCGTTCCTTTACTTCGGCGATCGCACCGTTGTATGTCGCTTCTGCCTTTGACCAAATCGACTGCCATTTGCCAATTTGCTCATCGACTAATTTATAAGCCGCCACGTCTTGGGGTATTTTCTGGGCAGTAGCGATCGCTTCCTCTAAATTCCCTGTTTGGAAACTTTGATCGGCTAACTTCAAAATATCCCGTGACCATTCTTCGATGAAACGATCAATTTCTCCATGCAACGGGTGATTTTGTGGTAGTTCCTTCACCAGAGCGATCGCTTGCAATAGGTCGCTCACTGTCTCTTTAGAAGCCGCTAACTGAGCGCAGTGTAGCCGCACAGAGGCACTAGCTAGAGGCCAGAAAATCGAGGGACAATTAGGGGCAGTTGGCAACTTCAGCAGCATTGCCATTGCCAATAATCCGACACTGCCGGGAATTAACATTAACAGTACTGACCACAATACCCAGCTTTTCATCCAGCCTGGCCATTTCCCAGAGCTTTTACTGAGTTGGGTAGTTTCTTCTGAATGACTATTTATAGGTAATCCTTCCGTATCGTTTTTTTTTCGCCGCTTCACTGACTTGGAGGTAGAACCAGTAGCTGGGACATCAAATGGTTGAGTTTCACCGAATTGTTCTGTTCGGGATAATCTTTTGTTTTGATCTGGCTTTTTTCCACTGGCTGAAGACCAACTGTCTGGAATATCCCGCTCTGTCATCTCTCACACCAAAATAATTGAATAGCGCTCTGTTTTAGCTTGATAATTCCATTGTTGCCATAGTAACTTTCTCGTAATTAAAAAGCTACTTTTTTGATTATCGAACAGAATTCAGGAGTCAGGAGTCAGAATTCAGTTGGGTATTCTGTGCGATGGTTACGTAGCTCTGTCGAAGTACTGGCGGATGAATAATCGGCGTTTTTGCACCCCCACAAAACTAGAATTTTTGGTGGTGCAACAATTCAGTCGTGGGTCCCAATCCCCGACTGAAAGATTGGTGAATTCTGGATTCTGGATTCTGCATTCTTCTTCAACTCTCTCTACAGAATACCATTAACAATCTCAAAAATCAGTGCTAGTTTATACTTTATCCTGAAACAGTAGATTCAGCTTGCAAATCGGCAATTAGTTGAGCTAACTGATCGCTACTTGCCTGGTAGACGTTGCCGCAAAACTCGCAAGTTGCTTCAGCCCCATCATCTTTAATAATCATATCTTGCAGTTCGGCTTCTCCCAAAATCTTCAGTGCCCCCAAAACGCGATCGAAAGAACAACCACAGTGGAAGCGCAGCATTTGCCGTTCGGGAAAGATTGCCAGCCCCATGTCTCCCAACAGGTCGCCAAAGATTTCAGTCAAATTTTTCCCAGCTTGCAACAATGGCGTAAATCCTGCTAGACCAGCAACTCGTGATTCCAAGGTTTCTACTAAGGCTTCGTCTCTGGCAGCTTTGGGTAATATTTGCACCAGTAATCCTCCCGCCGCAGTTACTCCACCTGCTCCCACAAACACACCTAAAACTAAAGCTGAAGGTGTTTGTTCGGAATTCACCAGATAATGAGCCACATCATCGCCAATTTCGCCAGAAACTAGTTCAACCGTACTAGAGTAGGGATAACCATAACCGATATCGCGCACAACGTAGAGGTAGCCGCCACCAACTGCACCACCAACGTCTAGCTTACCTTTGGCATTAGGAGGCAATTCCACAGATGGATTCCCGACATACCCGCGTACCGTGCCATCTAAGCCAGCGTCTACCAATATGCCGCCCAAGGGTCCATCGCCCTTCACCCGAACGTTGACCCTCGACCCAGTTCGCTTCATACTAGAAGCCATTAACAAGCCTGCTGCCATAGTCCGACCCAGTGCTGCCGTTGCCACATAGGAAAGCTTGTGACGCTCCCGTGCTTCTTCTGTTAAACGTGTGGTGATCACACCTACGGCACGAATTCCACCTTCGGCTGCTGTTGCACGAATTAACTGATCCGCCATGAATAACCTTACATTTCTTAACAAGTTCACTTTTTCTATTCTAAGTTCTCTGCTGCCAGAAAAGTGACGTAGTGGGGTGTTACGCAAATAAACGGCTGTCATTGGTCATTAGTGATTATTTATTTGCAAAGTCCAAAGGACTAATGACTAATGACAAAAACTATTTGCAATATTAGAAATAGCGATCGCTCACCTTTAGGTAATCCTATAAAAATGCTAGGTAATTTTCAACAAAGCCAACTGCGGATCGAAATCGAAGCATCAACAGATGCAATTCGTGACAGTCTGCTGCATCCGGTGCAACTAGAAAAATGGCTCTTAGGGCAACGCTTTGCGCCAGGAATGCCAGAAGAACTGCTTCCAGGATTCCAGTTTACTACCTGGACTGGGCCAGTCTCGATTCATCATCAAGTAGATGTTGTAAAATCCAACTGTCTCCGCTTAGTACTCAGCGGAGGTATTGACGGCTTCCACGAATGGTACTGGGGAGAAGGTTGGGTACAATCTCGCTTGGAAGGAGTTTCAATTTTGCCCTTGAATTTGGGTCAAACGCTGAGTTTATTGAGCTTGCGTCAATTTTTGGCAACTCAAGAGCGTTGAATCGACTGAATGTAGGGACAAGGGGGATTTTCCTTGTCTCTATGTGTCTTCTCAATCAGCCGACAAATCCTTTAACAGCCTTGCTTTTCTCAAAATAAATCTCAAGCTAGTAATGAAGAATTTGTAGTAAGCACTTAAGTGCTTACTAAATAAGGACTAAAGTCTTGACTACAAACTTGCTTACTCATCAATTTCAAATTCACAGACTTCTACGTTCCTCAAACGCCACTTCGTTCAACTCTCTTCACCAGAGCGCGAGTGCCTCCCCAGCCTACCCCTAAATTCATCAAGCCAATGAAAATCAAGGTTTTTTATTTTTATTTCGTGAGAGTATTATAATCGGGCTAAAAAGTGAGATCCCGGACACGGAGAGAGGCTTTGATTCTTGCTCCCCAACACTAGTAGGGAAGCCAGTGCCTTGGGCGGCTCCGCCGACTTGAAGCACCTGGCGTAAGGGGTTGGGGGTTAGGTTTGAGAGTGAAGTTGTACACGGCGTTTAAGTAAATCGGCGTTAAAAAATCAACCTACGTGACGAAATGTAAAATCAGCAAACAGCTTATAAATCAGTGATTTCAGAGTTTTTACAAAACTAAATATACATGGGTTTTATCGTGCTGACCTACTTAGTATTAAAATATAATGTTGATATACAGCTAACTCTAAATAAGAATTAGCGCATTATGCATTATTAATTATAATAATACCAAATCTTTATAATTTTTATTTAAAATTTTATCCTTTCTTTATTTATTTGCAAAATATTTATGTAAGCAATATAAAGCTTTTTTCAAATTAATAAATCTTTCAGCAAAGTTAAACATTTATATATTAAAAGAAATTATATTTACTCAAATTTATACTGTATAAAATAATTGCAGAAATAACATTTTTAGATGAAAATACTTACTCAAAAATGCGGAATCGCAGTTTTGAGTTTTATAAATTTATTTAAGTACGAACCGTATAAAAAATTCGTTTTGTTTACTTGACTATATCTTTAAGTCTGTGGATTTTCGTTAATTTACCAGTATTAATACGCAATTAGCTGCAATTATACATTTTTTGACAAAATTAAGCTTTTAGACCGTTTTATTTATATCAATATATATTGACGACTACGATTTTTTGATAAATAAAAAATTAACTTTTAAATAATGTTGTATAAAAAATAACTATGTAATATTTTTGATCCAGATGTGTAATACACATTTCTTAAACACTTGGCTGCTTGACCTTTTGAGCAAGAGGCGTATAATACATTTAACGTCACAAAAAAGTTACTAAATATACACTTTATGTTTATATCTATTACTTTAGAGTGATGTGATTTAAATTCCATCCAACAATTGAGCGAGAACTAAAATCATGGAAAGCACATTGTTTTCTGTATTAAGTGCCAACGAAGAAGCCAGCCTCTCTGGTGGGTTTGCGGATATTAATGTTCCCATTGCCATAAATGTAGCTGTTCTAAATGATGGAGACGTAGCTCAGAATGCTACGGCAATTGCAAATTCCGGAAATAGAAACAGCTTCCGCGTACGCAACCGCGCACGCGCCTAAATTCATCGCCTTAGGCAAACTTATGAAGTTTAGTAGAAGCGAAACAATAAACGTCAAGACCGGATTAACTGCGCCTTCAGAGAAATAAAGCCTCGCGTTTTAAGTAACTTACCCTGTTGCCACAGGTTAAGTTGCTTAATAGACGTACCTGAATTGCTAATCCACTTAATTCTACCAGCAATTAGGTATTTCTTGCTCGCAATTATCCGAAGATACATTTATTAGGACGCATCGACTTTTCTTCAACAAACTTCACAAATTTTCGTTGACTGTTGTTTGATAGCCACAGTCAATCCTTTAGCAGCACAAAAAAGTTACTGAATATACTCTTTTACGTTTATATCTATGACTTTGGAGTGACATGACTTTAATCCCAACATCCCAACAATCAAGTGAGAACTAAGATTATGCAAAGCACATTGTTTACTGCATTAACCACTAACGAAGAAGCCAACCTCTCTGGTGGCGGTTTTTTTGATTTTAATCAAGCCGTTGCCGTAAATGTAGCTGAGGGAAATGATGGAGACGTAGCTCAGAATGCCACGGCAATTGCAAATTCCGGAAATAGAAACAGCTTCCGCGTACGCAACCGCGCACGCGCCTAAATTCATCGCCTTAGGCAAACTTATGAAGTTTAGTAGAAGCGAAACAATAAACGTCAAGACCGGATTAACTGCGCCTTCAGAGAAATAAAGCCTCGCGTTTTAAGTAACTTACCCTGTTGCCACAGGTTAAGTTGCTTAATAGACGTACCTGAATTGCTAATCCACTTAATTCTACCAGCAATTAGGTATTTCTTGCTCGCAATTATCCGAAGATACATTTATTAGGACGCATCGACTTTTCTTCAACAAACTTCACAAATTTTCGTTGACTGTTGTTTGATAGCCACAGTCAATCCTTTAGCAGCACAAAAAAGTTACTGAATATACTCTTTTACGTTTATATCTATGACTTTGGAGTGACATGACTTTAATCCCAACATCCCAACAATCAAGTGAGAACTAAGATTATGCAAAGCACATTGTTTACTGCATTAACCACTAACGAAGAAGCCAACCTCTCTGGTGGCGGTTTTTTTGATTTTAATCAAGCCGTTGCCGTAAATGTAGCTGAGGGAAATGATGGAGACGTAGCTCAGAATGCCACGGCAATTGCAAATTCCGGAAATAGAAACAGCTTCCGCGTACGCAACCGCGCACGCGCCTAAATTCATCGCCTTAGGCAAACTTATGAAGTTTAGTAGAAGCGAAACAATAAACGTCAAGACCGGATTAACTGCGCCTTCAGAGAAATAAAGCCTCGCCTATTAAGTAACTTACCCTGTTGCCACAGGTTAAGTTACTTAATACACGTACCTGAATTGCTAATCGACTTAATTCTACCAGCAATTAGGTATTTCTTGAGCGCAATTATCCTAGCATACATTTATGACGATGCATCGACTTTTCTTCAACAAACTTCACAAATTCCGATTGACTGTTGTTTCATAGCCACAGTCAATCTGTTTCTGTAGCGCTTTTTTCGGAAAATACTGCTTATCTTTGAGTAGTCGAATAGGGAATAAGCACTACTGTATGCAGGGGTAAAACCCTGCTATTTTTTTGGGTTTTCTCACAATGTTATTGGTTCCTGGAGTGTGAAATGAAATAGCAAGTTGTTACACAACATAGCGAAGAAGATTGTGGAGCTGCTTGTCTTGCTTCTATTGCCAAACACTGGTGGCGTAACTTTACACTAAATCGCATCCGGGGAGCGGTAGGTACTAGGCAATTAGGAACAACATTGTTAGCGGGACGCTTGGTTTTAATGCACGCTCTGTCAGAGCATCTAATGAAATATTAGACCAGATGACCCAAGCGCCACTGCCAGCAATTATTCACTGGAGAGGTACTCACTGGGTTGTTTTGTATGGTCAAAAAGGTAAGAAATATATACTTGCTGACCCAGGCATTGACATCCGTTATGTCTCTAGAAAAGAGTTAATGCAGGTTTGGTCAGATAAACCTGCGTAGCGCATTCTAATAGAATAGGACTTACGCATTGACAATAAATACCAAATATGAATAAGGTTAAAAACCATATCTTTCGTAGGGGCACAGCATTGCTCATTGGTGTCAACTTAAGCAAAAAGTCAGCATAAGATGTAATCTAAGAACATTGCAATTGATGTTCTTAGTGAT
>NZ_JBALBY010000120.1:0-21982 GCF_036919575.1 Nostoc sp. | reverse complement strand
GAAAATGAACGCACATAACTACGTTTTTTTGTCTGATTATTAACAACAAATATCTCAAAGCCTTATTCTATCGTATAAACTAGCCGGATTGCGAAACTAGCGATCGCACCCTATAAGTTAGTCACAGAGATACTTATGCCGTTTTCGGAGATGTCTATTCTTCACTTACTAACTTTCTGGCTGAGTATGCCTTGCATAACCTGTCAGATGCCGATTTTGTTTTATCAATTCCGGCTGTTACTACTGTTCAAGAGCAATTGAGAGCGATCGCTCCTGTTGAATTTACCAGTTGTTTGGAGACAGCACTCTTCAAGGTCACAGTTAAAGCAGCATGATTCAAGCGAGGAAACTTTATATATGGGTTATGATGAGCAATGCCAAAGGCGGGCTGCTCGGTGTCGCTAGCCATAGTTTAGACCGGGGCGGGGCGCACCTGTGCAATTTACTAGCGATTGGGCGTTGGGGAGGGCGCGATCGCTAAAGGAAAAAGATTCATGAACAGGATTATTGCAGCAATAGTGGCAATACCAGTGTTGGTTGCCTCCATGCCAAAACAGGCATCAGCACTCTCAGTAGTCAACCCAGATGTTCAAAAACCACAAGTCGGAACATTACTTGCTAGGCGAACAGAGCGTCGTCGGTGGATACGTGGGCATTGGATAACAAGAAATCACCATCGCGTATGGGTCAAGGGTCATTATCAGTATTACTAACCACGAACTAAGCGTGAGATTTAGGTATTTTTGTTCATTCAGTCACAACAGAACAATTAAATCTAATCTTCACCAGCATACCCAAAGAATGGGATGTAGAACTAAAAGAAATCTTCGACCCTTCGACGCTGACAGACACTTTCACCACCCAACTCTCTCAATATATCGACCAACACTTAGGACGCACACCCAAACAATCATCAATTACGAATTACAAACCACAAACTGCGAATTATCTTGATATTTTCAACTTTCGCAATGAAAAGTCATTCCAGTTATTAAACAAACCTGGGCTTTTGATGAAAATGAACAGTTACATCAAGCAACCTGGGCAACTACAATTAGTGGTAATGCGGACAGGAAGCTTTAGTAATTGCTTATGCCTCCATTGGTAGCGGTCACGACCAGTATTTCTTTAAACGCCAAAATCAAATGGTTGCTGGTGTTGTCGCCCCACCGAAATTAGAACTGGCAAACCAAGATTTAATTAAATCTCATGTGTATTCAATTTGGCTAGCACACACTGGGCTTTATCTGGATGACTCCCTAAATAAAATTCTGGACTTGGAAATCGAAGGTTATCCCCTCAGAGACAGTGTGCGGCAGCAATTAACCCTAAGTGCTGGCAAATTAGCCCAATGTCTGCAAGCTAGCCAGTCCATCCTCTCTGATGTTTTCTGCCAAAACGACCTGCGAAAAGTCTCTTGTTATTCGGTAAATTGGCTACAAAGTACCCTCGAAAATGCACTGAATAGTTTTGAGAGAGCTTGCGATCGCTGGCGTGATTTGTATTCCGAAGCCGTCAACCAGTTAGAACAATCCCGCCGCACCATCGATCGCTCCGCCAGAGGTGATATCACCCAACAGCAATCCAAGCTGTTTACAAGTTAGAAGCCGATGAACTCGACTCCGAACGACTAGGACAAGGTAAATATTTACTGTTTTGGGAAGCAGCCGAAGGTGGTGCAGGTGTCCTTTCTCAATTGTTAGAAAAACCGGAAGCGTTTCAAAAAATTGCTGATGCAGCTTTAGATATCTGCCATTTTAAGGAACCAAAAGAAAGTTGTGTTCAAGCTTGTTATGAATGCTTACTCTCTTATCGGAACCAGTTTGATCATGCTTTGATTAATCGCCATTTAATCAAACCCTGGCTTGACCAATTGCTGGAAAGTACCATAAATTGTCAAGTTAAAGGAATGTCTCGTGATCAGCAATATCAAGCATTGCTGCAACAAACAGACTCAAATTCTGAGTTTGAGCGCGTGGTCTTACAAGAGATTTATCAACGGGGGTATAAATTACCAGATGCTGCACAGGAATTGATTCTGGAGGCGAATTGGTTGCATTGATTTAATGGGGATTGTTGAGAATGTGGTTAGAGGCGATCGCAGCTATCGAGCGATCGCCTTTTGTTAGGGAAATTTGCTCTAAGTTGAGTCATGAAAGTAGCAAGTAAGGGAGCGATCGCTTCTTTAAGAAATCTGGGTTATGGGAGATGAGCAGCAGCCCTAGTAAAAACTCTTCTCAATCGCAGATATCCCTTAGTAAAATGCGACGGCATAAGGGGGAGGGGAGCGGGAGCATTCATTGGCGAACGATTACCAGGAATGGCAAGGATTACTCACAGGTGTACTATCATTATGAATTTTGGAGTGAGGGCGATCGCTTGGTCAAGTCGTCGAAGTACATTCCCAAGCGGTTGCTGAATCGAGTTCAGGAGATGGAGCAGGAGAAAGCGGCTGTTAAGGAGATTTTGCAGGTTTTAAGAGTGATAAGATATCATTCACTAAGTTAGGAATAAAATCATTTGTAGCTATATCGAAAACTAGTCGATATTGCACATGCGTATCTGTCCCCAATGCCCTAAATAAATACGCCCGACGTTGGTTTGCATTTTCCATCACGGGTCTAAGTAACGGTAATATTTTCTGCATTAAATCGCTACTTATTGGCATTGCCTAACTATCTCGATAAATGGGTATAAATCTCCGGTGTATTTTTCTGGAGGTCATTCAACAATGCGATCGCACTCGTTCCCGCGTTACGTAAATACCTTTGTTGGGTATTTGGTTCTACAGTGGCTATAAAAGAGCTTTAAATTCTTAGTTAACTTTATACTACAATTACTCTATAATAGTGTTAACTACTTTGCAATAACAGTTAATTGTGAATATATCAGTGGCAATATAAGGTATGCCCATGAGAAATCGAATTAAGGAATTTGTTGACAGCAAAGGGATGAGCGTTTATCAGTTCTGGCAAGAAACTGGTATTAGCCGGACTACTGCATATAACCTGTACAACAATTCTGCTCAGTATCTTGGCAGAGATGTCATGGACGCGATTTGTAGTCGATACAACATACAACCAGATATTTTATTGAAATGGATACCAGCCCAGGAGTTGAACAATGGCGATTAATCCTGCCACTATCGATCTTCTTGCTTTACCTTCAGTATCTCTTCAAGAGCGATCGCGTACCCAATACCTACCAGATAGGTGAAGTGTGTCAAATCCTTTCAAAAGACAATCCCGAACTGAGAGGCAAAGGTGGCTGCTGGGGGATTGTCAGCGCAGTAAACGAGTTTAGTTGCACCGTGAGAGTCTGGGATGGCGAGTACACGATTGGGTTGCAGCACCTGAAGTCCTTCAACTACCTGCCCCAGGAATGTCAGCAGATGCAGCAGATTAGCGATGCCTGCGGCGGGCTACGCCTACGCATTAATCGAGTGTATTCGAGTTCACTGGAGGAGACAGTCAAAAGTCTGTTGCAGTCGTTGGGGAAACTGAATCGACCTTATCTTACTGCTGTGGAAGAGAAATTGTTGAATGTTTTGGAGATTGAAAGTAGACTTTAGCTACCAAATTATTATTTCATTAAACTCTTTATAGATAGGAGGAAGCGGTAAGTAATCCTTCTAACAAGGAGAATTGCTGTATAGTTTGAGGTATGCCAGATTATCCTCTCAAGAGTTGCTCTATGATTGCTCTACCTGGTATTGCCATCGAAGACAAAATATATGAAAGTTCTAATTCTCTAGTGTATCGGGGCATCAGAGACGATGGAGTAGGGATCGTCGTAAAAATGCTAAAGCTTGATTATCCCTGTCCGCAAGAACTGACTCGCTACAGACAGGAATATAAAATTACCCGCTCCCTAAAATTAGAAGGAGTTATCAAAGCATACAGCCAGCAGGACTATCAACGCACTCTGATGATTCTCTTAGAAGATTTTGGGGGAGAGTCCCTAGAGAAATGGACGCACAAGCGCCCAGATATCTTCTGCCCCATGCCCTTATCCACTTTTCTCGGTGTTGCGATCGCAATGAGCGACATTCTGGGCAGAATCCATGCAGCCAATGTCATTCATAAAGATATCAACCCTGGAAATATAGTCCTCAATCTGGATACTGGTGTTGTCAAAATTATTGATTTTGGGATTGCCACCCAATTTAACCGCACGAATCCGACTTTCAAGAACCCTCATGTTTTAGAAGGGACACTTGCATACCTATCTCCAGAGCAAACTGGGCGCATGAACCGTTTACTCGATTACCGCACCGATTTTTACTCTCTTGGTGTGACGTTCTACGAACTGCTAACTGGACAACTACCATTTCCCACCACAGACGTGCTGGAGCTAGTCCACTGTCATATAGCTAAACAGCCTGTTCCGCCTGATGAAATAAATACAACGATTCCTAAGCCAGTTTCAGATATCATTCTCAAACTGATGGCAAAAAATGCAGAAGATCGCTATCAGAATGCCTGGGGAATCAAAGCGGATTTAGAAATCTGTGTTCAACAATTAGAAGAAATCGGTCAAATCTCTAGCATTCAACTTGGGCTTCAAGACGCTTCCGGTCAGTTTCAAATTCCCCAAAAACTTTATGGGCGGGACAAGGAAGTTACAATGTTACTGGCAGCTTTTGATCGCATAGCGTGTCTGAAGGACAATCGCATAGCGTGTCTGAAGGACAATCGCGTAGCGTGTTCAGAGTCAAATCGCGTCGCTGCTTTATCAAACAATTCGGAAACCACTTCACACAGAGAACAAGCGGGCAATCCAAAATTCCAAGTCGAAATGATGTTAGTATCTGGCTATGCTGGCATTGGAAAATCTGCGTTAGTTCAAGAAATCTATAAACCAATTACCCAAAAGCGCGGCTATTTTATCTCTGGTAAATTCGATCAATTTCAGCGCAATATTCCCTACAGCGCGATCGCAAATGCTCTGCAAAAATTGGTGCAGCAATTGCTCAGTGAACCAGACAAACAAGTACAACAGTGGCGATCGCGTTTGCTTGTAGCTTTAGGAAACAACGGACAAATCATTATTGATGTCATCCCAGAAATTGAGTTAATTATTGGCAAACAGCCACCTGCGCCGGAAGTTGGCGCAACTGAAGCTCAAAATCGCTTCAATCGGATTTTTCAATCGTTTGTGCGGGTGTTTTGTTCCAAGTCACATCCCCTAGCTATTTTTCTAGATGATTTGCAGTGGATAGACTCAGCAACGCTGAAGTTAATTGAGTTGATGCTGCTAGATGAGCAAATCCAATCCCTATTTTTAATTGGAGCATATCGAAATAATGAAGTAAATTCAACGCATCCACTGGCATTAATGCAAGAAAAACTGCGAAAAAAAGGAGTAGTTTTTCAAGAAATTATACTGACACCCTTAACGCTGGAACCGTTGAATCAGTTGATCGCCGAGACACTACATCACAATACTGACACCGTTCGTTCCTTAGCTCAGTTGGTGTTGCGTAAAACCGAGGGTAATCCTTTCTTTGTCAATGAATTTTTGAGGACGCTGTATACCGAAAATCTGTTGACCTTTGACCCCCTTACTAAGGGTGGACAGAGGGGGGGAGGAGGCTGGCAGTGGAACATTTCTCAGATTCAAGCCCAAGATATCACTAATAATGTTGTGGAGTTGATGCTTCACAAGTTGAAGAAACTGCCAGAGAACACACAGCAAATTATTCAGTTAGCTGCTTGCATTGGTGCTGAATTTAATTTAGATACGTTGTCGATTGTTTGTGATCAACCACCTGAAATGGTTTTCCAAGATTTACAAGCAGTAATGCAAGTTGGATTAATTCAACCCCTCTCTGAATTAGATGAGAACTTGTTAATTCAAGAGTATAAGTTTTTGCACGATCGCGTACAGCAAGCAGCATACGCCTTAATCGATGAGGCGCATAAACAAGTTGTTCATTTACAAATTGGTCGCAATCTACTATACAAAACTTCACCGGAGTGCCTATCAGATAGGTTATTTGAAATCGTTGATCATTTGAATCATGGGATTGAGCTTGTCAGTGAGCAACCAGAACGAAATGAAATTGCTCGATTAAATTTAATTGCCGCGCAGAAAGCAAAAGCAGCGATCGCTTATAGTATGGCGAAAAAATATTTAGCTACAGCAAGAGTTTGGCTAGCAGATTCTAGCTGGCAAACCAACTATAATTTGACCTTAGATTTATATTTAGAAATAACAGAATTCGAGTATTTGTGTGGCAATTTTAAGCAGGTAGAATACTGGGTTGCGCTCGTTCTACAACAAGCCAAAACAGTTCTCGATATTGTAAAAATTTACGAGGTCAAAATTCAAACCGACATGGCGCAGAGCCAGCCATTGAAAGCGATTGATACTGCATTGCAAGTTTTGCAACAACTAGGGATCAGTTTTCCCAAAGAGCCAAGTAAGTCGTATATTCAGCTTGAGATAGATACAATTACATCACTTCTAGCTGAAAAGCCAATTGGAGGCTTGAGCCATTTACCAGAAATGACCGACCCGGACAAGTTAGCAGCAATGCGAATTTTATCAAGCATCATGATTGCTGCCCAAATAGCTGCTCCTGATTTGATGCCGCTACTAGCATCAAAACAAGTCAACTTGTCAATCCAGTATGGCAATGCCTTTACTTCTGCTTTTGCATACGCCAACTTTGGACTAATTCTTTGTGGGATGGTCGGAAATATCGAATCTGGCTACCAATTTGGACAGCTTGCTCTGAGGTTGTTGTCGCAGTCTAAGACCCATGCACTCACAGCTAAGACATTTTTCATTGTATATGTCTTCATTATCCACTGGAAAGAACATATTAGAAAAACATCACAGCAATTACCAGAAGGTTATCAAAGTGGGTTAGAAACTGGAGATTTAGAGTTTGCTGCCTATTGCGCTCATACTTATTGCTTGCAATCCTTTATCGCCGGAAAGGAACTAGTGGAACTTGAATGCGATTTGAGAACCTACGGTGAAGCAATCCATCAAATTAAACAAGAAACACCACTCGCCTGGAATCAAATATTTCAGCAGTCTGTCTTAAATTTGATGGGACGCTCGGTCAGTCTAACGAGTCTAATTGGGGAAGCTTACAATGAGGAAAATAGACTGCCACAGGATGAAACAGATGGAGCCGTAATTTTTCTAGTACATTTCAACAAACTTTTCCTATGCTATCTATTTTCTGAATATTCTCAGGCACTTGAAAACGGGAACAAAGCACAAAGACATTTACTCAAAGCAAGAGGGACAGCACTTTATCCTTTGTACTACCTCTATGACTCTTTGGCAAAGCTGGCAATATACCCCGAAAGCAGCGCTCAAGCGCAGGCGGAAATCCTCAAAAATGTTGATGTTAATCAAGAGGAAATAAAGCAATGGGCTAATTATGCGCCAATGAACCATTTGCATAAATATTACTTAGTACAAGCAGAGATTGCAAGAGTTTTAGGTCAGTTATTAGAAGCAGAAGAATTCTACGAACAAGCAATTCTTGGAGCTAGAGGAAATGGATATATCCAAGAAGAGGCATTAGCTTATGAATTGGCTGCAAAATATTATTTGGCACGAGGTCGGGAAAAGTTTGCCCAAACATATATGAAGGAAGCTCATTACTGCTATGAGCGTTGGGGAGCGACTGCGAAAGTAAGAGATTTAGAAACTCGCTATTCGCAGCTATTTACTCAGTTATCGAACGTAACTCACACATTAATTCCCAAAGTTTCTAAAACTACTTCTAACAACTCACCCATCGCATTTGATTTAGCCTCTGTGCTAAAAGCATCGCAGGCGATTTCGAGTGAAATTGAACTAGATCAATTGCTCAAATCCTTGATGAAAATCTTAATTGAGAATGCTGGCGCACAAACAGGATTTCTAATTTTGGAAAACTCAGGAGAATGGGTAATTGAAGCTGCTTGCGAACTCAATGATGGTGATAATGTCTGTATTACGCAAGTGCTGCAATCTATCCCAACAGCAAATCGCCTACCGCAATCGATTATTAATTATGTTATTCGTACTCATGAGTGTGTCATTTTAAATGATGCGACTCGTGAAGGTAATTTTATTAATGAGCCATATATTCAACACAACCACACTCAATCAATCTTATGTATGTCACTGCTGAACCAAGGTAAGCTTGTTGGCGTGTTGTATCTGGAAAATCAATTGGCATCTGGGGCATTTACACCAGAGCAATTGCAAGTATTGAACTTGTTATCAACCCAAGCAGCGATCGCCATTGAAAATGCCAAACTCTACTCCAAACTACGGAAGAGCGAAAATCAGATGGCTCAATTCCTGGAAGCGGTGCCGGTAGGAATTGGAGTCGTAGATACACTCGGTCGCCCTTGCTACGCCAATCAACAGGCAATTCAACTATTAGGCAAAGGGATTATTCCTGGTGCGACACCAGAGCAACTTGCAGAAATTTATCAACTTTATCTAGCGGGAACAGAGCAACCATATCCCATTGAGAACTTGCCAGTCATGCGGGCGTTGAAAGGCGATCGCACGAGAATTGACGATTTAGAAATTCGCCAAAACAATGCGATCGTTCCAGTTGAAGGGTGGGGAACTCCAGTATTTGACGAACAGGGCAATGTGATTTATGCGATCTCGGCTTTTCAAGACATCACCGAACGCAAGCAAGCAGAGCAATTGCTAGCAAATTACAATCTTACCCTAGAGCAACAAGTAGCAGAACGAACAGCCGCTTTACAGAAAAGCGAGGCAGAACTGCGCGAGCGAGAACAGGAACTAAGATTGATTACCGACGCTCTCCCCGCTTGTATCTGTTATATAGATACAGATCGGCGCTATCGATTTGCCAACCGAACTTATGAGGAATGGTATGGCTGTAGTCGAGATGAAATTGTGGGTAAGCAGGTTCGTGAAGTCATGAGCGAGGCAACTTATCAAATTATTGAACCGTACATGAATCGAGCGCTAGCAGGGGAGGTTATAACCTATGAGGCAGAAATCCCTTTGCCGTTGGGCAAAAAGTACGTTGCTGTCACCTCCATCCCCGATTTCGATCTCAATGCTCAGGTGAGAGGATATTATGGTCTGATTACAGATATTAGCGAACAGCGAAATGCTGCACTGCTTGAACGCAAACGCGCCGAAGAATCATCAATTTTAGAAGAACGCAACCGTATGGCGCGAGAAATACATGATACACTAGCGCAAGCTTTTACTAGTATCATCGTTCACTTAGATGCCGCCTCCCAGAGAATCACGCTCGATCCAGATGCTGCCCAGTCACACCTAAAAACGGGGCGTATCTTGGCGCGTTCCGGGCTGGCAGATGCCCGTCGCTCGGTGGAAGCACTCCGCCCGCAAATATTAGAAGAAGGCGATTTGCATAGCGCACTCAATCGCCTCGCGGCTCAGATGTTTTCTCATACCTCAGTGCAGGTTATCTGCCAAGCGCTCGGTGAACCATATCCTTTAGCGAAAGAGGTGGAAACGAATCTGTTTCGCATTGGACAAGAAGCGTTAACCAATGCATTTAAGTATGCAAATGCCAGCGAAATCTGCGTTGAGTTGCGGTATGAGCGATGCCTGCGGGAGGCAGAGCGATGCCTGCGGCGGGCTACGCCAACGCAGATCGTCTTGTGTATCAAAGACAATGGGCAAGGGTTTGAAGGCAGCAGCCTTTCGGTCGGTCGGGGCTTTGGATTACTCGGAATGACTGAACGCGCCCAACGGATTGGGGCAGAATTGACGATTCAAAGCCACCTGGGACAAGGAACAGAAATCATCGTGAGAGTAGCAACACTATGACCCAATGGCATCGCTTAACTCCTACACCAGGCTCCTCTGTTATCCGCGTCTTGATTAGCGACGATCATCCGTTTATGCGAGAAGGTCTAGCAGCCGTAATTGACTATAAACCTGATATGACAGTTGTTGGACAAGCGTGCAACGGGCGCGAAGCAGTAGAATTGTTCCGCCAACATCAACCCGATGTAACGTTGATGGATTTGCGGATGCCTGAGCTAAATGGGGTTGAAGCGATCGCTACCATTTGTGCTGAGTTTGCCGACGCTCGGATCGTTGTCCTGACGACCTACGACGGAGACGAAGACATCTATCGGGGACTGCGATCGGGTGCAAAGGGCTATGTCTTAAAAGATGCAGAACCGGATGAACTACTGACAGCAATTCGGGCAGTTCACAACGGTCAAAAGTATATTCCCCCTGCCGTGGGCGCAAAATTGGCAGAGCGGATATGTAGCCCAGAACTGAGCGATCGTGAGTTGCAGGTGCTACGCCTAATGGCAAGGGGCAAGAGTAACTTAGAGATAAGCACTGCTTTGTCAATTGCTGAGGGAACAGTCAAATTCCATGTCAAAAATATTCTGAGTAAGTTGGGAGTAGGCGATCGCACTCAAGCAATGATTGTTGCTCTAAAGCGCGGTATCATTACACTTTAAGAATTTAGCTAGAGCAACAGATTCATCTGTTGAGAGTCTCACCTGCTCTTTAGGATAGGTTCTTCCTAACCCTAAAAGTAAGTCAATCGCTATTCTTAGGGGTAGTGCAAAGACTCCTCGGAGGGGATGCGACAAATGGGGAGAAATTCACATATTTTGAGAATAAAGAAACAACATTCGATTTTTTACTCTTATTTTAAGCGTTTTCATCGCAACGATACTATCTATAGTCCGCATGAAAAAACGATGAGTCAGACAAGCGATGGTGACGGGCTGCTCATACCAATTTCAAAATACGATAACATCCAAGGAACAATAGATGCACAAACCATTTTAGTTAAATACGGTGACTATCAATGTCTTTCATGTGGTGAGATTCATAGGATGATTCAAGAGATTCAACAACAGATCCAATTATGCTTTGTATTCCGCCATTTCCCGCGTATACACATTCATTTTCAAGCACAAAAGGCAGCAGAAGCGGCAGAAGCCGCCGCCGCGCAAAATAAGTTTTGGCAGATGCACAATCTCTTATTTGAGAATCAATATGCTCTTAACAATGGACATCTTCTAGAGTATGCCAATGAAATACAGCTTGATATCAATCGATTCCTTCAGGACATGACAGGCCATGTTCATGCCGAGCGGGTCGCTCAGAACATTCAAGGCGGTATACAAAGCGGTGTCAGTAATACGCCAGCTTTATTTATTAATGGAGTTCGCTATAGGGATGCCTGGGATACAGAGAGATTACTCGCAGCGATTCTCGACTAGAAGCTACGCCAACACGCAAGCTAAAAATCTATGTAATGTGAGGTGTGGGATATTTGCTGTAACTACCGCTCAAGCAAGTTCGCATTAGGGATGTTTGAGGTTCCGTGTCTCACCGATAGTAAGCGATTTCATTAGGCTTATACCAATTCTGTATGAAGATGCGCTAAATCATATTTAAGTATAAGAAATAAAAACGAACCGCAAAGACGCAAAGGACACAAAGAGCGATTCTCAAATATTTTACAGGTTTCAACAGGAGGTTCACAAATGAAGATTTTTGTTGCAGGCGCAACGGGAGCGATCGGTCGGACGCTAATCGTGCAACTGCTAGCGCAAGGACATGAAATAGTTGCATTAACACGTTCTCTAGAAAAAGCACAAACTTTAGCTGAACAAGGCGTGGAATTGGCGATCGCAGATGTGTTCGATGCAGATGCTGTTAAAGCTGGCATCACCCGCACTCAGCCGGAAGTGGTGATTGAACAACTCACTTCCCTGCCCAAAACCTATACTAGCGAGTCGATGAGCGCAGCATCAGCCCTGAATACTCGTATCCGTCGAGAAGGGGGTGCCAATGTGCTGGCGGCAGCACAAGCGGCTGGCGTGCGCCGTTATCTGAGGCAGTCGATCGCATTCTGGGGGATTCCTGGTGCAGGCTTGGCAGACGAAGAAACGCCATTAGCTTTTGATGCCTCGCCTGCTGTTGCAGCAGATGCTCACATAGTCACTGAAATCGAAGGTCACTTACTAGGGAACCCCAACCTAGAAGGGATTGCTCTGCGTTATGGCTTCCTTTACGGGCCGGGTACCTGGTTTGCCCCCGATGGCGATGTTGCCCAACAGGTTCGCCAGCAACAGTTCCCGATCGTTGGGAATGGGGAAGGCGTATGGTCGTGGGTTCATATTGAAGATGCAGCGATCGCCACAGTTGCAGCAGCAGAACGAGGCAATCCTGGCATTTACCTGATTACAGACGATCAACCCTTAGCAGTGCGCCAGTGGCTTTCTGCTTATGCCCAATGGCTCAACGCTCCACCACCACCCCAGGTATCGGTTGAGGATGCTCTGCGAATTAGTGGTGCGGATGCTGTCTATTATGGTACTCAGATGCGAGGCGCATCAAATGCTTTGGCAAAACGTGAATTAAATTTTCAGCCCCGACCCTTGGAATGGATGGTTAACACCGCCGTGGCTCATGCCAGTTAAGAATTGAAGGGAGAAGAAAGATGAAGATTGCTCAATATGGAACAGCGATCGTGGTTATCCATGCGATCGTACACGGACTACATGGTTTAGCGCATGTGGAAATCCCAGTTCCCCTCTCAATACTTCAAAGTTTATTTGTGGGTATTGTGATTTATGCGATTCCCATGATTGCAGTCGTTTTACTTTGGACACAGTTTTACCGCATTAGTAGCTGGCTTTTGCTGGGTTCAATGGCAGCATCAGTTCTTTTTGGAATCTACAATCATTTAATCGTGATTAGTTCGGATCATGTGTCTCAAGTTTCCTTTGAAGGTTGGGGATTGCTATTCCAAATCACAGCCATTCTGACATTAATTGTGGATGGATTCGGTTGTTGGATTGGCATCTGGGCATTGAAAACCATTCAGGAACCAGAAAAGGTTATATGAATTGTTTCGATCATTTTAACCCCAGTTGAGCGATGGCGCGGAGCGCCCACTGGAAGCGATCGCATTTATTTCTCATAGTTGATAAAATATGTTTGATCTTGACCAAACTATTAAAAACCGACACTCAACACGCAAATTCTTATCCCAACCAGTGCCACGGGCTTTACTCGATGAAGCCCTCACTCTAGCGCAGTTCGCGCCGTCGAATTCAAACATCCAGCCGTGGCGGTTGGTGTTTGCCCAAGGCGGATGCCGCGATCGCCTGCAAGAGGCTTTACTAAACCAAGCCAAGCAGCAGCCCAACGTCTCTCCTCTGCCTTCTGCCTTCCAGCATTACCGCCAGGAACTGGGAGCGCAAGTCTACGGGGCGATGGGGATTACTCGTGACGATAAAGCGAACAGACAGTTGGCCGTTCTGCGTAATTACGAATTTTTTGGCGCACCAATGGTTGCTATTGTCTGTATGCACCAAGATTTGGGCGTTGCCGATGCTTTAAGTGTGGGGATGTATTTACAAACGCTGGTGTTAAGCCTAACCGCTCGTGGTATTGGCACCTGTGTAGAGGTTTCGCTAGCGACCTATCCCGAAATCATCCGCAATGAGTTAAACATCTCACCGGAATTATTAATCATTTGTGGTTTAGCCGTTGGCTATTCCGATCCTGATTTTCCCGCTAATCATCTGCATATAAGCCGTGAGTCGGTTGAGAAAAACGTCTCGTTTCTTGACGATTGACAAAAGGCTGATTTTTTTTCTACTAGACGCTAAACACAAGTGCAAAAGAATATCTGCGTTCCTAATGCCATTAATGAATGATCTTTGTTGAAGTTTTTTATTTAGAAGAAATTAAAGGTGAAGATTGCTCAATATAGTTTAAAAATTCTTTGATTTGTTTGATTCAGGAGATTTTATGTTTAGCAAGATTCTAGCTGCAATTGGCATCACCGTGCCAAAACGGTAAAATTGTACGCTAAGGCTGAAAAGCTTGCCTAGCAAGCATCTTAGCCACTGTTTTTTTAGCCTTTACCATTGAGCGGCTGATTAGCCTTATTTTGTTGGTGCAGAGTAGTATGTATTCCCTGCACCTTGATAGTATTTTGAGAAAAAAGTATTTTTTCTTGCCAGATAATCAAGCTATATACTGAAACTATTCCAAAAAATTTTGTAAGTTTTTAAATGCCAATTGTGCGACTTCTTCTGCACGTTGTGACGTTACTTTCTGATACCGATACAGATACAAGCGGTTATACAGAGCATGTGTTTGCGATGTGCCATTTGCTGGGATTTAGATTTGCACCCAGAATGCGAGATTTACCTGATAAGAAATTGTATACTTTTGAACCTAGTTCCCCTGATTCGGTTTTAGCACCCCTACTAGGTGACAAGATTACAGCAGTTTTCATGTATTTGAACCACATCTGTCGTAGGGGCACAGCAGTGCTGTGCCCTTACCGCGTGGTCTATTTACCTGAAAATAGCTGTAATGTGAAATTGATTCAGGAGTCTTGGGATGAGATTCTACGCCTTGCTAGTTCAATTCGGACGGGGACGGTGACTGCTTCTTTGATGTTGAGGAAATTAGCTTCTTATCCTCGGCAGAATCGTTTAGCTTTAGCTTTACGGGAGTTGGGAAGGATTGAGCGGACTTTGTTTACCCTGGAATGGTTGCAGAGTCCAGAACTACGGCGACGGGCGACGGCGGGACTAAACAAGGGTGAGGCGAAACATACCTTGAAAAGAGCAGTGTTTTTTAATCGCCTGGGAGAATTGCGCGACCGCTCTTATGAAGACCAGTTTTATCGGGCTAGTGGGTTGAATTTGGTCATTGCTGCGATCGTTCTTTGGAATACGGTGTACTTAGAAAAAGCCGTGGATTATTTGAAACAACAGGGAATGGATATTCCTGAAGAATATTTGCAACATTTGTCACCATTGGGATGGGAGCATATCAATCTTACTGGCGATTATGTCTGGAATTTGAAGCAGGCGACCAGTTTTGACCAGTTGCGTCCTTTGCGGGTTAAAGAAAATAAGTATCGCTGAAATGCTTAGGTGATAAGTGTTTCAGCCTTAGCGTACAATTTTCCCGTTTTGGCACGGTGATGCCTTCAATACCAATACATTTCACTTTCGCATTGGCGTAGCCGTTTAATTGTGATATAAGTAGGTAGGCACAAATTAACCTAACTATGTAACAAAATGTAAAACCGCCAAAGTCCTTGTGATTGCTTCGTTACACTCCGTTTCACTCGCAATGACATACTTATAAATTTTCCCACCCACCTACTTATGAAGCGTGGAGCTATTAGAAATACCTCTTGTTTGGGGTAAAAAGGCGATCGCAGAGTTTGGTAGACGTAGCGATCGCCTTTTGTTTTGCGTGAAACAACGTTGTGGTTTACCGCAACGCTCTCAAAAAGATTTGGCGTAGCCTCATATTTCTAAATTTCAGTTATTGTCTAGCAAGAATTCACACCACAAGGCTGTAGAGAAGGTATTGCACGGTTGCCGTCCTAATTGCAGTATGAGTGGATTTATTGAGTGATCTTGAGTATCTCCCCCAGCCGACTTTACCTGGCGTACCTTGTGCTATACGACGGGGGGTTCTTGTTTCTCAAATCTATGTTTTGTGTTAATCAAATCTGGATTTGGGGTTGAGCGCTTCTTTGTTTTTCTGAGAGGCATCGCGCTCGTCTCCTCTCTTATGATTACTATATTACTACGCTCACCAGTGGTTGTCAAGTGTTTTTAGCTGGTAAGCGTAGTAGATATTTATCTTAACTGTTGTAATCTATGTTCCAAATGAGTGAAGTGATATCCCCATCTAAAGCAGCACAAAGTTTCTCTAGAATTTCTGTACTAACAGTCATCTGAGTTGGTTTTTTTGGTTTGTTAATAAAGACGTGAGGAGTTTCTAGCTGCTGAATATAAGCTACAGAAACTCCCACAGCATCAGATAGCTTTTGTCTACTATATCCAGCTTTCTCTCTAAGCTCCCTGAGTTTTTGGGCATTTTCTTCATTCCACCTAAACGCAGCGATGGGTGTTACATCTACTGTGATATTCATTTTTACTTTAATTTTATTTTCACTGCGCTCGCCAGTTGACATGATCATATTATTAATATACTGGTGTCAACCATAAGGCTACACCAAGGAAAAGTTAAAGCGATCGCCAACCCGGAAGCAACGCGATCGCTTTGCCAAACTCATTTACAAAAAGTGAGCCAATTATAATGCTGACACACTTTTGGTGTGATTCAGGAATTAACCAAATGCCCCAGTCTGGGCAAATAGGCAAATACGCGATACCCAAGGGCTATGTTAATGCCACCTAGATGGCTAAAGCTAACCGTAAACTTTTGTTAGACTACATAAGACGATAGCTTTATTCTTCCCTTAACAAAGTTTTAGTTATTTCAGCTTACAATTTGTCCGACTTCTCCTGACAAAGGCTGTCCAAAATCTTCTTAAAATCACATCTACCGTTCACATCCAATGCCATCACCATCTCGGTCAAACCCATGAGGATCGGGTGGCGGTACTTGGTTAATCACTACCAGATTGCCTTATAGGAAAAGTTAGATTAAATATGAATCAGACTTTAGCAGCCACGCTAGAGGAATTACTGCTCAAGAGAAATATTGGCCGAGTAGATATGCCATCTACGTTGCTTTGGAGTTGAGCCAGAAACGTTATTGACTCGTCGCAGCTTATAGCTACCACGAAAACGCTGTGGAGTTCCATTGCTAGTAACATCCGTAACAGTAACGGGAATTTCAATATATAGCGAACCTGCTGCCCCTTCTAAAGAACCTGGTTTTCCGACTTCTTCAACAATGGATACGATGTTAGCAAAACCCTGCTGAAATTCCTCAAATGATTGCTTACTGGTAGTACCATCTCCATCCCAAGCCAAGTAAGCTTGTTTATAGTTTTGGCGAGCGATGGCATCGTAATAATCATGAATGAGTTGGACTGCTTGTTGTTCTTGGGACTGGTTTTTTACAGGATTTTGTGTGCCAGAGGCGGGTGGAGAAGATGGATTAGACCTGTCCGAAAGATTTGCCAGTGTTGGGCGATTGGCAGATGCTAGTTGTGATGTAGCAGAGTTATTGCAAGCTGTAATAGACATCGCAAGCAATAAAACTCCAATGACTGTATAACGTTGTTTTAACCAGGTACAAAAAGAAAAGTTGATATTCAACAAAGCTATCTCCTGTGGAATCTGCACTAGTAGCCATGATAAATTCAGCATACTTGAATTTATTGGTTACAGCCATTGACAAATTAAGATGAATATGAGGTTGAGTGAAACAAGAGAATAGATACTTGTTGATAGAATGCTTATATTGGTGTTGGGTTAGATGTAAATAAAGGGTGTACATTTACAATACCTTTGCCAAAAACAGAGGTAGTCTAACTTTTGCCGAAACAGCCCAACACAAGGGTGTGCTTAATTATTAGGCAAAACCTATAACCCTCATCCAGACGTACAGGAAAATCAAAATTACTTCCGCAAAAACCATACAGGATTTTATTGACTCAGTTTTTTCTTGATGGCAAAAAGAAGCCTGTAAAATCGGGAGCAACGCTCTAACAGTGAGGTGCTAAAATCTAGAACGTATATAGCTTGTTTCAGGATGCCGATCGCAACTAAAAAACCAGGTTTTGTTGAGAATATAAGAGTGTAATTGAGAACTAAACCCCGATCTCACTTTTTCGCGTTGCTCCCGTAAAATCTTAAGTTTGTTCTATATCAAGCCTCGTAAATTGGCAAAGGTATTGATATAAAGAAAATAATTAATCAAATTCAAGATGATAGTAAAATTGTTTTACAAGGTAAATACGTTGCTAAACTAGGACGATAAATTATTTTAACTATCTAACCCAAGTTGCGTGTTACCCGACTCTGGGTGCGAAGCACCCGGATAGTCATGCGATCGCACAAAAACTCTTCGGTTATGTCACCCCATAACCGAGAGATAGATTCTTTAACTATCAGTATAAAATATTACTAATTATATAAATGCTTGTTTGAAAGTAAAAGCAAAGATAAATGCTTGTAATTTCAGTAAAAAACCTTTATAAGTGACTGCATGAATTGATTTGGGAAATAGACTAGTGATAGCACTAAATACTGTTTCAATATCATGGCGAATTGATTGCTTGATATATTTAATCCACGGTTTATCTGGACGCAAAGAATTCTTTTTTCTCATGACATTTAGTGTAATCTCACTACTATCACTGAGGTCATCCTCACAATTATAATCTGTGTACGCAGAGTTCGCATATATTTCACTACTAGGTGGTAGATTTAATGGTAAACTATTTAATGCTCTGACATCAGCAGCACTCCCAGGCATAAAGACAAACTCAACTGGTATACCACTTTTAGTCGTTAATAATTGAACTTTAACTCCGTAAAAGGAAATATTAAACCAAAGATTGCTTTTATTTGCTATTCTACAGCCGCTTGAAGTCAAAACTGGATCACGTACACTATTTTTGCAACATGACTTCAAATGTGCTAGCAAATTTAACTGGAGCGTTACAAGTTCCGACTGATGCGGTTAAGTATTCACGTTTTTCTGAGGTGCTTCAATTACGAATACCTAATCGCAACAACCTTAATTGAGAGGCGGACAACGCAAAAAAACTTTCAATAAGTGCCATATACAAAATGAATTATTTGTCCAGAAACTATAAGGGATTGCTCATATTTTTTACAAAATCTAGAATACCGCAATGATTAAAGTTTTAGATAGATTCAGACAGCAACCCTGACATATCTAATACTCGCTCTGACCAAGTACTAGCTTGCTCGGACATATTTTTACGTTCGCTCTCATTAGACCAAAGACTATCAAATTTTAATTTCCAACGTGCTAGTTGGATTTGAATGTTAACCAATTCTTCGGCATACTCAGATTCAATTTCTGCTGCTGTCCATTCGATAAAACACATAGTTTCATCTGCAACACTTTTGACCGCTTCAGGGTAAGCAGTGTCACAAAATGTTCTCAGCCTAGCTAAATTAGAAGCTATATGCCCTAAGCGATGTGATGTATTTTCGCCTTGAAACCGTGCTTGTTTTTCATCTAAATTCTGGTTCATATCCACCAATTAACTCCTGAGTTATTTTTTTAACACGTTCTTTAATCGCTGGGTCTTGAATTAACATTGAGCGATTATTTTGACGCTTGACGAATGTTAATAATCGATTCATAAGCTATCGATTGGTCAAAGGGAGTCCAATCCGCACCCCAGATATCTCGCTGTCTACTACCGTCTTCAAGCAATGCTGCTTCAGATTCAGCGTGTTTCTCTCCTCCTCCAGCTAAAATCCCTTTTTCTATATCTACTGCCACTTTAATGTAAACTCGCAAGGTTTGCAGCATTAACTCCACTTGTTCGAGCGTTGCTCTTTCCCTAATAATCAGTCCCAAAATCTCACCCCTACCTGTATAAATGCACAAGTCAAAATTCTACTTTGTAGAATCCCTTGAATACCAAAATTAATCACTTGCAGCATTATGGTCTGATTTCCAACTCCAGAAGACTCAACACTTTTTCTTCCAAAGCTGTCAAATAAGAGCGGTTCAGCTTCCCCAGCATCTCCAAAAACTTCTGCACAGATTCTTCCAATGCACTGGAATATACTCGACTGATGCGATCGCAAATCATCTGCATCTGCTCACACTCGGCAGGCAAGTAACTGTAGGACTTCAGGTGTTGCAAGCCAACCGTGTACTCGCTATCCCAGGTTTTGACAGTACAACTAAATTCGCCCACATCGTTGACAATTGCCCAACACCCACCCTTGCCCCTCAGTTCAGGGTTATCCTTAGCAAGGATTTGGCAGACTTCACCTAACTGGTAGGTATTGGGTACTTTCGTCCTTTCCATAATGCGCTGCACCACATCTTTAACGATTCTACCAGTTGGCACTTTCCCGCCAGCAAGTTCGACTGCTCTTAGCCACACTTCGTGCTGTTCCTGGGAGCAACACCAGACCATTTTCCATGAATTTGAGAGAAGTTGAAGCGCAGTTAAAATTAGCACTAAGAGCCTAATTATGCACCCTAATCAAGACAACGTAGTTCCTTTTGGCTCTAACTATCCAGTTTCAGGTTTGCCCCCACAAAACATCGAGGCTGAAGAAGCGATTTTAGGCGGGATTATGCTTGACCCAGAAGCAATGACTAGAGTCAGCGATCGCCTAAGCGTTGAAGCTTTTTACATCAGCGCCCATAAAGATATCTATCAAGCCGCAGTCCGATTCCTTACATTGGGCGGTTGGGGATTTTTGAAGTACCCGATGATTTGTTTATGTTAAATCTGCCAAAGCTTTCGGTTACTGCACTGGCGTGAAGTGGTCACAACACGGGTGGAAATACGAAATCTTCACTCTTTATGACAATATTACTGTTTTGGGAAGTGAATTTATTGGTAAAGGTAACTTACAGCCGAACACTAAAGAAAAACCTGTGTTTCGATTGGTGAGTTAATCAAGTTTTGGTTTCATGGCGATGGCCCACCGACTCGGATTATCCAGGGCATTTTTAAGCTCTGTAGGCCAATAACTAAGGCTCTACTCCTTCATCAATCCAAGCATCAATTGCTGTTTTTACGTTTAATTCAGTCATGGCAGACCATTCTTTTTCGTTGATAGTTGTTTTAAATACCGCTCTTTTACCGTGACCAACTTTTTCCATTGAGTGTCCGCGATACACATTTTTAGGCTTAATCATTTTTCTTAATCATCTTTATAGAATATTATAAACCATCGCTCAATGAGAAGAGTAGTTTGATTTTCTATAATGGCTGCTGAACAGGGAATTATCATCACTGTAGCGTTCAGGGAATTATCATCACTGTAGCGTTAGGTTTGTAGTGAGGACATCCCAAAAACTGGAAAGGTAAACACCTTTCACTGTTAGCGCCAACTCCACAACTACTCAAGTAGTGGAAGTCTTTAGCCCAGATACCGAAGCTGAAAAAATAGTATGAGCGTCAGTTTCTGCTGGTTCTTCAAGAACGGCAACAGCTAATTGACCTTTGGGTGCAAAGACAGCAGCAGTCCAGTGCAAATATGACAGTCTTACTGAGTCAATTACACTGCAATTTTCCAGCAGAATTTTAATTTTGAAGCAAAGCAAGGGAACTCTAAGTAAGAGTTGATTATTGTTGCGTCTAGTATCATTATGGCTTCTCAGAATCAAGGCTCAGATTTGCCGCCAGTTTTCAGCGATGTGGTCATTGAGTCAAACTTCCAAAGATGGTTCTTTTAAAAGAGGCAGCAATGTTTAATTTTTATCTTTATGGCTTTGGTTTTTGTTTAAACACCCAAAAGACAGTTGAGCAACCGTAATGTAGCTGCTGCGGCATAATTACGCCGTGTCCTAAGATTAGGAGAAAAGGCATTTTCAGTTTCGTTGACGGGAGTTGTAACACCGTAATAGACAGACATCTCTGCTCTCTTTAATCAGGTTTATTAAAGTTATTAGTTATACCTGCAATTCCGCTATTGCTGTCGTCGGGCGGCAGATGATTGGGCGATGGCCCGAATGGTACCAATACTGCTCGGGTTTTGGATTTTAAACTAGAATTTGATTTGGGGTGCATGTTAAAGAGAAAGAGAAAAATTCCATTTCCTTCCCCAATACCTTTCCCCGACTTCTGCAAGAAGTTTATTGATGATGCTTTTACAGTTGCATATCAAGGTTTTCTCTTGAAGATGCCTGTTCGTTACATACATTAATTACATAGCGTAAGAAGCGTACTGCTTCAACAGCGCGGCTCACTTTGCTGCGATAAGAGGAACCATGCCGAATTTCACGGAGGTTAATTGCCTCTTGAATAAGTTGATGCCACTTTGGTGGAAGATGCACCAAAGCATATCGACCAGCCTCCGTTTTCGAGAGGATTTCATGCTCTCTCAACACGTAAAACAGACGCAGAACGCCAAGCACAGCCCACTCAATACCGCTATCTGTTAATAAATATGCTACTTTGGTTGGCGCTCGTGTCCAACTCACCCAATAGCTGTTCAGATTTTCCTTCATCTTTCTTTGCAGCAGATTCCAATCAACTGTAAATCCAAGGTTTTCT
>NZ_JBALBY010000119.1:0-13507 GCF_036919575.1 Nostoc sp. | reverse complement strand
TATATATATGTGCTTCTCCCGTTCGGGGATAGTTTCGTCGCACTTAAACAACTTCATTGGCATGGCTGATTGCTCCTTGTGCAATTGCTAAGAAGAAGACAGATTCTTCTAATCTTTATTTTTGTCAGAAACTTCTTGGAGTTCCTTGATTTCAAAATCCTATCAACCTTTTTAATTAATAATAGTAAATCTAGTAACAATAACGCGAATTAATATTGCAAAATAGAAATAAAACCAGTTTATAATATACAGTTCTGTCTATATTTTAAGCAACTGCAATCCTTTTATATATAAGACTTTTGGTAATGAGAATAGACAGACTATTCTAACTATATATAAGAGTATTAATGATTTAATTGCTATCCTGATTCTAGATACTTCAGTTGGATAAATCGGCGATAGTTGCTCAAATCAAAACAATAGGAAAAACGCAATTGTTTGCTTTTAAGCTTTCTAGCTGATGAGTAATTGTAACCACGAATACTGTTTGTAAATTAATTGATCAGCGCAAGTAAATTGGCCAGATGTATGATATTCTTTATTTATAGGGAATCTAATACCAGAATAAAAACTCCTTAGATTCCTTTGAAGTGAGTATCAGTCCAGCCTCATCAGTTATTGGTGACGGCATAACGTTAATCGAAGTGGAGCAAAACCGCCCAAAAATCGGTTTTTCGTTTGGCGAAGCCGTTGCCATAGCATAGGCTGGACTGATTTTTTTATGTATCTTCTTTGCAGCGAAAATAATGCTTGTCTTGCTGTGATGAAGCAGAAATTTATGATTCACCTGCCGTATCTGTAGAAGTTTTTTCAATTCTTAGTGACAGGATTGCAACTAATTTTTAGCACCCTTGTTGTATCTAGCATCCCACTAATTCTCTGCCATATCTGTAAGAAGCTGTTTAATTTCTAGCAGATAAATGCAATATTTATAGTGCTGGATAGACGGCTGATATCCACTGTCTAACTACGTTGATGCTGTCACAACCTGGGCAGTGAACTTTTTCAAAAACTACAACTTCAATTTAATTCAACACTCTACTTGATTACACCATAATCTTGGAGCCGAATCAATAAGTCTACGCCATTACTGAGGTTTTTATGCGGAAAATCGCTATTTATGGAAGAGGGGGAGTTGGCAAGTCCACAACGACTCAAAACGTAGTGGCTGGACTGACCGATATAGGTCGTAAGGTGATGGTTGTAGGGTGTGACTCGAAAGCAGACTCCACCCGGCTCCTTTTGGGGGGATTCCACCAGAAGATTGTACTTGATACGTTGCGTAAAGAAGAAGATGATGATTTTAATCTAGAAGACTTCCGCCAGGTGGGATGGGGGAAGACGCTGTGTGTGGAATCGGGTGGGCCGGAACCTGGTGTGGGATGTACAGGTCGAGGCATTCTGACATCAATTGGGTTGCTGGAACAACTTGGTGCTTATGATGATGCAGTTAGACTTGATTATACATTTTATGATGGTCTAGGTGACGTGGTATGCGGTGGATTTGTCATGCCCATTCGTGAACGCAAAGCTCAAGAAGTTTACATCATTACTTCTGGGGAAATTATGGCAATGTATACCGTCAACAACATCTGCCGAAGTATTCAAAAGTATGCTTCGATAAGCGGTATACGTCTGGGAGGATTGATTTGCAACTCTCGCAAAATCGATGAGGAAGATGATTTGATCAAAGCTCTGGCAGATAAACTGGGGACTCAAATGATCTACTCCATACCCAGAGACAATATGGTGCAGCAAGCAGAGTTCCACCGCAAGACGGTGATTGAGTATGCTCCTGAGTCTGAACAGGCGCAGCACTATCGCAACCTAGCAACGGCAATTGACCAGAACACAGATTTTGTGACTCCGAAATCTATATCTAACGATCGCCTAGAGGAACTGCTGGTACAGTTTGGGTTGTTTAGACATCTCCAAACATTAGGTATCAGCCCAAGCTCCACAAGGGTTGCAGATTCATTTTCGGAGATGCCTCTTGAATAGGACGATGCAGTAGGGGTTATCCCTCATACAAAGTGTCTGGAGCAATTGGCAATCTCTGACTCGAAAAAGCAGAAAAAACTGCGTAAACTTCTTAACACCATTTGAGAAATCGGCGTTCTGAACCACGCCAAAATTCGTCTACCTCATTGAAGGAGGAGAACTCATTATGTTGACCGAAGAGGTTTTAGTCCAAAAATTTATCACCATAGCTCAGGGGCGGTGTCCCAAAGTCGGTGAGTTGCTCCAGTACTGCCACGTCGAACTCGTAAACTCTTACTGGGGCTGCCCCCCGAAACTTATACAACATTTTGTCGTATATTATCCTAATATGCTGTTTGCCTCAGTCAATGCCTACCAAGACATTTTCCGAGGCGTTGCCCAAGATTTGGGGATATTGGATGCTGTTTGCATAAACGCTACAAGGATTATCCGCGATCGCTCCTCAAGGTTGAAGGAAAAGAACCCGATCTTATGGTTGGAACTCCAGTGGGTGGCAGTACCAACTAAAAAAGGCGATTGGCATTTAGATCAGGATTTACCGTACTCGGACTAAGTTTTCTTTTGGTGACGTAGCTAAATAGTATCCAAATATGCAAGTATTTTAGCAAGATGTATGTTATGCTTGCAGCAAATAAGCGAAATTGTCAAAACATCAACATGTCTGACAACAAAAACGGCAAACACTAGAAAACCTTGCGATTGACCCAACAAATTTAAATTTGTCTGCTGCGGCTTTTTCTAACGGAGAGATACAGCCTCATGAAACTGGATGTGAATCTTTGCAATAACCTGAAGTCAATTAGAACTCGCTTGGGCATGAGTCAGCAAGAATTAGCGAATATAGCTGGCGTAACTCGTCAGAGTATTGGTGGTGTGGAATTAGGGCAATATGCTCCTTCTGTTGCTATGTCACTACGTTTAGCTAAGGCACTTGGTTGCCAAGTCGAGGACTTATTCTGGTTTGAGGAAGATTTACCAGAAGTTGAGGCAATTCTTGCGGGATCAGTCCCTAAGCAACAGCAATCACGAGTTAGTCTAGCGCGAGTTGGGAATCAATGGATAGCTTATCCCCTCGTTGGGAATGATGCTTTTCGGATCGAAATGATTCCGGCTGATGGTGAGACAGTTGCGGTGATCTACCCTGATGCTGGGGAATCCGTAAGGGTGAAAGAGTTACCCAGCATCAGCAAATTGCCGTTAGCGTTAGAAGTAGCTAGTAATGAGCCTCGCTCGGAGGGTGAAGCACTAAGCCAGATCGGTACAAATAAAGTCCTGGTTCGGCTTCTGGATGATATAGATAAACTGCACAATACAGTTGTGATTGCTGGTTGTACACCTGTGCTTTCCCTCTTGGCAAGAGCAACTGAACGCTGGCATCCGCAACTGCGAATTCATTATCGTTTCGCCCACAGCAAGGCTGCATTGAGTAGTCTGTGCCGAGGTGAAGTTCACATTGCAGGGATGCACTTATACGATCCCAAAACTGGGGAACATAACATTCCCTTTGTACGGGAAGCCTTAACAGGTAAGAGTGCCGTTTTGATTACGCTTGGAGTTTGGGAAGAAGGATTGTTAGTCCCACCAGGAAACCCAATGGGAGTTAAAACAGTTTCCGACTTAGTAGAATTTGGAGCAACTATTGTCACCCATGAAGTGGGTTCTGGCGGTCGGATGCTTTTAGAACGGAAACTCCAAGAAGAAGGAGTGCCATTCCAGACTGTGAAAGGATTTGACCATATCGTTCACAACCATCAAGATGTTGCCTTGTCTGTAGTCTCAGGAATGGCTGATGCAGGTATCAGTACGGCATCTATAGCTGCTGCCTTTGGGTTGGGATTTATCCCCCTTCATCGGGCGCGATATGACTTGGTGATTATTAAAGAATACTTGGAAGAAGAACCGGTAAAGCAGTTCCTCAGCATCTTGGGACATCAGCTAGTGCGATCGCAATTAGAGATTCTCGGCGGCTATGACATCAGCAAGATTGGGGAAGTTGTAGCAAATATTTCATAATTCGTAATTCGTAATTATTACCGCACGACTAAGAAATATGTCTTTTAGTTTCCACAACTCAAGTTAGCAGCTCTGTCTTTCAATTACGAATTCCTCAAGTAAATCAAAATCACCCAACAAGTTAGCTGCAAAATGAATCATCACTTCACTATGAACAAACATCCCGTTCAGATTAACGATACAACCTTGCGAGATGGTGAACAAGCGGCGGGTGTAGCCTTTAACGTTGAAGAAAAAATTGCGATCGCCACTTTTCTTGATGCCATTGGTGTTCCAGAATTGGAAATTGGCGTTCCGGCAATGGGACAAGAAGAAGCAGAATCGATCCGAGCGATCGCTAATCTAGGGTTAAACGCCCAATTACTTGGCTGGAACCGTGCTAAATTATCCGATATCCAGGCATCTATAGATTGTGGTTTGGAACGGGTGCATATTTCCGTTCCTGTCTCAGAAATTCAGATTGCCGCAAAGTTTGGAGGTAAGCAGCAGATAATGCTGGATCTGCTGCGGGATGCAATTAATTTTGCCTGCGATCGCGGTTTATCTGTATCTGTTGGCGGAGAAGATTCTTCCAGAGCCGATCCATCTTTTCTATTGGATGTGGCGTATTATGCTCAAGAGTTGGGAGCTTTCCGGTTTCGCTTCTGTGACACTGTAGGAATTCTCGACCCTCTGAACACTTACAGCAAAGTTCGCTCCCTTGTGCATCATCTATTCATTCCCATAGAAATGCACACGCATAATGATTTTGGATTGGCAATGGCGAACTCGCTAGCTGGTATTGAAGCAGGGGCGCGATCGGTCAACACTACGGTAAATGGGATTGGCGAACGCGCAGGTAATGCGGCGCTGGAAGAAATGGTGATGGCACTGAAACACCTCTACGGCATTCCAACGGGTATTAATACAAAACGGTTGTTGGAACTGTCACGGTTAGTTGCTAAAGCTGCCAATTGGCCGATTCCTCCCTGGAAAGCGATCGTGGGTGAAAATACTTTTGCACACGAGTCGGGTATTCATGCTCACGGTGTGTTGCAAAATCCCGGTACTTACGAACCGTTCGCGCCGGAAGATGTTGGTTGGGAACGTCGCCTTGTCGTAGGTAAACATTCCGGTCGGCATCTGATATTTAGTGTGCTGCAAGAACATGGAATCACCCTCAGTCAGCCAGAAATTCAATCAGTGCTGGATGCTGTAAAGCATCAGTCAGTAAAAGTTAAGCGCAGTCTGACGGTTGAAGAACTTCTGAGTTTGGTTCCCCAAGGGTGAATGCACAACAGGGGAATGGGGAGTAGGGAGTGGGGAGTGGTGTAGATGAACTACTTGAAAGGCGTTCAAGCTCAAAAGTTGACTATGACAAATCCTACAAAATTATTGCGATCGCGTGAAATTCCTTTCAATTACGAAATTGATTGGAATGACTTTCTAAGTGTTCCGGTGTTGAAACTTCTGCGGCTTTAGCAAAGCTTCTTGATGCAGAGATTGTTGATGCTCCAATACTACTTGATATCCAGGGTAGTCAGTCAGGATTGGTTAATTTTACTAAAGCGTTTTTTCTACCATGCTTAATTTTGAATCTATTCGTACCACAGCAATGCAAAAAGTCCCATACAATTGGGCTTTGATCAAAAACCTGCTTTCACCAGAAGCAAGCTTAGAACTAACTGCGAGTTTTCCCCACGAAGAGTTTCGCCTGTCGGAGGGAGAGGGATACGGATACTCCTGGGGGAAGATGCTTGCAACTAGTGAGGATATTTCCTTGATGCTCAAATCTAGCGATAATCGCTGGCGAGAGCGGATGGCACAAGGCAGACTTACTTATGACTTGAGACATCTCAGTAAAGTCTGGCGACAGTTGATAGAAGGATTGTGGACAGACTCTTACCGCGCAGCAATAGCCGAAATGTCTGGGTTGGAACTAAAAGACTGTGTAATGGATATTGGATTTCGTCGGTATGGCTCAGGACAGTTGCATCACCCTCATACAGACGAGCCGAACAAAGTTTTAACTCATCTGCTATTTTTCAATCAACAATGGTCTGTAGACTGGGGAGGCTGTTTGCGAATTCTCAAAGACTCCCAGCCGGAATCTGTCTTTCAAGATATTCTACCCCTTAGTGATTCCTCAGTTGCGATCGCGCGTTCTGACAATTCTTGGCATACGGTTACTCCGCTTACTTGTCCTGCATCTGAGTCTCGGCTAGCCTTACGAGTGGCTTTTTTTCGGAAAGATCGCCTTTCAGATTTTGGAGAAACCCAGCTAGCTGCGTAGTAATCAAGTATTTTCTCTCTACTTTTGTCAGAAAATCAGCCTCCTGATTTTCTGGTTCTTCCTTGTTTTCCTTAATCGTAAAAAAGTCTTCAGGTTCAAAAGCTGACTATGACTAATCCTACAGAACTACTGCGATCGCGCTACGGTGAAGTTCCCTTCAATCACGAAATTGACTGGAACGAATCTCTAGAAACGCTAATAGCCCACCGTTCAGTTCGGTCTTATCTATCTAAGCCTTTACCACCAGGAACCCTGGAATGGCTAGTTGCTGCTGCTCAATCTGCTCCTAGTTCAGCTAATATGCAAACCTGGAGTGTAGTAGCAGTTGAAGATCAAGAACGCAAAGCAGAATTATGCAGGCTGGCTAATAACCAAGTATGGATTAACCAGGCTCCCGTATTCTTTGTTTGGTTAGCAGATTTAGGTCGTCTGGCTCATGTTGCTGACAGTTGCGGACTAACTCCCGTAGCTCTGGATTACGTAGAACTGTTGGTTAAAGCAATAGTCGATGCTTCAGTCGCAGCGCAAAATGCGATTGTCGCTGCTGAATCTGTTGGTTTAGGAACGGTATATATCGGCGCAATCCGCAAAAGTACTCAAGAGGTAGCCACGTTATTGAAATTGCCACCTTTTGTGTTTCCTGTGTTTGGGTTGTGTGTGGGTTATCCCAATCCTGAAGCACAACCTGTTGTTAAGCCGCGTCTACCCCAGCCAGCTGTATTCCACCGGGAAACCTATAAATTGGCAGAGCAAGATGAGGCGATCGCTCACTATAACGATATCATGAAAGAATTCTACACTGAACAAAAGATGAATGTCGCTGGTGATTGGTCGCAACATTCAGCCGAGCGAATAGCCACTTTAGACTATTTAAAAGGGTGTAAGGATTTGCGTGAGACTCTGAATAACTTCGGCTTCAAGTTGTTATAAGGGACTGACAACAAATAAATTATCCAATCTTGTGGGGTGGGCGTCTCGCCCGCCCTAGCCAAAGGCGGGCAAGATGCCCACCCCACAATCAGTAGTTGAGTATTTTTTTATTTCTCAGTCCCTAAAAGGAGTCAACAGCCAGAAGACACAGAGACAGGGTAAGCATCTACCCTACCTCTAGTCTTAAGTAACCTACGCGCAACGGCCACTAGAGGAGAACTTCTGATGTCTGCACCAAAGCTTCTGACACTTAAAGACTCAAAACCCTACACTGAGTCTCAAAAGATGTTTCCAGTGCGTAAGTCCTAAAATAGACCCGCTAACTTGTCAGATATAGCAATTCTCCTGCTTGAAACCTTTGTACGAATTTGGGGAATCTGAAGGCATTTAAGCAGTCAACAGGCGAACAATTTAATGGGTATTCCAGCAAGCTTTATCTTTCAAAAAAGGGCTGACCTGTAAGAATCGCTCTTTGACTGAGAATTGCTGACCAAAAATGTAGAATTAACCCGCGAAACCAAAGGAACTTCAAACAATGAATAATCTATCTACCAAAGACCTCAACAGACTACGTTCTCAAGGCAAAATAATTGTTAGTCGAGTGGAGATTTTCATCGAAACTTACTTATCAGAAACCTCCCTTGATGAGAATCTGGTTAACGAAACCTTAGAAGAGATCATCAAGGCTGCGAATAGCTTAACAACCGCAGCATCCAAGATGAAAACTGCCGAAACCGTACATAAACTCAACGTCAACGGTTCAAAATAGTTTAATAGGGCTGAGTTGAACCCATAGCTAAATAATGGGGGTTGAATGCAGTCCGTTAGCGGATAGCTAAAGTTTAGCCCGTGCTGAGTAATCGATGCTAGATACTCAGCACTATTTCAGTTATGGAAATAAATGAATCTAGACTGTTAGGAAATACGATGCTCAAAGGGCTAACTTTAAACTTCAAGCACTCTTTGATCAACTGCGATCGCTCCAGCATCAAATAGTAAAATAGGAGCCGTTGCAAAACCATGAATGATCTCCAATAGCAGAGCATATCCACGAATCATATCAGCATTCGTCCGCCCACGATTAATGAAGTTATGAGCGCCAAGCACCTGCTCATGAAAACTAACAATCGATAATGCAAAATCGGCAGATGAGTGCTGCCCCATCCGAGCCGTCAAACGAGTAAACTCTAAACCTGATTGCCTCTGTAGAAAACTGATGTGATCGGTATCAAGCAAATATTTCACAATCGCTCGTCATCCTCATCAGTGGGCTTGTCAGCCTGACGAAAGGCACGTCCATATTCCAGAGCTTCCAGAAAAGCTGACTCATCAGAAATTGAGCCGACGAGTTTTTCCAACCAGTTTTCGGAGGGTTTGCCTTCAACCTGGCGTTGGAGATCACAGACTGCTTGCTCAAGGGTTAACAAGCGATGTTCTAGAACTGTTTCATCTAACATGGTTCTTTCCTTTAAGCGTTCACTGTTATGTTGTCACCAAGCTTGACTGAATCCTAAGACTTCTTGAGAGACTTGTTAGAGACATTATAGAATTTGCTGCTAAAAACTAACGCTAATTTTGATCGTTAGGTAATTTTTTACTGCCTGAAAAGCAGCTACATATTGCTGAATTTCTGGAGGGTTTGATGAAGCTAGGGTTGGCATATCTAAGCCCTAATACGTCGCTACAAAGATAACTTATTTCAAAACTTTCAATTTCGATCGCTAATAAAAATCTGATGATTAACATCATAGGCGTGGGTACGTTGCACGAAAATATTTAGGCTTAAAGTTGCTCACTCATCTGACAAAATTAGAAAATTTTCTGTAGCTATAAATACACTCTTGGTAAGAGAATACAAGGAAAAACTTTTTATCCTTTAGCAATTATTTTGGCGATGTGTATGTTATGCTTGCTGTAAAGTTAATTAGGATGTGATGCTCCGAAGGGAGCCACCAAGGGCGATGGCTCCGCCTGCCGCAGGCATCGCAATCAGAAATTATCGACGCTTATGACATCAACAAGATTGGGGAAGTCGTAGCAAATATTTGTTGAGGAACTCCTGAGTTTAGTTCCTCAAAGTTGAACCCACTATACGTACAACATTCCAAGGTTGCATTACATACTGAGAGATTTTATGTTTCAGAGGATGATCGGTGGATTTTTAGTAAGTTTCTTAATGGTTGTTTGCATCGGCTTTGGTAGTAACCTAGTCAAGCAAGAGCCAACTCTTGGACAGTCCCCAGTGAATAAAAGTGTAATCGTGGCGATGACAACCAGCATTGAGGACAGTGGATTACTAGATGATTTAGTTCCGGCGATTGAAAAGAAAACAGGATATAAGCTGAAAAAGGTTGCAGTCGGTACCGGACAAGCTTTGGCTCTGGCTGAAAAAGGTGAGGTTGACGCGCTATTCGTCAATTCACCTAAAGCCGAACGCAAAGTTTTGGCAGGTGGTGCGGTGATTAATCGCCACTTGGTAATGCACAATGACTTTGTGATTGTCGGCCCAGATGCGGACAAGGCAAAGATCCGAGGGAAAAAGAATGCTGTGGAAGCATTCTCCCTGATTGCCAAAAATCAAGCATTGTTTATATCGCGGGGTGATGACTCAGGTACTAACAAACTAGAAAAAGATTTATGGAAACAGGCAAATATCACACCGACTGGTGCTTGGTATCAGCAAACAGGTTCAGGGATGGGGCAAACTTTGCAAATTGCTAATCAAAAACTGGGATATACCTTAGCGGATCGGGCAACGTATATATTTCAGCAGAAAAACCTGTCTTTGCCAATACTGGTGCAAGGAGATAAGAAATTGTTAAATCTCTACCATGTCATGGAAGTAAATTCTCAGAAATTCCCCAAGGTGAATAGTGCAGGAGCTAAAGCGTTTATTAATTTTGTCTTATCTCCTGAAGGACAGACAATAATTGCAGCCCACGGGAAAAAAGAGTTCAAACAACCGCTATTTTATGTTGATGCCGGTAAAACGGAGAAAGATTATGGCTTTTAAAGAAACTTGAGTATCAGACAATAAGCCAAAGTATTCTTAGAATTGAACACAGTAGAAGTTATTCTTTTTTATACCAGGAGTAAGCTCATGACAACCGAACAAAACTCGCCCGAAACCAGCCCACACCACCATACAGCGAAAATCAAAGGTAAGTTGAACGATCTCATTACACACTTGCGTGAAGATATTACCAAAATCGAAGACCCAAAGGCTCAGGCTCTTTTTGAGACTACAGCCGAAGTTCTCAAGGGTCTGGTGAATGCTTACAATGATTACGAGAAACACTCAGAGGAAGCCTGGAAATAAATTACCATAGCGAATCCTTAAGCAACTGAGGTAAACCCAAATCTTTTTTACCAAACGCCATCTACTCAAAGATGGCGCAAGGGGGGTTTTGGTAATGATTTTCGTATTTACACCCAAAGTCGGGTTTTCATAGCAAGTGTTCTTGTGTGCAAGCCATTGTAATTCTAACCACAAACGCGGATCTGTCTGCTTTCCCTTCTACATCGCATCTCGCAGCAGATGTGTACATTTAGACAGATTCAAAAGCTCTCTCCAATAATTCAGAAACAGAAAATATTTTTTCTTTGACATATGGAAAAAAGATCCACTTTAACTCATCCTGACTTTCAGGGTAGCTGTGACTTGCCACGCCAAACATAAAGTATTCTTGCCAAATTCTTTTTGCTGGTCGGTCAAAAACAATTCTTTCTGATTCAAGTAAAAAATTACGTCCAAAATAGGAATCTTTTTCAGTGTGGATCAGTAGTGACAATAAGGAGCAATAATTAGCTAAATTTTCTTCATTTTTTAAGAGTGGGTGATCATCGTCTAAAAGAAAAAAGCCAGCAACCCCCTCTTCGAGCATTTTTTTATGTTCTTCTCGAAGTGCATTGCCTATACCTTCATCTTCAAAACGAGCAATAATCCAAATGCTTGCAAGAAAGTCAAAAATATTGTTCCGTTCGTACTGAGTGAATTTGTTTGCTAGATAGGAGTCCTCTTCTGAAAGTGAATTTCTAAAAGTAATTAGAATGCTTTCTAAAGTAACAATATCTTCTTCGGAATGAATTGGAAATCTATAATCATACCCTGACTCATAAGCACGTAAAAGATAGTCTTTTACGGCCTCTATTTCCTCACTCGTTTGAGGATTATCTAAGTTGAAGCCTAACTGCTTAGATAAGGTGAGCGGCTTCTGAAGAGGATATATGAAAGAAGTAAGCAAGAACTCCATTTGCCAGTGAATTTAACGAATTTAAGGAAACGTGGATAACCATATGTAACACTTACAGGTATTTATTTTCATGTTATGCAAAATTTTTCTATATATATAATGTCTATATCTGTGTATTATACAGAATTTTTGCGTACAAGTATCTGATTTGGCGTAGATTCTCATCCCTGACTGCTCCGAACTTAGTTGCAGTGTGATTTTTTACATTAAATCATATAATAGACTTCATGTAACGCCGGATTTTGATGCAGTCTGGATTAGCGTTGCCGCCACTTTTTTCGCCTGTGAAGCAGTTGACCAACTTCCTTCCATCATTGCAACCACGATCGCACCTTGCACTAAAAGAAGCAGTTGCCTGGCTAACTGTTCTGGTGATGAAACTTCTGCGGCTTGAGCTAGGCTCTTGATGTAATGGTAGATCGATTGTTGATGCTCTAATGCTACTCGATGTCCAGGATGGTCAGCATTGGCTAGTTCCACTGAAGCATTAATGAATGCACAACCTCGGAAATCTGGGCCTTCAAACCATTCTCGTAATGCATCAAATATTGCCAGTAGTTGTTGGGATGGGTTAGAAGCTCGTTGCTCAATCGCGCTTTTGAGCCATTCGCACCATTGTTCATCCTGTTGTCGCAACCACGCTTCAATCAATGCATCTTTTGATTTGAAATGATTGTAGAGCGACATTTTAGCAACGCCAGATTCCGCAACGATTCTGTCAATACCGACGTTGCGAATTCCCTCTCGGTAAAATAAGCCTGATGCTGTACTTAGGATGCGATCGTGAACAGATTTACGGGTTGTTTTTGGTTTAGTCATTTAGATCACATCCTTGAATAATGTGTAAATCTTAAATACTTCGTCAATAATACTGACAAAGATTTTCCCAACTTCATGATTATTTAAACCTGATACTTTACTAGCTTTTTGAAGTTAGGCTGTAAATGTGTCAAACATTTCCTCTTTCTGTTAGTATTTTACGTGATAGCAATTGTATACACTGTAATTATCAGAAATAAATACATCGTTATAACTTAATTTTGAACGGAGATTTTAACTTTATGTAATAACGTGTATGAGCATGATAAATTAACAAAACTTGAAAACTTGAAAACACCCTTAACCATTCTTTGATTCCTTTGAAATACCAGGGTGTTTCATCGATATCGATATTGAATTAAGTTTGTTTTATCCAGTTGCTTAAATTGTTCTATTCTTTCATTCGCCAAAACTTCGATTCTTTCTAAGGACTTAAGAAAAAACTATGTGTAAAGAATAAAGGGTTTATCCCAAAAGTGATTGATGAACTGCAAGTAGACCAAAGTTCCCCCCGAACTCTGGAACTACTACCGATCAAGTACTTCCACAATCCTCCAGAGACTTGTGGAGCAAGACCATCAGTTCATCAAACCATTGGTTAACTTATGGGATTTGGCTTCTTCACTAGAGCGCAAGTGCTTGGAGATCCTTTGTGCTTTAGCGATTTAGATTCCCTATAAATAAAGAATATCATACATCTGGCCAATTTACTTGCGCTGATGAATTAATTTACAAACAGTATTCGTGGTTACAATTAGTCATCAGCTAAAGAGCCTAAAAGCCGATAATTACGTTATTCTGTTGTTTGGAGTTGAAAAAATATCGCCGATTTCTCCTTGGTGAGATATCTATAATCAAGACAGAAATTAAATCATTTATCTCCGGAAATACAGTTAGAATAGTCTGTCTATTTCATTGATTAAAAGTCTTATATATAGAAGGATTGCGGTTGCTTATCATCTATACAGAACTGTCTATTATAAACTGATTTTATCGGATGCCCACAATATTTTTTATGCGATTGTTATCAGATTTACTATTATTAATTAAAAAGGTTGATAGGATTTTGAAATCAAGGAACTCCAAGAAGTTTCTGACAAAAATAAAGAGATAGAAGAATCCTTCTTCTTATCAGTAATACAAGGAGCAATCAGCCATGCCAATGAAGTTGTTTAAGTGCGACGAAACTATCCCCGAACGGGAGAAGCACATATATATT
>NZ_JBALBY010000118.1:0-54679 GCF_036919575.1 Nostoc sp. | reverse complement strand
CAGGGAGCAAGATGCTCTACTATGGGCAGGGAGCAAGATGCTCTACTATGGGCAGGGAGCAAGATGCTCTACTATGGGCAGGGAGCAAGATGCTCTACTATGGGCAGGGAGCAAGATGCTCCCACTACTTTTAAAACTATGGTTGTCAAAATAGATGTAATTTAGACTGGTAATGGTATTCCAAGCTAAAGGGTGAAAATTAGCTAACTGTGTTCTGCTAGCCAATCAAAAATCTTTCCTAGCTGCTCCAAGTCAACTAAACCATACTGCCAAAGGAGCATCGGTAGTGGGCCATTTTCTAATTCCCGGTGTCGCAGAGCTACAGCAATATCAGCATTTGAAAGTTCAAGTTCATTGTGCAAAAAATTCAGGAGTTTTATATTTCTGTTACGAGTCGCCATAATCGAACTTTCAATTTCTTAATTTGGGAAAAAGTTAAAAATTAGAAATTCCAATTTTTATTTGGAAATTTCATCTTTTTAATTGTTGCTATATGTCAGGGAAATTTCAGATTTAGTAGACTGAACAAAATCTAAAACCCGTCTAATCCATCTCAGTTTGCAACAAATTCTGCTAGCATACAGTAGCTTCAACTTCTAAACCTATTTGAGCTTTGTGCATTGATGAACAAAGGGGGAGTGGGGAGTGGGGAGTGGGGAGTGGGGTATGAAAAACTTTAGGACTCATTATTGTAATGCCAGCAACGCTCTAGCCACTCTAATAATTCGTGACGAGAAGCAAGAAATTGCATAACTGTACTACGAATTAAAATTACTTCTAGCAAATTGTTCACTTGCACTCGTAAAGAACCATCGGGGGGACAGTAGCTCTTAATTTTTAACTCTTGCAAACGGTGACAGATTCGCCAGCGATCGCTCAAAGGAATCTGCAAAACTTGATCGCCTAAAGTGTTATTTGTCATTTGTCATTTGTCCTTTGTCATTTGTCAGTTGTCCTTTGTCATTTGTCCTTTGCTAATGACCAATGACTAATGACTCTTAACGCCTAAAGTTTGCAGTTGTTTTTCGAGTTGTTCTATACGCGAGAGTAAAGAACGAATTACGGTTGCTTCCACATCGGGTAGCTTTCCATGTTCTAAAGGAGAAAGGCTGGCGCTTTCGTTTCGAGAAATAATTCGACCGGGAACTCCTACAACTGTGCGATCGCTGGGGACATTCCGCAAGACAACCGAACCTGCACCAATACGGACGCGATCGCCAATTTGCAGATTACCTAAAACTTTCGCACCCGCCCCAATCACTGCATTTTTACCCACTGTGGGATGACGCTTACCAGTTTCTTTACCAGTTCCGCCAAGGGTGACGCCCTGATAAATTAATGTATAATCGCCGACGATCGCAGTTTCGCCAATGACAACACCCATTCCGTGGTCGATAAACACGCCCTGACCAATCTCTGCACCTGGGTGAATTTCAATTCCGGTCAAAAATCGCCCCAAATGAGAAATTAAACGGGGGATAAAACCCACTCCTCGACAATGTAACCAGTGAGCCAGACGATGCAAACATAGCGCGTGCAATCCAGGATAGCAAAACACCACTTCTAGCCAATTACGTGCTGCTGGATCGCGCTCAAAAATAATGCGAAAATCACTCAATAATGGCTCAAAAAAAACGCCAGAGAGTAAATTTTTCAGCATGGATGTATGGGCATAATTCTGCGTTTTGGTAGTCTGGCAATCGCTAATACTGTCTAAAGACTGTTGCATCGGTAATGTCTATCTAGTAGAAAGAGCTATCTGCTATTTTTATGCTTATATCAGGCGACTTCCAACTGGATAGGAAACCCAATGCTGATTGGATTTATTGGATTGATTAAGGTTGTACTCAAACGCCAAAACCCCGACTTAACATAAATTTAAAATTAGTCTTGGGGTAGGGGCGCTAGTATTTAATGATGGGGGTACTAGTATTTTTGGGGCAGGGTTTAAGAATTTCTGTACTCGCTACAAGAAACTTTACCTGTAAGCCTTTGCAAACATTTAATCAAGATATTTTGCAATATATTAAGCTGTACTCAGATGCACTCAAATATGAGTTAGATGAGAATAAAAATCAAATTTTTGTATCCGCTACTACTATTATTATCTTATTATTTGGTTAGGCGAATAACAAGTTTCTTTATTTTCTTTTAGGATTTGCTGTCTGTATGTATGCATACGTTTTAAAATATAGTTATCGCTCATAGTGACTATCTTATTATATAGATGTGTTGAAGAAAATCATTGCAATGAGTGTAAATCTACCTGCTTGCTAGTTGGGGGTAAGAAGTAACTTTGAATACTTTTATTATTTTTTCAATTGTTCTAAATAAGCAGCAACCTTTATCATAATGCTGTTACATCTTTGTTAAGAATAGTTACAGCTTCTTAACACAAGGGAATATTTCTTATGGCAGTAGGAATTAATAAGAATGCACCACATCAGGTTGTTATCGTTGGTGGTGGTTTTGGTGGACTGTATGCAGCAAAGGGTCTGAATGCAGCGAATGTAAATGTTACTCTCATTGATAAACGCAACTTTCACCTATTTCAGCCGCTTTTATATCAAGTTGCCACAGGTACACTATCACCTTCTGATATCTCTGCACCATTGCGATCTGTATTCAGCAAAAGCAAGAATACAAAGGTGTTGTTGGGAGAAGTAAGTGAGATTGATCCAAAAGCGCAACAAGTTATTTTAGGTGATGAAGTAGTACCTTATGATACATTAATTGTCGCCACAGGTGCTAACCATTCCTATTTTGGTAAGGATCACTGGGAAGAAGTTGCTCCTGGCTTGAAAACTGTGGAAGATGCGATAGAAATGCGTCGCCGGATATTTGGCGCATTTGAAGCAGCAGAAAAAGAAACTGATCCTGAAAAACGCCGTGCTTGGTTGAGTTTTGTGATTGTAGGGGGTGGCCCAACTGGTGTAGAATTAGCAGGTGCGATCGCAGAATTGGCATACAAAACTCTCAAAGAAGATTTCCGCAGCATCGACACTTCAGAAACGAAAATTTTACTATTACAAGGAGGCCCTCGCATCCTCCCACACATGGCGCCAGAGTTATCGGCATCAGCAGCAGTATCTTTGCAAAAGTTGGGTATAGAACTCCACACTCACACCAGAGTGACAAATATTGAAGGTGATATTGTTACTTTCAAGAAAGGGGATGAATTTACAGAAATTGCCTCAAAAACTATATTGTGGGCAGCAGGTGTCCAAGGTTCGCCAATGGGGAAAGTCTTAGCAGAAACTACAGGTGTAGAGCGCGATTACTCTGGGCGTGTAATTGTAGAACCTGACTTGTCTATCGAGGGTTATGACAACATTTTCGTAATTGGAGATTTAGCCAACTTCTCCCATCAAGATGCTAAACCTTTACCTGGTGTTGCACCCGTAGCTAAACAACAAGGAGAGTATGTAGGTAAACTAATTCAACGACGGCTTCAAGGTAAGACTTTGCCACAATTTCATTACAACGATGTGGGTAGTTTAGCGATGATTGGGCAAAATTTAGCTGTTGTAGATTTAGGCTTAATCAAACTCACAGGTTTCCTTGCTTGGGCATTTTGGCTATTAGTTCACATCTACTTCTTAATCGAGTTTGACACTAAATTACTAGTGGTATTTCAGTGGGCGTGGAATTATATCACTCGTAATCGTCGCTCTAGATTGATTACAGGTCGAGAAGCTTTTGTAGAACCAAAAACTGTTAACGATAGGGTGCAACAGCCTTCTGTGACACCTCTGTAACTTCAGGTATCACAGCTTATACCAATTCGCAATTCGCTTTTTCGCCCATTCGCAATTGAGAAATTTAGATGCAGCAAGGCTTTCCCGGCTTACATCTGTTGCCTTATTTTAGAGAATTGGTATTAGTTAACGTGTGTGGTGGCAAATCTTGGGCGAAGATTAGCTGTTCCAGAAAAAGAATATGGGGATGAGATACCGCCCTCAGCAATTTTGGCAATTTGGCACCTTATGACTTCGAGTTGCAGTTTTAATGGAGATATCAACACAAAGGGACAGTAAAGAAGTTGTATAAGGGATATGGCAAAACTTCCCGCTTCTGGTGTCCCAGCTATGCCAGTTGTCAAATGAGTGCTGTAGAATAGCTCTACATAATTGATACAGCGCTCAACAGAGTTCAGTTCCCGCTCTGCAACTGGCTAGAAATCAACAAAACCAAATATAGCGGTTTTCATTTTGATGCAATACACTTTGACCTCTCTCCAAACCTCTCTCCTAAAAGGAGAGAGGCTTTGAATTTTACTCCCCTTCCCTTGTAGGGAAGGGGCTGGGGGTTAGGTCTGTATTGTACTTACAGCAGAAATCATGTATTTGAACCACATCTGTCGTAGGGGCACAGCAATGCTGTGCCCCTACCGCGTGGTCTATTTACCTGAAAATAGCTGTAACAAAGAAACTCTATAATTAATTGCTTCTGAGCCAATTAATGGAGTTCAAAGACTCATTAATGGAGTTCAAAGCCTCATTAATGGAGTTCAAAGCCTCATTAATGGAGTTCAAAGACTCATTAATGGAGTTCAAAGACTCATTAATGGAGTTCAAAGCTTCTTTAATGGAGTTCAAAGACTCATTAATGGAGTTCAAAGCTTCTTTAATGGAGTTCAAAGACTCATTAATGGAGTTCAAAGACTCATTAATGGAGTTCAAAGACTCATTAATGAGTATCAAAGCCTCAAGAACCAGATGCAGCTTTAGTTGGTCTACCTTTGATAGCTTTAAAACGTTCGCCCAACTGTTCAGCGACAATTTTTAAGCCTGGAGTCTTTTTTGATGCTGTCTTGACATAATCATAAACTGTCAAACTGCCAGTCATAGCTTCACTACCGACTGCAAGTAGAGTATCATCTACCTGTTCGGTGATTTGCTGCATTGAGATTAAAAGTTCAGTCAGCGTAGTGGCTAATTGATAATCCCGAACCAGTTCTTCAACATCAAAAGTGGCTGGAAGAATTTCGCGGTTAGATTGAGCAGCAGTGACACTATTGTTTACAAAAGCTAGGCTTTTATCACCCATTTTTACTAACTTGCGCCGTTCTTGTGTGCTGAGAGTAATCAGAAAGGGCAGTTTCTTTTGGACTGTCTGTAGCGCGACTTTAATTTCTTGGATATCTTGTGGCGTAAGGGCTGCGGCCATATTTTGATAGGACATTATGTTTTTAACTTGGTAGTTTTAATGGTGAAGTAGCAATAGTTGCTAAGTATAGAGTTCCCATTTGTAAACGCGATCGCACATGATAACCTATTTATTTATCTGTTTTAGCGCCGATGCTGATGGATATTGCCCAGATGCCATTAAAGCTTGTCGTTCTAGAAGCCTTTCATCGCCATTAAAATCTAGGATACGTGCGGTGACTTCACCGATGTCTGTTTGATCCTGAATCACAGCCTCATCTAGCCGGAAATGCTCACCCCAAAAGTCTCTGCGTGGGTTAAAAAACCGCACAAGTTCGCCAGTTTGCCAATTAATTGACCCCAAATCCGTCCCTTTTTGGAGGTTACAGAAAATACAGGCATAAGAGAGATTATCTGCTGTTGTAGCGCCGCCGTGTTTGACACTGATTATATGGTCAACTTGACAACCCGATGATCTATCTACTTCAGAGACAAGACAATACTCGCAAATATGATCGGCGCGATCGGCAACTAAACGCCGCAATTCTACATTAATATATGGACGAGACATTTTGAATACTTACTCCGCGCTGATGTACTGATGAGCTTTTGCTTTTGCTAGTAGCATAATATGCTCTAGCGTGAGGAAATGATTTAACTCTCGCTCGTCACTTCCTGTAAGACCTTCAGTTTTTGCGCGGTAAACGAGATCCTCTAAACGGTCTTTGGCTGCATCCGAGAGTTTGAAATCGATAACGCTTTGGGGAGTGGTGCCAGCAGCAATAAACTCTATAATTTCATCGTAGACTTTGGCTGTATTTACAGATGTAGTCATGAGATTACCTCTTTTTATTTAATTTTACTAATTTACAACGCCACTTTTAATGACATTCCTAATGTTTTTGGCTCTGGTAGAGGTTCACCGTCAGCCAAAGATGATTCAATCAGCATTTCTAAAACTTCCTGAGCATTTTTAAGAGTGTCTTCGTAAGTCTCTCCGTGAGTGCAAGGCTGCATTATATCCGTAAACTCAGGTAGCGAAACCACATAACAATGGTCTGTTTCTGACCATTGAATCACGATTGTATATTTCATATTTATTCATAAGCTTCTCGTCGATGAGCAATATTAGTTACCATAACTTGATTTGTTCCATCATCAACTTGATAGATTACTCGATAGTCACCAATGCGATAGCGATAATAACCTGCAAAGTCACCTTTGAGAGGTTTAACATTAGGATGAAACCGAGGATTTTGTTCTAGTTGCTCAAAGCACCTAGCAACCTTTTTGGCTAAAGCTTGGTCTGCTGTAGCATAAATCTCCTCGGCTTTAGCGGATAACACAACGTTATACATCAGATCGAATTGTTCTCCAGTTTTTTACCCGACCTTCAGCAATATCTTTTTTACCTCTTTCAAAGGATTCAATAAATCCAGGGATATCAAGCAACTCTTGGGTAGCGTCTTCGCTCTCTTTATCTGCTAGATATGCTAAAAAGTCAGCAACCAGTTGTAGGCGTTCTGAAGATAATACATCTAGATATTGGTTGATTTGCTGACGAACTTCTGTGTTGTTCATAATTTTTAGCCTATCTTTTATTTTTAACTTTCAGAATCTTGCTTGCTTTGATTTGCTTGCTCAATGCGTTGCCTAATTGCTTCTTCTGCAATGCGAATATTTTCTTCTATTGGCGTACCATCTTCAGCTACCATTGGTCCGTACCAAGTTGCTTCTGAATCAGGAGTGCGCCGGCCATACAAAACACGCAAAGGCTCTACATCTTCCCGGTGTGCAAGTGCGTAAACTATTAGTTCTTTGTTAGTCATTGCTTCAAAATTCGGTCGCATTTAAAAACCTCCAGTTTCCATTAGCGGGTACAATGATTTGGAGTTCTTCATTGACAAAAATAAATACAACTCCGGTTTGGTCATCAAAGCGAAATAGCTCAATACTCCGATAGGTGTTAGACAACATCTGGCAGACACGGACACAGGCTAAGGCTTGTTCGTTAGTTGGGTTGATCGTCTGTTCCTCAATTGTGACATAGATAATATAAACCTAGATGGCGACTGGTTTGCAACTTGCTTGCTGCGAATAACTCAATTTATCTACTATTCTGCGATTTCTCAAATGAATAGCTTATAGTTAAGTGATAATAATTACATTTGCCAATAAAAGCATAGTTATGATCTGCTGCCTTAATCCAGATTGCCACAATCCGCCCAATAGCGATCGCACAATGTTTTGCTCTAACTGCGGTACAGGATTGGTGGTGTTGAGAAACCGCTAGAAACAGAAAAAGTAACCTAAACTAAAATCACAATAACCTGCTATTAAATCTGAAAACAAATGAACTGGAAACTTGACGAAGCACAACAAAAACTGCCAGAGGTAATTGATGCGATCGCATCAGAACCTCAATTAATCTTCAAGCAGGACAAATTAGTTGCTGCGATTGTAGAACCTAAACTTTTTCAAGACTTCCTTGCTTGGCATCAGCAACAAAAAGTCTCTTCCCTCGCAGATGCTTTTGTCGAACTACGTCAACTCTGTGCTGAGGAGAATTACATTTTAGAAACTCCTCCACGATGTGGCGATGATCGCCATATCCCATTTGCTGAGGAATAGTATGAGCTTTCTCTGCGATACTAATAATATTATCAGTGAATTAGCTCGTCCAGTACCAAATCCTGGAGTCATTGCCTGGAGTAAAAGCATCTCATCAATTTTTATGAGTGCTATGACATTGGAAGAAATTTGCTATGGTTTAGCAGCAAAACCCAACCCCAGAATTAAAACTTGGTTTGATAATTTTTTGGTAACTTACTGTCAGATTATCCCTGTTAGCCCAGAAATTGCTAAACGTGCGGGTGAATTAAGAGGATACTTACAAACTCAAGGAAAACCTCGCACTCAAGCGGACATAATCATTGCTGCAACCGCCGAAATCCACCAAATCACATTAGTAACAAGAAATACAAAGGACTTCGAGGGATGCGCTATTACCATACTTAATCCATTTACTTGAGTTTTGAGTGCGTTGGCGTTGGCGTTGGCGTAGCCTCTGGTAGAGAAGCCTCGCCATTCGCGGTAGCGTCTTGTGAAAGAGAAGGCATCGCAGATTAAACAAGATTATCTGAATCTATCTCATCTCAGTTTTATGATAGAAACAAGCCACTAATTAGGTTTAACTTATGTCTTCCCCTGTTCTGGAAAAACCTACGAATTCTGAGACTTCCTACGTTCTTCTGTACAATGTCAGTTGGGAACAGCTAGAACAGCTTGATGTCGCCCTTGTAGGGACAAGCGCACGACTAACTTATTTAGATAGTATTCTCGAAATTATGTCCCCACTTTCTGACGATCATGAGGACAATAAAAAAACTCTGGCGATGTTGCTGGAAGTCTATATGCGGGCGAAGAATATCCGGTTTTATGGACGGGGAAGTGCAACCATTGGTAAAAAGGAAGACAAAACGCGACGAGAACCCGATGACTCCTATAATTTAGGCACAAAAAAACCTATTCCCGATTTAATTTTGGAAATAACTGTCACCAGTGGCGGAATTAATAAGCTAGAAATTTATCAACGTTTGCGAATACCCGAAGTTTGGTTTTGGGAAGATGGCTTATTATCAGTTTATTGTTTGCAAGGTGACAGCTATATAAAAGTTACTAGAAGTACTTTATTGCCTGATTTAAATTTGGATTTATTAGCAAAATATGCGAGAATGGCTGACCAATATGATGCTGTGACTGAATATAGTCAGATAATATAGCAGTCTGCTTTTATTTTTGAAATTATTTGCGTATATAGTGAGTAGGGAGTAGGGAGTAGGGAGTGGGGAAGAAGCCTTTTCGGGGTGTACTGATTTTTTCAAAAATCAAATACGAGTCCTATAACTAAGGAATAAGAATTAAATAACATACAATTAATGTCCCTGGCTTACCTCACCCTCAATCCCTCTCCTTATAAAGGAGAGGGAAGCTAGATACAGGATGAAGTTTTGCATTTTATTTAATATTATTATCTTGCTGGATTCTTTGAGCGATCGCTTCTGCAATTATCCGATTATTCTCTTCTATAGGTTTACCATCTTCAGTAAACATCGATGGATATATAATTGCTTCTGAGTCAGGAGTACGGCGATTAAATAGGATTTCTAGCGCTTCTATATCTTCCCGATTAGCAAGCACATACGCCCTCAACTCTTTTGTGGACATTTCTGCAAAATTAGGTTTCATTGACAAATCTCCAAGTTCCATCACGAAATACAAGGATTTGCAGTTCATCACCTGCCAAAATAAACACATTGCCAATTGTGTCACAAATAATATTAAGCCTTACAGGGTAAAATATCTCAGTTGCCCTAAATAGCGATGTCTACGACGGGTTGCACCAACGCAATTTTCCCCACAGCCCGCCCCGTTTCGCTATAACTATGAGCCGCCGCGAGTTCTTGTAAGGGATATGTGCGATCAATCACCACACGAATTTTACCCGCTTCAATCAATTCTTTCAGATAAACCAAATCCTTCGCGTTAGGCTTTTCAAACACCAATTTGGCTTTTTGACCCGGAAGGAACGCTGTTAAGACGATCTCTAAGAAGACTTCGGGGCTGGGTACCGTGGTGATATAAATTCCGTTGGGTTTGAGAACTCTTTTAGTTTGAGAGAGCGATCGCTTACCCACTGCATCAAAAATAATGTCATACTGCGCTGTATCTTGGGTAAAATCCTGCTGCGTATAATCAATCACGCGGTCTGCCCCCAAAGATTTCACCAAATCCAAATTTTTAGTACTGCTAACTCCCGTGACCACTGCCCCTAAAGCTTTAGCAATTTGCACTGCAAAACTGCCTACACCGCCCGCAGCACCATTAATCAGCACAGTTTGTCCTGTTTGAATATTCCCTTGATCTCGCAGTGCTTGCAAAGCCGTAAGTGCTGCTAAAGGAACAGCCGCAGCTTCTTCATAAGAAAGGTTTGTTGGTTTGAAAGCCACCAAGTTTTCTGGGACGGCTGCAAATTCGGCGTAACCTCCTCCAGGGAAGCTAGTACTACCATAGATAGCATCTCCGGGTTTAAAGCGGGTGACACCAGAGCCAACCGCCACGACTTCTCCCGCCACATCAAACCCCAGAATCTTCGGAAATTTGCTACCAGTAATTAAACTCAACATCCCTTGGCGGATTTTCCAATCAATGGGATTAACGCTAGTCGCACGAACTTTCACAAGTAACTGCGTTGGCTCAATTTTCGGCTGCTCTACGTCTTCATAGTGCAACACCTCAGCCGCGCCATACCCACGGATAACGACTGCTTTCATCGCATTCCTCCTGCTACCTTGTTTTGCTGAATGAACTCAGAGAGCTTATTTTTCGTTATGACTACAGTATAGCGATCGCGTAGTTCAGGCGATTAGAAATCGCGGCTATACAGGCAAAACCCACCTCCGTGGGTTTCAAACTCTTGATTTTCTCTTAGTCCACGGAGGTGGACTTCGTTTGTGTAGCCGCGAATTCCATTCGCCCTGACTCTCAGAGATTTCCTAAAATAGAAATATCAGTCTAAAACTGCACCTGTATGCCAGCTAGAGACATCTATCACAACAATGTCAAAAATGCTTTGATTAAAGACAAATGGATAATTACTCATGACCCACTGACCCTGAAGTTTGGTAAAAAAGATTTGTATGTTGATTTAGGTGCTAGGCAATTGTTGGCGGCGCAAAAAGCAGAATCCAAAATTGCAGTTGAGATTAAAAGTTTTACCGGCAGATCAGATGTTGATGATTTAGAAAAAGCGTTGGGTCAGTATATTTTATATCAGGACATATTGACGGAGTTGGAGCCGGAGCGAATGTTATATCTTGCAGTGCCTAACAGAGTTTTTGATGATTTGTTTGAAGAACCTATCGGCAAACTGTTACTAAGAAATCATCGTTTAAAGCTGATTACCTTTGATCCAAAACAGGAGGTTATTAAACAATGGATTACACCAAGTTAGACCACTATCGCCAGGTGATTGAAACTATCCTCAGTGAATATGCTTCACTACCCTATTCTTATGCCAATATTCAATCAGAAGTGGTGTTTGATCGAACCCGCGATCGCTATTTGTGGATGGATGTAGGTTGGGATAGCGATCGCCGCATTCATGGCTGTCTGGTTCATATTGACCTGATTGATGGCAAAATCTGGATTCAACGGGATGGCACTGAAGAAGGCATTGCCGCCGATTTAGAACGGGCTGGAATTCCTAAAGAACATATCGTCCTTGGCTTTCGTCCACCGGAGTTAAGACCCTACACAGGCTATGCAGTTGCTTAAAGAGCGATCATTGTGTGAAAAAACATATTCTCTTTATTCTTCAGTGGTAAATACAACACTTTCATATAGCAATTCAATCGGACATTCAAATTCAATACTCGATAGAGTTACCATATCTCCAGCCGTGTAGGGATAGTAAAGCCACATTCTACCCTCACCCCGACAGAAACGCTCGACGGAGATTTTTTCCGAGTCAATCAAGATATATTCTTGCAAACTGGGAATTGTCAGATAATAAGTAAATTTTTCACCCCGATCTTTAGCGCTTGTACCTGGGGAAAGAACTTCGACAATCAGCTTGGGATGTTGAATAAAGTTGCGGGCATTGAGGTCTTCAGGGTCGCAACTGACAATAACATCAGGATAATAGTAGCGGCTCTGGGGAGTGAGTTGCATTTTCACGTCTGACACGTTCACTCGGCAACCCCTGAAACGCAAATGGGGGTACAAAGCTCTGTAGAGATTTAGTGCAATATCGTTATGGGGAATTGTACCGCCTGTCATGGCAAATACTTCGCCATTGGCATATTCGTAGCGAAGGTCTTGCTGAGGTTCCCATTCGAGATATTCCTCAACGGTCATTTCTGGCGGCTGTTGGGGGATGGCGATCATAACTAAGATTTTTTTACGCTTGGTTTCATTGTAGCTAAATGGCACTCTGACTTTTCACGGTATCGGTAAAACCTCACTTCTATTTCTCTCTCCTAGAAGGAGAGAGACTTTGAATTTTCCCCCTTCCCGCGACGAGTTGGGGGTTAGGGGGTTAGGTTTTTCGCTAAGGTTCGTAACGAGCAATAAAGAAAATTCATTGCGATCGCACAATCATGTTAGATTATAGTTTGTTGTTTCTCTCAAACACAAAATCTGACAGCTTCCTACCCATCACCTCATTGTGGGAATGAAAAAAAAGGAGTTAAAAGTTAAGTTTTTTGAAAATTATGTGCAGCAACACATCTATTTACCGTAACTCAGATGGCTTACCAGATAAGACTTAGAACCACAATTGAATATCATTGTCAAAGCAAAAATTAAAAAAATATGAAGTGCATTTTTACCCTCAAAAAAATGATATGTTAGATACAGAATTGAATTTCGCTTTTTTTCTGGAGTAGAACAATATAGACTATTCCAGTTTTTCACCCTCAAATCCTTGGCATTTATTGCTTTTGACGGAATTTGAGGGCAACCTGAGTACACATTTAAATAACCCAAACCCAGTTTTAAGTTAGTTAAAGTCCTTGCTGGGATTGGGTTGTGGCTGAGTACAAAGAAATCCTGAACCCCTATCTATAAACACTAGAACCCCAACCAAAAAATACTAGAACCCCTACCCGAAAAATAAATTTTTAATCCTTGTAATGCTTGCAGAATTAGGGTTTTTATTACTTGAGTACAAACGTAATAAATCCAATAAATTCTATCCTAGAGAGACGCAACATCTGGCTGGGAGATGGCTGCTATAAATCTTATATCGCCAATCACTTAACGCTCCAAAACAAAACGAAGCGAAAAGTGAGTGGAGGGATGACATAGCACCATGCCAAAAGTGAATAGAAGTCGCGGCTGTAAGCACAAATTCTACCCAAGAACCGAACGTTGACACACACCAGCCGAACATCTAAAGATTCATCGCCTGCCCTACTTGAAAACAAGTCACCCAAATCCGAGGGTTTGCAGGCAGTGTGGAAGACGCGACTTCAATTCCTGGGCATAAAGAGTAGCAACAGCATCTCCCACAGTGGCAGCCAAGTCCACCGACCTTTTGCGAAACTCAATGACATCACCGTCTACACGACTCCTCAACTCCCCCGCCACGGAATCGCCAACCCAAGCAAAATCAGGTGGTTGCGGCTGCGACAGCACCAGCAGCGCCACAGTGGAAAGGGACGAAAAGCTCCAAGAACGCATTGCGAAACATCCCTGCTACAGCGAAGATGCCCATCACCACTATGCCCGGATGCACGTTGCAGTTGCTCCAGCTTGCAACATTCAATGCAACTATTGCAACCGCAAATATGATTGCGCTAACGAAAGCCGTCCTGGAGTAGTTAGCGAATTGCTAACCCCAGAAGAAGCTGCACACAAAGCTTTGGTCATTGGCGGCAAGATTCCTCAAATGACAGTTGTGGGAATTGCCGGTCCTGGCGACCCATTGGCAAACCCAGAAAAGACTTTCCGCACATTTGAGTTGATTGCAGCGCAAGCACCAGACATCAAGCTGTGTTTATCAACCAATGGTTTAATGTTGCCCGACTACATCGATCGCATTAAACAATTAAATATAGATCACGTTACGATCACCATTAACATGGTAGATCCTGAGATTGGTGCTAAGATTTATCCTTGGGTTCACTACAACCGCAAGCGTTATAGAGGCATTGAAGGCGCGAGAATTCTCCACGAAAGACAGATGGAAGGATTGCAAGCCCTGAAAGATGCTGATATCTTGTGCAAAGTCAACTCCGTGATGATTCCCGGAATTAATGACCATCACTTAGTCGAAGTGAATCGAGTCATTCGTGAGAAAGGTGCATTCTTGCACAACATCATGCCATTGATTTCTGCACCAGAACATGGCACACACTTCGGTTTAACCGGTCAACGCGGACCCACACCTAAAGAACTCAAAGAAGTTCAAGACAACTGCTCTGGTAACATGAAAATGATGCGTCACTGTCGCCAGTGCCGCGCCGATGCAGTCGGATTATTGGGAGAAGACCGCAGCCAGGAATTTTCCAAAGAGAAATTCTTGGAAATGGCTCCAGACTATGACATGGACAAACGTCAAGAAGTTCACGACGGGATTGAGAAGTTTAAAGAAGAACTGAAAGTAGCCAAAGACAAGGCGCTAGCGGGCAAGAAATTTGCCAACAGTCCTAAAGTTCTCGTTGCAGTAGCAACCAAAGGCGGCGGATTAGTTAACCAACACTTCGGTCATGCGAAAGAATTCCAAATTTACGAAGTGGATGGAAACGAAGTTCGCTTTGTCGGTCATCGCAAAATTGACCAATACTGCCAAGGTGGATACGGCGAGGAAGCTTCCTTTGAGTATATTATGAAAGCGATCGCAGATTGCAAAGCAGTTTTAGTTTCCAAGATTGGTAACAGTCCTCAAGAGAAATTGCAAAAAGCTGGAATACAGGCTGTTGAAGCTTACGACGTGATTGAGAAGGTTGCTTTAGAGTTCTACGAGCAATACGTTAAGGAATTAGAAATTAGGGAATAGGGAGTAGGGAGTAGGGAGTAGGGAATTTCAATATTTACCACTCCCCAGTACAGACGCGATTAATCGCGTCTCTCCCACTCACCACTCCCCATTCCCCACTCCCCACTCCCCAAAAGGACAATAATCATGGCTTACAAAATTACTAGCCAGTGTATTTCCTGCAATCTCTGTCTATCTGTATGTCCCACAAATGCAGTTAAAGTGGTTGACGGACAGCACTGGATTGACCCTGAACTTTGTACAAACTGCGTTGGTAGTATTCATACCGTGCCTCAGTGTGAAGCTGGTTGTCCCACTTGCTACGGTTGCGTTAAGCAGCCTAGCGATTATTGGGAAGGCTGGTTTACCAATTACAACCACGTAGTTGCTAAATTAACAAATAAACAAGATTACTGGGAACGTTGGTTTAACTGCTATTCCCAGAAATACTCTGAACAGTTGCAAAAGCGTCAACCCCAAATAATTCGTAATTCGTAATTCGTAATTCGTAATTGAAAACAACAATGCAAAAGAACTGCATCTATCTTGATAATAATGCTACCACTAAGGTAGACCCGGAAGTTATAGAGGTAATGCTGCCTTACCTGACGGAATATTACGGCAATCCCTCCAGTATGCATACCTTTGGTGGGCAAGTCGGTAAAGCAGTGAGAACAGCAAGAGAACAACTTGCAGCCATCCTGGGAGCCGATGAGTCAGAAATTGTCTACACAAGTTGTGGTACTGAAGGAGATAACGCGGCGATTCGAGCCGCACTGTTGGCGCAACCGGAAAAGCGACACATCATCACCACCCAAGTTGAACATCCAGCAGTACTCAATGTCTGCAAACAATTAGAAACCCAAGGTTACACTGTTACCTATCTATCAGTAAACCATCAAGGGCAGTTGGATCTAGATGAACTAGAAGCTTCCTTGACGGGTAACACCGCCCTGGTGACTATTATGTATGCTAATAACGAAACTGGCACGATTTTCCCGATTGAGCAAATTGGGTTGCGCGTCAAAGAATCTGGTGCTATCTTCCATGTAGATGCGGTGCAAGCAGTGGGAAAAATCCCCTTGAATATGAAGACTAGCACCGTGGATATGTTAACCGTGTCTGGTCACAAGCTGCACGGTCCGAAAGGAATTGGCGCTTTATATATTCGGCGCGGGGTTCGCTTCCGTCCCTTCATGATTGGCGGACACCAAGAACGCGGACGTCGGGCGGGAACTGAGAATGTTCCAGCAATTATTGCTTTGGGCAAAGCTGCCGAACTGGAACTGTTACACTTAGAAGAAGCGATCGCAAGAGAAAGAAAGCTGCGCGATCGCCTCGAACATACTTTACTCGCTAAAATTCCCGATTGTGTCGTTAACGGTGACGTTACGCAGAGATTGCCCAACACCACAAATATCGGCTTCAAGTATATTGAAGGTGAAGCTATCTTACTATCCTTGAATAAATACGGTATCTGTGCATCATCCGGTTCTGCTTGCACCTCCGGCTCACTGGAACCTTCCCACGTCCTCCGGGCGATGGGCTTACCCTACACAACTTTGCATGGTTCCATTCGCTTCAGCCTTTGTCGTTACACCACAGAAGCCGAAATCGATCAAGTGATAGAGGTAATGCCCAGTATTGTAGAACGTTTACGCGCCCTCTCACCCTTCAAAAATGATGATGCAGGTTGGCTGCAAGAACAAGAACAAGCACTGGCGCATCGCTAATTAGGGAATAGGGAGTAGGGAATAGGGAATAGGGAATAGGGAATAAAGAATTTACTACTCCCCACTCCCCACTCCCCACTCCCCACTCCCCCAATCTAAAATCCAAAATCTAAAATCTAAAATTCATTATGTGGGACTACACTGATAAAGTATTAGAACTGTTTTACGACCCCAAAAATCAGGGAGCAATTGAAGAAACGAGCGAACCTGGGGTTAAGGTTGCAACGGGAGAAATCGGTAGCATTGCTTGCGGTGATGCTCTGAGATTGCACCTGAAAGTTGAAGTAGAATCTGATAAGATTCTAGATGCTCGTTTTCAAACCTTTGGTTGTACTAGTGCGATCGCATCTTCTAGTGCATTAACCGAAATGATCAAAGGTTTAACTTTAGATGAAGCCTTAAAAGTGTCCAACAAAGACATTGCAGATTACCTGGGTGGTTTACCAGAAGCTAAAATGCACTGCTCTGTCATGGGACAAGAAGCGCTAGAAGCCGCTATCTATAATTATCGTGGCATTCCTCTAGCTACCCATGATGATGATGACGAAGGTGCGTTAATTTGCAGTTGCTTTGGGATCAGCGAATCTAAAATTCGTCGCGTGGTTCTAGAAAATCATCTCACTGGTGCTGAACAAGTAACAAATTATGTGAAAGCTGGTGGCGGATGCGGTTCCTGTTTGGCGAACATTGATGATATAATCAAATCAGTTCAACAGGAATACGCCTCACCTGCTCTCAACGATTACGGCGTAAAAGTTGCCACAGAAATTGTTACGTCTAAAGAGCGATCGCTAACCAACGTCCAAAAGATTGCTCTAATTCAAAAGGTTCTCGATGAAGAAGTCAGACCCGTACTCATCGCTGACGGGGGAGACGTAGAACTCTATGATGTCGAAGGCGATCGCGTGAAAGTTGTGCTGCAAGGTGCTTGCGGTTCCTGTTCTAGTAGTACAGCAACCCTGAAAATTGCGATCGAAGCCAGATTACAAGATCGTGTCAGCAAGAGCCTTGTAGTCGAAGCAGTTTAGGAATTGCTGTAGGACTTAACGTACTCTACAAATACGCCCTAATATGCATTCAGCCAGAAACAGAAAGTAGGATTTGAACCGAATCATTGTCTCCACTCAATGCTTCATACCAATTCTTTCTTAATTACGAATTACGAATTACGAATTACGAATTGGTATCAATCCTACCACTATTACGGCTAACAGCATATAGGCTTCATAGATTAAGCGCCTACTTGCTTTCTTTCATCATCTAACTCGCTTCAAAGGAACAGAATATGAGTACATTGTACGACAAACTTGGCGGACAACCAGCTATTGAACAAATAGTAGATGAACTCCACAAACGCATTGCGACAGACAGCCTCCTCAATCCCATTTTTGCTGGTACAGATATGCCCAAGCAACGTAATCATCTAGTTGCTTTCTTATCTCAGATATTTGAGGGGCCAAAGCAATACGCCGGTCGTCCAATGGACAAAACCCACGCCGGAATGAATCTACAGCAACCACACTTCGATGCGATCGCCAAGCATCTCGGTGAAGCAATGGCTGTGCGTGGAGAGTCGCCAGAAGACACCAAAGCTGCACTAGAGCGCGTCACAAATATGAAGGGCGCTATTTTGAACAAGTAATAGGACGAATGGTATTGATTGTTGACAAATAGCAACATCAAGTCCTATTGAGTCTTTCAACCTGAAACACATTATGGCGTATTTGTAAATTGCGTAATCTCCTAGTCATTAGTCAGAATAAATGATTAATGACTAGGGACAAAAGAAAAAAAATTTAGCCAGGAAATATATGTACTTACTTTCGATCATTTTAGCTGTGGAGCGATCGCCCCCGGCAGGCATTTATGCCAACGGTACCAACGATGCTCTACACGCGCTCACTACTGTCGCTCAACTGGCGTGAACGCAACTGACAAACGCGCATACCCACCAACCAACCAATTGCAGGGAAACACGGATCATGACTGAAGAAAAGATTAGACAGATAGCTTTCTACGGTAAGGGCGGTATTGGTAAATCTACCACTTCCCAAAACACCTTAGCAGCTATGGCAGAAATGGGTCAACGCATCCTTATCGTTGGTTGCGACCCCAAAGCTGACTCCACCCGTTTGATGCTGCACAGCAAAGCTCAAACAACCGTTCTTCACCTCGCCGCAGAACGTGGTGCAGTAGAAGATATCGAACTCGAAGAAGTAATGCTAACCGGTTTCCGTGACGTTCGTTGCGTAGAATCTGGTGGGCCAGAACCCGGTGTAGGTTGCGCCGGTCGTGGTATTATCACCGCCATCAACTTCTTAGAAGAAAACGGTGCTTACCAAAACCTAGACTTCGTATCTTACGACGTATTAGGTGACGTTGTGTGCGGTGGTTTCGCAATGCCTATTCGTGAAGGTAAAGCCCAAGAAATCTACATCGTTACATCAGGTGAAATGATGGCGATGTATGCTGCTAACAACATCGCTCGTGGTGTTCTTAAGTATGCTCACACTGGTGGCGTGCGTTTGGGTGGTTTGATTTGTAATAGCCGTAACACTGACCGGGAAATCGAACTAATCGAAACCTTGGCAAAACGGTTGAACACCCAAATGATTCACTTCGTACCCCGTGACAACATCGTTCAACACGCAGAATTACGCCGGATGACTGTTAACGAATACGCACCTGAAAGCAACCAAGCTAACGAATATCGGACATTGGCTCAGAAAATTATCGACAACAAAAATCTAGCTATTCCTACACCCATCGAAATGGAAGAACTAGAAGAATTGTTGATTGAATTCGGTATTCTCGAAAGCGACGAAAATACTGCAATGCTGGTTGGTAAGAGTGCTGCTGAAGCTCCTGTAGTATAATTCGCTGCTAATAAATAACGCTTTAGCACAAGGAAAAAGGAAGAGTTCCATATCTTCCCTTTTACCCTCTCCCCTACATCTCCCCCCTAACCTTAGAGGGGACTCCTAGTCCCCCTATGCCCCGATCCTTACAAGTCACAGAGGCTAAGTATGACTCCTCCAGAAAACAAAAACATCATCGAAGAAAGAAAAGAACTAATTAAAGAAGTTCTCAGTGCTTATCCTGAAAAAGCTGCTAAAAAGCGCGAAAAGCATTTAAACGTATACGAAGAAGGTAAGTCCGATTGCGGCGTTAAGTCTAACATCAAATCCCTTCCTGGGGTAATGACCGCTCGTGGTTGTGCTTACGCCGGTTCTAAAGGTGTGGTTTGGGGTCCTATTAAGGACATGATCCACATCAGCCACGGGCCTGTAGGTTGCGGTTACTGGTCTTGGTCTGGTCGTCGTAACTACTACATCGGCACCACAGGTATTGATACCTTTGGTACCATGCACTTCACCTCCGACTTCCAAGAACGAGATATCGTTTTTGGTGGAGACAAGAAACTTACCAAGCTCATCCAAGAACTTGATGTACTTTTCCCCCTCAACCGTGGTGTTTCCATTCAATCTGAATGCCCCATCGGTCTAATTGGGGATGACATCGAAGCTGTTGCTAGGAAGACATCGAAAGAAATTGGCAAGCCAGTTGTACCTGTGCGTTGCGAAGGCTTCCGGGGTGTTTCCCAATCTTTGGGACACCACATTGCTAACGACATGGTTCGTGACTGGGTATTCACCAGATCCGACCAAGCTAAGAAAGACGGTACACTTCAGTTTGAAGGTACTCCTTATGATGTAGCCATTATCGGTGACTATAACATTGGTGGTGATGCTTGGGCTAGCCGCATCCTGTTAGAAGAACTCGGCTTGCGCGTAGTCGCTCAGTGGTCAGGTGATGGCACCATCAACGAAATGTTGATGACCCCCAATGTGAAGATGAACCTCATCCACTGCTACCGGTCGATGAACTACATCAGCCGTCACATGGAAGAAGCTTATGGTATACCCTGGCTTGAGTACAATTTCTTCGGCCCCACCAAGATTGCTGAATCTTTACGGGAAATCGCTTCTAAGTTTGACGAGACAATCCAAGCAAATGCTGAGAAAGTCATCGCCAAGTATCAGCCCACAATGGATACGATTCTTGAGAAGTATCGCCCCCGCTTGGAAGGTAAGACCGTTGCCATCATGGTTGGTGGTCTACGTCCTCGCCACGTTGTCCCAGCTTTCCAAGACTTGGGCATGAAGATGATCGGTACTGGTTATGAGTTCGCTCATAATGACGACTACAAACGTACCACTGGCTACATCGAAAACGGCACCATCGTTTATGACGACGTTACCGCTTACGAATTCGAGGAATTTATCAAAGCCCTCAAGCCCGACCTTGTAGCCTCTGGTGTGAAAGAGAAGTACGTCTTCCAAAAGATGGGTCTTCCTTTCCGTCAAATGCACTCTTGGGATTACTCCGGTCCTTATCACGGTTATGACGGCTTCGCCATCTTCGCACGCGACATGGACTTGGCACTTAACAGCCCAACCTGGTCATTAATTGGCGCTCCTTGGAATGAAAAAGCTCAGGCTAAGAAGGCTGAAGCTAAGGCTAAGGCTGCGGTCTAGGGAAATGGGAGAGAGCGATAAGTAGGGATAAGCCTGGGGCTAAAACCCCAGGGGGGAGTTGGGAATCCAAAATTCAAAACTGAAAAATTAAAAATTTCTTTTGATTTTTGCATTTTGAATTTTGAATCATATTCCCACTCCCTTGTACAGACGCGATTAATCGCGTCTCTCTACCCACTCCCATTTCAATTATTAAAGAATTCAGTAAGCTTGGAGATCCAGAAATGCCTCAGAATCCAGAAAAAATTCAAGATCACGTCGAGTTATTCCACCAACCTGAGTACCAACAGCTATTTGAAAACAAAAAGCAGTTTGAAAACGGTCACGACCCCGAAGAAGTAACACGGGTTGCAGAGTGGACGAAGGGTTGGGATTATCGTGAAAAGAACTTCGCTCGTGAAGCTTTAACCGTCAACCCTGCTAAAGGTTGTCAACCATTAGGAGCAATCTTTGCTGCTGTTGGTTTTGAAGGTACTCTACCTTTTGTTCAAGGTTCTCAAGGTTGCGTTGCTTATTTCCGCACCCACTTAACCCGTCACTACAAAGAACCATTCTCTGGTGTATCTTCTTCAATGACTGAAGATGCAGCCGTGTTTGGTGGTCTGCAAAACATGATTGACGGCTTGGCGAACTCTTACCAACTCTACAAGCCTAAGATGATTGCTGTCTGCACCACCTGTATGGCAGAAGTAATTGGTGATGACTTGCAATCTTTCATCAACAACGCCAAGGAAGCTGGTTCAGTTCCTCAAGATTTCCCAGTACCCTACGCTCACACCCCTAGCTTTGTTGGTTCCCACATCACCGGTTACGACAACATGATGAAGGGAATTCTTTCTAACCTGACAGCAGGTCATAAGAAAGAAACCAGCAATGGTAAAATCAACTTCATCCCAGGTTTTGACACCTATGTAGGCAACAACCGCGAAATCAAGCGGATTGCTTCCTTGTTCGGTTTTGACTACACAATTCTAGCCGACAACAGCGACTACTTGGATTCACCAAACACAGGTGAGTTCGATATGTACCCAGGTGGTACAAAGCTGGAAGATGCAGAAGATTCAATCAATGCGAAAGCGACGATCGCTCTGCAATCACACTCTACCCTCAAAACCCGCGAGTATATTGAAAAAGAGTGGAAGCAACCAACCTCAGTTTCCCGTCCTTGGGGTATCAAAGGTACTGATGAGTTCTTGATGAAACTCAGCGAACTGAGTGGTATACCCATTCCTCAAGAATTGGAAATTGAACGCGGTCGCGCAGTTGATGCCATGACTGACTCTCACTCATGGATTCACGGCAAGCGCTTCGCTATCTACGGCGAACCAGATTTAGTATACAGCGTAGTTGGCTTTATGCTAGAAATGGGTGCTGAACCTGTGCATATCTTGGTTCACAACAGCAACGAAGTATTTGAAGCAGAAATGAAAGAACTGCTTGCTTCTAGCCCCTTCGGTAAGAATGCAACTGTTTGGCCTGGTAAAGACTTGTGGCATCTGCGTTCTTTGATGTTCACCGAACCCGTAGACTTCCTGGTTGGTAACACCTACGGTAAGTACCTGTGGCGCGACACCAAGACTCCCTTAGTGAGAATTGGCTACCCCATTATGGATCGTCACCACTTACACCGCTACTCCACCATTGGTTATCAAGGTATAATCAACCTGCTCAATTGGGTTGTAAATACCCTGTTTGAAGAAATCGATCGCAACACCAACATTCCTTCTAAGACAGATATTTCCTACGACTTGATTCGTTAGAAATTGCGTAGAAACACAACGTGTTAATTAAGGGCGGAAAATAATTCGTAATTCGTAATTCGTAATTCGTAATTATGAATTATTTTCCCCTTTTTCTTTCTAGCATTTACCCAAGGTATCTATAAATGGAAACCATCAATCACACTCACGAACACACTCACACTCATCCTCATCCTAACTACCATCCACCTAACCATAAAAAACCAGGGTGGTTCCACAATCTTCTTAATCCGTTGCGCCGTGTGGTGGATGAAATTCAGGTTAAAAATAATCGCATCGCTCATCTAATTTGCCAAACAATTCCTTGTTGTTGTCCCTTTGAGCGACAAATTAAATTATTTGGGAAGTCTATTGATATCCCACCACTATGTAAACTCAATCCTTTATATGACGAATTTGTAGGATTGCGTTTTCGCGCTCTATCTTACCTCGCTGATGTATGTGGAGAGGATGTCACAAAATACATTTGTTAGTCATTAGTCATTAGTCATTGGTCATTAGTCATTAGTCATTGGTAGAGACGCGATTAATCGCGTCTGTACAATAGTCAATCCAAATGACAAATGACAAAGGACAATTAACAATTAAGTACGAGAAGAGAGATGAAAAGCACCCAAGGCAAAATCAACGAGCTGCTGACTGAGACAGGATGCGAGCATAATCAGCAAAAACAATCCGAAAAGAAAAACAAGTCATGCGCTCAACAGGCACAACCTGGCGCGGCTCAAGGGGGCTGTGCCTTTGATGGTGCAATGATTGCTCTAGTGCCGATCGCAGATGCAGCGCATCTAGTCCACGGTCCGATCGCCTGTGCTGGTAATTCCTGGGGTAGTCGTGGTAGTCTCTCCTCTGGCCCTCAACTCTACAAGATGGGCTTTACGACTGACTTGGGTGAAAATGATGTCATCTTCGGTGGCGAAAAGAAACTCTACAAAGCGATTCTGGAACTCAAAGAGCGCTACCAACCAGCAGCTGTATTCGTGTACGCTACTTGCGTGACAGCCTTAATTGGTGATGATATTGATGCTGTATGCAAAGCTGCTGCTGAAAAGATTGGTACTCCTGTTATTCCCGTTATTGCACCAGGATTCATTGGCAGTAAAAATCTGGGCAACCGTTTTGGCGGTGAAGCTTTGTTAGAATATGTTGTCGGCACAGCAGAACCGGAACAGACAACGCCTTATGATATTAACTTAATCGGTGAATACAACATCGCCGGGGAAATGTGGGGAGTAACACCACTGTTAGAAAAATTAGGCATTCGTATTTTGTCTAAAATTACGGGCGATGCTCGCTACAATGAAATTCGCTACGCCCACCGCGCCAAGCTCAACGTGATGATCTGCTCACGAGCGCTCCTCAATATGGCGAGAAAGATGGAGGAGCGTTACAACATCCCCTACATTGAAGAGTCTTTCTACGGCATCGATGATATGAATCGTTGTCTACGAAATATCGCTGCTAAATTAGGTGATCCTGATTTGCAGGAGCGTACAGAAAAGCTAATTGCAGAAGAAACGGCTGCTTTAGATTTGGCACTAGCTCCTTATCGCGCTCGACTCAAAGGTAAGCGGGTTGTTTTGTATACTGGTGGTGTCAAGAGTTGGTCGATTATCTCGGCTGCAAGGGACTTGGGCATTGAAGTAGTTGCTACCAGTACTCGGAAAAGCACTGAGGAAGATAAAGCCAAAATCAAGAAGTTGCTCGGCAACGATGGCATTATGTTGGAGAAAGGCAACGCTAAAGAATTGCTACAAGTGGTTAAAGACACTCGCGCAGATATGCTGATTGCTGGTGGTCGTAACCAATACACAGCTTTGAAAGCTCGAATTCCTTTCCTTGATATCAACCAAGAACGCCACCATCCTTATGCAGGTTATGTGGGAATGATTGAGATGGCGCGGGAACTGTACGAAGCTCTGTATAGCCCGATTTGGGAACAAATACGCAAACCGGCTCCTTGGGACGAGGAGGAAGTTTAATGGTGGCTGTACCCTCGTTCCCAGACTCCGGCTGGGAACGCATTCCTGAAGGCTCTGCCTTCTTCTTAAAGCAGATGAGGCGGAGCCTCACTGTCAGCATTCCCCGGCGGAGCCAGGGAACGAGAAAGTCTGCCCTGTGGAATGAGGAGGTAGTTTAATGGCGATCGTTACCGTTTCTAATAAATCACTGACAGTTAATCCCCTCAAACAAAGTCAAGCTTTGGGTGCAACCTTAGCCTTTTTGGGATTGAAAGGGACAATGCCCTTATTCCACGGTTCTCAAGGTTGTACTGCTTTCGCCAAAGTTGTGCTAGTGCGGCATTTCCGGGAAGCGATTCCCCTAGCTACCACAGCGATGACGGAAGTCACTACTATCTTAGGTGGTGAAGAGAATGTGGAGCAAGCAATTCTCACTTTGGTGGAAAAGTCTAACCCAGAAATTATTGGTTTATGTAGCACTGGGTTGACTGAAACTAGAGGAGATGACATCGAGGGTTTTCTTAAGGAAATCCGCGATCGCCATCCTGAATTGAATGATTTGGCGATCGTTTTTGCACCTACCCCAGATTTTAAAGGTGCGTTGCAAGATGGCTTTGCTGTTGCTGTGGAAAGCATAGTTCAGGAAATTCCTCAACCAGGGGGAATCAGAACTGAACAAGTGACGATTTTGGCTGGTTCTGCCTTCACACCAGGGGATGTACAAGAAATCAAAGAGATAGTCACGGACTTCGGGCTAGTGCCGATCTTTGTACCTGACCTTGGCGCTTCTCTAGATGGACACTTAGAAGATAGCTACAGTGCAGTTACAGTCAGTGGGACTACCTTAAAACAGCTACGAGAAGTAGGTAGTTCTGCTTTTACCCTGGCATTGGGTGAAAGTATGCGGGGGGCTGCAAAGATTCTGGAGGAACGCTTTGACACACCTTACGAGGTGTTTGGCGAACTGACGGGATTAGAACCAGTAGATGAATTTATCCAAGCATTGGCGATTCTGAGCGGTAACAGTGTACCCGAAAAATACCGCCGCCAACGTCGTCAGTTGCAAGATGCGATGCTGGACACCCACTTTTACTTCGGTGCAAAACGAGTTTCCCTAGCGCTGGAACCAGATTTGCTGTGGTCAACAGTGCATTTTCTGCAATCGATGGGAGCGCAAATTCATGCGGCGGTGACAACCACGCGATCGCACCTCTTAGAAAAACTCCCGGTTAAAAGCGTCACCATCGGCGATTTGGAAGACTTTGAGAGTTTAGCAGACGGTTCTGATTTGCTGATTGGTAACTCGAATGTCGGTGCGATCGCAAAACGACTTTCGATTCCTCTTTATCGTCTAGGGTTGCCTATTTATGACCGCTTAGGTAATGGTCAATTTACCAAAGTTGGCTATCGAGGCACGATGGAACTTGTGTTTGGCATCGGCAACCTGTTTTTAGAGGCAGAAGAAGCGAGAGTTAAGCAGTTGCAAGAGTTAGGAATTGTGAGCGCAGAGTTTTGAATTAACACTTCAAAATTCAAAACTTTAGAGAGGAGAATTACAATGAAAATTGCCTTCACGACGAGCGACCGAGTTCATATTAATACTCATTTTGGAGCGGCAGATGAAATTGATGTTTATGAAGTCTCGGATGAAGGATATAGATTCCTAGAGACTCTTAACTTTGATGATCAGCTTCAAGAAGAGAGTAATGAGAGTAGACTCGCACCAAAACTTGAGGCTCTAGAGGACTGCACAATTATTTATGTAATAGCAATTGGTGGTAGCGCCGCGGCTCGGTTAATCAAGAAAGGTGTCACCCCAGTGAAGGCGCGATCGGAAGAAGAAGAAATTAGTGAAGTGCTAAATAAGCTTGTGAAAACCCTCAAAGGTAATCCTCCACCTTGGTTGCGTAAAGCTTTACAGCCAAAATCCACAAATTTTGCCGATGAAATTGAAGACGAAGCAACAGTATGACCACAAATAATAGTGTTAACGGAACTGCTACAACTGAAGTCTTGAACTCACCTTTCCTGAAGGTATTAATTAAACAAATCCGTGGTCAAGACAGTTATGGAGTTTATCGGAGTTGGTCGGATGAGTTGATTCTCAAACCCTTTATTGTCACCAAACAAAAGAAACGGGAAATCTCCGTTGAGGGCGAAGTTGATCCGATAACTCAAGCTCGGATTATGGCATTTTTTCGAGCCGTAGCTGCTGGGATTGAACAGGAAACAGGTTTGATATCTCAGGTTGTAGTTGATTTGAGTCATGAAGGATTTGGCTGGGCGCTAGTTTTTTCTGGCCGTCTTTTGCTAACTGTGAAAACCTTGCGAGATGCTCAACGCTTTGGCTTTGACTCGCTGGATAAATTAGCAGAAGAGGGAGAAAACTACGTCAAAAAAGGACTTGATTTGGCGAAGCGCTTTCCTGAAGTTGGCAAAGTTTAATTAGTCATTAGTCATTGGTCATTGGTCATTAGTAAAAGACAAATGACTAATGACGAAGGACAAAGGACGAAGGACAAAGTACAAATGACAATTGAGGAAATACAAGGACAAATCAGACGGCTTAACAGCAAAGCGGGTCAAATGAAAATGGATCTGCATGATTTAGCTGAAGGGCTACCAACAGATTACACACAACTTATGGATGTTGCAGCTGCAACTTATGAAATCTATCGCCAGTTAGATGAACTTAAGCAACATCTGAAAAAATTGGAGAATGCTAAATGACTGGAACTATTGATCAATTCAAGCAGCTCGTAGATGCAGAAGAATTTTTTAAATTCTTTAATATGTCCTACGATCTAGAAGTTGTGAATGTAAATCGTCTACATATTCTGAAAAAGTTTTCTCAATACATCCAAGAAATTGATGATAATTCTCCTGACTTGAGTCAAGAAGAGAAATTAAATCAATATTCTTTGGCTTTGCAAAAAGCCTATCAGGTATTTATCGAATCGACACCCCATGAACAAAAGCTGTTCAAAGTGTTTAACGACAAGCCGAAAAATGTAGTCACACTGACAGAAATCACTTCTGATTAGGAGGTATAAATTGGTTAACCTGACGCCTACCGAATTAGAACGCTATCGTCGCCAAATGATGCTTCCGAATTTTGGCGAAACAGCACAGAAGCGCCTGAAGTCAGCGACGGTTCTGGTTACAGGTGTGGGGGGATTAGGCGGTACGGCGGCGCTTTACTTAGCAGTAGCGGGCGTTGGGCGGCTAATCCTAGTCCGGGGTGGTGACTTGCGGCTAGATGATATGAATCGTCAGGTTCTCATGACTGATGATTGGGTAGGTAAGCCAAGGGTATTCAAAGCTAAAGAAACTCTGGATGCAATTAATCCTGATGTTCAAGTGGAAGCTGTTCATGATTACATCACCCCGGAAAATGTAGATTCGTTAGTGCAATCTGCTGATATGGCTCTTGATTGCGCCCACAATTTTACAGAGCGCAATTTGTTAAATGAAGCCTGTGTGCGATCGCGTAAGCCAATGGTGGAAGCCGCAATGAATGGGATGGAGGCTTACCTGACGACGATTATTCCTGGTGTGACTCCTTGTTTGTCCTGTCTGTTTCCCGAAAAGCCTGATTGGGATCAGCGCGGCTTTTCAGTTCTAGGCGCTGTCTCTGGGACACTAGCTTGTCTAACGGCTTTGGAAGCAATCAAGCTGATCACCGGGTTTAGTCAGCCGCTATTGTCGCAATTGCTGACAATGGACTTGAATCGGATGGAATTTGCTAAACGCCGTTCTCACCGCGATCGCTCTTGTCCAGTATGCGGTAATAGTGCGCCTTGGAGACACGCGCCATCCAATTCGATGGAACCCACGGGTATTGTACAAAATAGTCATTAGTCATTGGTCATTGGTCATTGGTCATTAGTGAATAACAATTGACAAAAAACAAAGGACAAAGGACAACTGACAAATGACAACCCACACCCACACCTGAAATCAGAACAACTAATCGCTACAAATCAGGAGACTTAATGGCCGTTATTCTCTCAGAAAAAGCAGAATTTCGTCTGCGGGCATTCCTCAAAGGTTCCGCACCTGACGCTAATGGCGCAACTAAAGGTGTCCGCATTTCTGTAAAAGATGGTGGTTGCAGTGGCTATGAATATGCGATCGATATCACTAGCAAACCCCAACCAGATGATTTGGTAAGTCAGCAAGGCAAAGTGCTAGTTTACGTTGATGCCAAAAGTGCGCCGTTATTAGACGGAGTTATTGTTGACTTCGTTGAGGGAGTGATGGAAAGCGGTTTTAAGTTCATCAACCCCAATGCAACTGATACCTGCGGTTGTGGAAAGTCCTTCAAAGCAGGCGACTGTACGCCTACTGGTGTACCTTGCAGCTAACATCATTCTGTTAGCGCCAAGTCTGATTGTAGAGGCTTTCTATAAATGCGGTAAGCGTTCGCGGAGCGTCTCGTAGAGAAGCCATGCCGCAGGCTTATCGCCCTGCTTTGAGGTGGCTTCTCGTTCGCGTTGTATTCCTTACCCCTATAGAGAAACTAGCTAAAGCGTAGCTTCTCCGTAAGAAGAAGGGAAGCAAAAAGTAGGATAGGTTGCTCAAAAACTTCGGAAATTAGACCAACTGTATAACGTTTGAGGAGAATCGGAAAATGGCTTCCTATCAAGTTAGATTAATCAACAAAAAAGAAGACCTCGACACCACAATTGAAGTTGATGAAGAAACCACAATTTTAGATGCAGCAGAAGAAAATGGTATTGAGTTGCCAGCCTCTTGTCAAGCAGGTTCTTGCTCTAGCTGTGTTGGCAAGGTTGTTGAAGGTGAAATTAATCAAGAAGATCAAAACTTCCTAGATGACGAGCAGATTTCTAAAGGATTCGCTCTACTTTGTGTCACTTATCCTCGTTCTAATTGCACAATTAAGACTCATCAAGAAGCGTATCTCGTCTAAACTATTGCTTTGTTTGCTGCCTTTGGCGACCAAATAAAAGATGAAGGATGAAGGATGAAAATATACTTCCTTCTTCCCTTCACAATTCCTAATTTATAATTCAAATGTTTACCGATTTTAGTGTGACTGGCTGTTCATTAGAATTATTGAGAACGGGAGAGCGAGGAATCGTCACCTTCTGCAAAAGTCAGGATGAAAGAATCTTAAAAAAACTTATATTAACAGGAGTAACACCAGGAACTACTATCACTTTAAAACAACACTATCCCTCTTTAATTATCAAAATTGGGAACACAGATTTGGCACTAGATATAGAAAGTGTTCGCGCTATTTATGTTCGGATTATTGATAATTTAATTAGTTAACATCTATATAAATAATATCATCTTCACCTCACTCCTTTCCTAATTAATCTCAGGAGTGAGGTCATTTAATAGATATCAATACAATTTGGTATTAGAGATAGAGCCGCTTGCAAGAAAAGCCAACTTGCCTATTTTTTATTCAACAGCAACTATCACATCTGATGATTTAATCACGGCATGAGCCTGCTTACCTTCTACAAGTCCCAGCTTTTCCGCAGATGATTTTGTGATGATTGACACTAACTCTACTCCTGGTGCCACTTCTAAAGTTATCTCAGTGTTAACTGAACCATGCACAACTTTTTTGACAGTACCTTTGAGAGAATTCCGAGCGCTAATTTCCATTTTTTGTCTCTGTTTTACTTAATACTTAAAATAAACTAGCACACTTTGAAGCACATTTTGGTTAAGAAAGTAAATTAGTTGATATTTCTTAATATTTTTCAGTGACATAAAGTAGATTTCAGTGTAATATTTCTGTTTGATTAAATACAAGATTCAATGAAAACGTTACATCAAACAAAGCGCAGATCCCCGACTTCTTTGAGAAGTGCATTAGACGTAGGTTGGGTGGAGCGGAGCGCAACCCAACATATATCAGGATGTTGGGTTACGCAAAGCCTCCACCCAACCGACAATTTTTTTGCAACATTTTAGCCAAGAGGGTCCACTACAAGACTACCGAGATTTGTTCAGAAATCAAATATGATTCCTATATAATATTTCTGTTTGATTAAACACAAGATTCAATCAAAAGGTTACATCAAATAAAGCGCAGATCCCTGACTTATTTGAGAAGTCGGGGATCTTGTTTCTTAAGAATGATTCAGAATTGCTATATATCACTTATTTGCTATTAGTCTAGATGATGAAATAAAATTGCAAGATATACTGCATTTTCAGTGTATTTCAAGATTTTTTATTAGATATGTCTGGGGATCTTTATAAATGGTTCATAATTTAAATTTATGAGAGTGATAATATATAACTAAGCAAGTTTATGCTGATAAATAACTTACGTTTGTGACAATTAAAGAAGAATTATGAGTCAAGTAAGTAGGCAATATTTGAGTGAAGCAACAACCCAATGGCTAATAGCAAAAGGCTATAATCCTGGGGATTTAAATCAGCTAGGTGAAAATGGAGATACAGCTTTGATGAAAGCTACAAGAGAGGGAGTTTATGCAGTCGTCAAAGAACTGATTGATGCAGGTGCGGATATTAATGCTCAAAATAGCGATCGCAACAATGCTTTGTGGTTTGCTTGTTTTGGTAATCACTACGATTTAATTAATTTACTGCTGGCTGTCAACATTAATATTGACAATCAAAATGATAACGGCGCAACTGTTTTAATGTATGCAGCTTCATCTGGAAAGACAGAAGTCGTCAAGTTACTTTTACCACATCATCCTAACTTAGATTTGAAAAACTTAGACGACTATAAAGCTATCGATTTTGCCAGCAATGTAGAAGTGTTAAGGATACTTAAAAATGCCACAAAGTCAAATATCGGGCAAAGCCTATCATGAAGCTACCAAGCATTCTTACTTATCGGTACAAATTGATCCAAATTATGTAGATGCTTCAACACAGCCATCTCCATTTAAAGTTTATCCAAAATTTTATCGGAGAGTGAAATTAAATCTCAATAATCCTGTTCATTCTTTTATCTCGTTAACCAGTACAATAACCCTGGAGAAAGTGTATAAAGATGGTCTGGATAAACTGCGAGTGAATCCATCAGCAGGCGCTCTGTATCCCACGGAAGTTTACGTACAGGTTCGCGGTATTGAGGGAATAGTGGATGGTATATATCATCTAGAAGTTGAGAATAATTGTCTAACTCTCATCTATGAATTAATTGATGATGGGTTAGAGAGTTATATTATACCAGGGAAAAGTATCAACGGATTCATCTTTTTAATTAGTTGTGTTTATTATAGGTCTAGCTGGAAATATCAAAATAGAAGCATGAGATATTGCTTATTAGATAGCGGACACCATTTAGGTGCTGTTGCAGCTTCAGCTTTTCTCCACAACCGAGATATACAATTAATTTTCGACTTTGATAAACTCGCACTCAATTCAGATTTGGGATTTGAGAATAAAGAGTTTATCACTAATTGTGCGGTGTCAGGAGAACTACAAGACAAGAAAATCAGACACTTAAGGCTGAAAGTTCCTTTTGTCTGCGGTACAGATTACTTTGAATCTAATCAATTTATTGAAGATGCCTATCAAGCAACTACTCTACAAAAGAGCCGTCAGCAGAAATTAGAGTATCCTCAATTTGACTTTGACAAGGATAAATTTTATCAAACTGTTTGGAATAGACGTTCTATTAGACGTTTCCGGAAAGAGTCTATTTTTCAAGAAGATTATTTATATATAGTGCAGCAACTTCAGCAGCCAATACCCACAGAAAATTATGAGGAAATAGAAATTTACTCAGTGGTACATCGAGTAGAGGGAATGACATCAGGGTTATATAAAGGTACATATCTGGTTAAGACGGGTAATTTTAGTGAAAAGACGGGTTACTTATGTATTAATCAGGCTATTGCTAAAGATAGCGCTGTAACTTTATTTTTTGTGTCAGATTATTTAAATTATCAAACTGCTATGCAAATAGCTGGTTTTATCGGACAGAGACTTTATTTAACTAGTAATTATTTGGGAATTCAGTGTAGTGGAATCGGTGCTTATTATGATGAAGAAACCCAGGAATTATTAGAAACAAATAAAGATGTACTTTATGCAATGGTGATTGGAATATAAGCAGTAAGCTAAAGAGAGATGGCTAGAAAGATGTATTACTTTAATAGTGATGACTCACATCCTATGCAACCGACATCGGCGGATATTATATTGCGGCAACAACTAGAGTATTCTATTAGTAGATACTTTTATGATGCTTGCGATCGCAGCATTCAAAATCTCCTATCTAATTGTCGGTGGTATGTCACAACCCATGCCAATGCTCTAACATTAGTAATTGAATGTCCCGATCAAGTTACTAATTGGCGTATTTTGCAAAAAATTGTACCAATGGGGACATTGCTATATGAAATTGTCAGCAGTGCTAAAATCCGTGTTTGTCCGCCAGAGAGTCAAGGCGTACCTTTTGAAATGAGGGTAGATGAACTTTCGGTTTATCGGGATTGGGCTTAAGTAGAGACGCGATTAATCGCGTCTGTACAGGAGTTTGGAGAGACGCGATTAATCGCGTCTGTACAAAAGTTAAGAATTTAAAATTACGACTCATTATTCTGGCTGATAAGTGCGGTTATTTCTTCAAAGACCAAATCAGCAGAATGCTTGACAATAGGACTTAACTCCAGTCCAAAATCAAGATTTGCCGCCTCAATTAAATAAACTGTCACCTCTTTGGGAAAGTCATTTTGAAAGATTTTTCGTCCGGCGGCTAAAGCATTATCCCAGCGAAAATTGTGCAAGTTATAACTAGGTTCTGGCAAAGCTTCCAGTTCTTTTCCTGGAACTTTAAACACAGCACCTGGTTCAGAACCAGTTGAACTTGCATCAATAATCACTAATTGTTTACTACCTCTAGCTTGAAACATTACTTCCATCCCGGCTGTGCCACAGTCATAAACGCGCACATGAGGATGAGGGTTTTCAGCGAGATATTTTTGTAAGCGTTGGGCGATGATTACGCCTACTGCGTCGTCATTGCGATTGAGATTACCGCAACCAATAATAGTTAGCATCGGATGAGATTTAATTGTTTAAGCAGTTGCAAATTCAGTCAAAGCGCGTAGTTTACCGCCGTAGGCATCGCTTGGAGGATGGAAAGCTAACACAATATCACTTTGGGGAACCCCTGCGTTTAATAATTCAGTGGCAATACCTTCTTCAGTCCAATCTTCTTCGATCCAAATTTTGTGATTTTTAATCCGAATATGTACAGTAATGCCTTTAATTCGGCGATTTTTTTGCCAGCCAATCTGAAACCATAGATATTGATCCCGTTCACCATCAAGTGCTAAAAGGCTCTCTACGTCATCATCAGGTGAGTTATTACAGAGGCGGTCATATTCTATGAGAATATTTTTAATAATATTTCTGTAGTGACTTAGTTTATCCATTGAATTATAACCTCACTTTCGACATCTACAACCATTAATAATAGTTGATTTTGCTGAACTACTAATGTAATTGCTTTTAGCTAGAAAAAGTTTTCATAAGTGCTTTGCTTGATTGCTAAATAAAGTTGATATTGAGGTTCTGTAACCTTAATCAGATTACGATAAAGAATATATTAACCTAAAGCATTTTCAAAGTCATTTATTGGCGATTTTCCCAAGAAGCTTTTAACTTCAACAATAATTTTACTTCCGTTGCGTTCAGCTGCAAGTGTTCTCTCAGCCGCTAGGTCAGCAAATAGCTTAGTATCTTCATACTTGATAATGTAAGGGTCAGCTGTAATTATCCAACCGTCTTTGATGAGGGCTGCTTTTACAGCATTATGGTAGAAATCCCTAGCGGGCATAGAGTCACAAAATTATAGTAAGTATATTCTAGCAATACTACAGTGGACATGTAATTGTGAGGTTGCTGGTGAGACGAGCGTCGTGAAGACATTCCAGCACTTAACTCGTATTCCTCTACTTGGAGTCTAAGTGTAAATTTGTCTATGGAGCGATCGCAATTTAACAATTAACGGGAATTAATTTTGTCGGTTGGGTCGAAGCATAAGACCCAACATCATTAACAAAAACAAGATTTCCGTAGTCTCTATCTCGCGTGATGAGAATACGGTTTTGTTCCTGTGCTATTTTAAGAATTTCTTCATCACTAGCTTGCGAAAGACCAATCTGGGCATCAAGAACTACGTCATGTCCGGCATCAACTAGAAATCTTGCTGTCACAGCATATACATCTTGATCCAGTAAAAATCTCATGCTTAAATAGATACTAGGCGAATGTCTTCAGCTGCTACTAGAGCGATCGCATATCGTAAGCAGGCACGAATATCTTCAATTTGTAGGTCTGGATAGTAGTCTCGGATAATTTCTTCAAATGAAAGTCCGTCATTGAGTAGTTCAAGAATGCTTTGTACAGTGATGCGTGTACCTGCGACACAAGGTTTACCAAAATGAATGTGAGAGTTAACTACGATTCTGTCCATATAACTATAAACTAATATAGCGGTTCCCACTCAGATGCGGTACAACATTATATTACGAGGTGTAGGGGCACGGCAGTGCCGTGCCCCTACGGGTGTACCTCACGTAAACGAGAACCGCTATAATATGTTTCCTAAATTATAAAATAATCAGTCGCGCTGCATCTATAAACGCAGTGAAGCATACTTTAAAACTTAACGTGATAGTAAAGGTATAAGACTAGGAACAATTCATCATCACGCTTCTACCTGCTGTCAAGAAGAATTACAATAAGTCAAGGTAATTCTTTCCTTTTGTCAAGCATATGGATACTTTGACTACAGATAGGCAGAGATTAATTGAGGTAATTAATGCTCTCCCAGATGAAAAATTAATTGAACTGGCAAGCTTTGTTGAATATCTTCAATATAAATCGACAAGGCAAAAAGAGGTAGACAATCATAAATCTTCTTTTCTGATGTCTATTGCAGGATTAGGAGCTTCTACTGAAAGCAACATTTCAGAACTGGATGAAGATATCTTAAAAAATGAGATTGATCCTGTGCGTGGTTGGGGTCTGAAAGCAGATAATCCTACATGACAGCGATCCTGGATACAAGTTTCTTGTTTGCACTTACTGACAAAGGCGACCGCAATCACTCTCGTGTTTTTACTGTCGCAAAGACTTTAAGTGAACCCTTAATTTTACCAACCTCTGTCCTTCCCGAAATTTGTTACCTAATTTCGTCTAGACTCGGACATCCGGTCATGCGTCATTTTTTAATTGAACTTGCAACTAGCGATATTCAACTGGAATCACTTCACTCTGAAGACTTGGAGCGAGTTAATGAAATTCTGGAGCAGTATGCTGATAGTCAGCTTGACTTTACAGATGCAACGATTGTTGCACTTGCAGAAAGAGACAACATCACTCGCATCTTGACGCTTGACCGTCGTGACTTTGGTTTTGTTCGTCCGAGACACTGTGATTACTTCGAGTTATTGCCGTAATCTGCAAAATATAGGGTTACACCAGAGGCTTTGACTAATAATACAGACAAAGCCTCTGAATAACTAAGTTATCAGCCGGAAACTATAACTCAACACCATGTTTCTTGGCAATTTCGGTAAGTTTCTCAGACTGATGTTGTGATGCTTTAGTCAAGAGTTCTTCAGCCTGTTCTCTAGTACTTCCCTCTTTAGGAATTAAATACTTGACATAAAGAGATACAAAATCGGCTACGATCGCTAAACCAGATAAAGCATGTTTGTCTGCTTCCTTACCAGCGATCGCTGCTACCAAACCAGCTTTAATTGGGTCTGGTTTAACTTTCATGAACTGATCAACAAGTTTCGGAATGTAGTCTGCTGGCGGCAAGTTATCTAACTTACTTCTATCTGGAGTAAAGTTAAGTTCTGCGGCTTTTGCCTGCTCTAAAACACACCATTCGATGAATTCTTGCAATGCAGCATCGGGAACGCGAGGGAGATATTCATGTAGCGCTAAATCAGACACAAGCTTACCGTGTAAATTTCTGTTTTATGCAAGTGCATTAACGCAAGCCTAACGCACTGTTTCTATAAGTTTTAGTGTGTTACGCTACGAGTTTTGAATATGAGGCATTGGGAATAGGGCATTGGGAATAGGTTATTTCTCCCTCATTTTCCCCACTCTTCACTCCCCAGTTAAAATAGTTGGTGGCGCGATCGCCGAAATAATAAATGGGTTCGCCGAAATAATAAATGGGTTCGCCGAAATAATAAATGGGTTCGCCGAAATAATAAATGGGTTCGCCGAAATAACAAATGGGTTCGCCGATGTAACTAATGGAGTCGCCGATGTAACAAATGGAGTCGCCGATGTAACAAATGGAGTCGCTGAAGTAACTAATGGAGTCGCCGATGTAACAAATGGAGTCGCTGAAGTAACTAATGGAGTCGCCGAAGTAACTAATGGAGTCGCCGAAGTAACTAATGGAGTCGCACAGGTAGATAACTGCTCCAGTAAGCTGTAAGTGGGTTGTCCATGATTGTGATATGAAAACTTTTACTGCGATCGTTGAAAGAGATCCTGATACTAAGTTCTATATTGGCTATGTCCCTGGTTTTCCTGGAGAGCCTTGGGTTTGAATAGGTAGGGTAGCTTGCGCTCACCTTACTTTTTTCGTAGAGTACTATAAAATTAGTTTCCAAGAGGCTATGGCTTTGGCATCAAATGAGCGATCGCAAATTATTCGTACAGAACGAGGACTCACAATCGCAGGTACTCGCATCACATTGTACCAATTCATGCACTACCTTAATGACGCACACTCACCCCAGTCTTTTCGGAATTACTTCCCTCAAATTACCGTAAGCGATCGCTATGCCATTGTAGAATAATTAAATATTTTTCTTTAAAATCTATAACTATAAGCTGAGTTGCTATAAGCAAAAATCTGGTGTCTATGAATATGAATACCTTGCAAGAAATTGAACGTGCTGTTAGTCAACTTTCAGAAAAGGAACTATCTGCTTTCCGTGTCTGGTTTGCAGAATTTGATGCAGCTAACTGGGATAAACAATTTGAGGCAGATGTAGAAGCGGGGCGGCTTAATGCCTTTGCAGAAAGGGCATTACAACATCTGCGGGAAGGACGCTGTACTGATCTTTGAGACACAGAGCAACGCCCGACTTCTGGTATCACTATCGACAATTACCACGCGATATTCAGGAACTTTCTGATCAGTGTTATGGTTTGCTGAAGCAAGACCCTCGGTATCCATCGCTGCATTTTAAGAAAGTAGGGTAGTTTTGGTCAGCACGGATTGGCTTACACTATCGAGCAGTAGCTGTTCGAGAAGATAACAACATAGTTTGGTTCTGGATTGGTTCACATTCAGAATATGACAAACTTTTAGGACAATAGGGCGATGCCTACGGCTGGCTACGCCTACGCGCTTGTTAGTTTTCTCAAAGCGATCGCTTGTGAGGGCTATTTCATTCTCATCTAGTCCGCCTCAGAATGAATTCTGAGTCTAATAGCACTCATTCGTCTAAAGACGACTAAGAAAAGATTATAGGTTATAGTCCGTTTTAACGGACTTTAGCTAAAAGCCAAAGAACTTCAGTTCAGGGCGGTTTCTGTCTAGAATGAAATAGCCCTGGCTTGTGGTAGTTATTTTGTGCGATCGTGTCTAACAGGTTGTTTGAAAAGTGGTTAGCTGTGATTTTCAGCACCTCTTGATCCCCCCTAGCCCCCCTTAAAAAGGGGGGGAAACTTCTTAAAGTCCCCCAATTTATCGGGGGATTTAGGGGGATCTAAAACTTTTGATACCGACAAGAGGACTTTTCAAACATCCTCTAACAGGCACTGGGGACTTCCGCGAAGCGTTAAATTACGAATAACGCACCTAAACTAATTACGCAGTCCGAAAACGCGCTAACTCTTCACCTGTTTTAGCATCATGCGCGTGGACTGTACAAACTAAACATGAATCAAACGATCGCGCCACATGACCAACTTCCACCGGATCGCTAGAATCATAAATGGGTGTCCCAATTAAAGCTTCTTCAATCGGGCCGCGAATACCTTCACCATCACGAGGGCCGATATTCCAAGTACCTGGTGCAATGACTTGGTAATTCTTAATCTTACCGCCCTCCACTTCTACCCAGTGAGATAAGGAACCGCGTGCTGCTTCTGTTGCACCCCAACCGCGTCCATCTCTTTCTTTGGGTTTGATATACCAAGGATCGTTTAATTTGAATTCGCGTAAACAATGTTCAGCTTGCCGATATAACTTGACAAGTTCGTGAACTCGTGCTAGCTGACGCACATGAATACTAGCACCACCCATTTGTTTGAAGACATCGAGAATTAATCCGTCGTAGTGTTGCCAAGATTCGCCATGTTTACCACCTGCAACTAATTGACGCGCTAAGGGGCCGGTTTCTAAACGTCCGAAGTCTTTGTGAAGAACTGCACTCGACCAAGAGTAGGCGTTATCGAAGTCTTTGGTATTAATTGCAGTGGGTTTAGTGGTGCGATCGCTAGGGTGAATGTCTGCTGTTCCTTCATCGTACCAGGAGTGAGTTGTATTCTCGCGGGTAAATGACTGATCCATTAAAGTGTGAGTGTCTGCGAAGCTGTCATACACTCCACTTTTCATAATCATCGCCGCATTTCGTCCTTCGATAGTCGGCTTTTGGTATTTATCTTCATGGGCTAAATATCCCCAAGTGACATATTTACCAACACCAGCGCCATATCTATCTAGACCGATATCTAAACCCATGCGCCAATAAAAACCTAAGTCTGAATCTCGATGATTTCGGTCTTCATCTAACCAATTTCTAAAGTCATCATAAGTTTGGATTTGTTCGTAGCGTTCTAATGAACAACCCAACCAAACTGGTTCTAACCAATTGGTGCGGAAATATTCTAGAATCGCCCAAGCGCGGGTGATGTCTGTTAAAGTTGGGGCGCACATCACGCCACCGGGAACCATGTAGCTAGAATGAGGCCATTGTCCGCCCAATAGGGCATAAATTTCTACAGGTTTAGCGGAAATTGTGATGCCTAGTTCGTAAGATTTACCAGTGAATGCGGCAAAGCGTTTAATTGCTTCGTCATAAAAGCGACTATGGCGGTATTTTTTATTGGTTAAATCAATGGCAAACAAACCATAAAAATAGCGGGGTATACTTTGGATTGTCTCGACAATCTGACCGAGATTTCTCGCCAAAATCGCATTGCGTGGAACTTCTGTTTCCCAAGCTGTATCTAATGCCCAAGATGCACAAGTTAAGTGAGAACCGCCGCAAATGCCGCAAATCCGAGGCGTGACAATTAATCCGGCTTGGGGGTCTTTACCGCGTAGAATAACTTCAAATCCGCGAAATAATTCGGCGTGTGTCCAGGCGTTGACTACCCGCCCATTCTCAATATCAACTCGAACATCTAAATCGCCTTCAACTCTACCAACGGGCGATATATCTAATGATTGAATTGTCATTTGTCATTTGTCCTTTGTCATTTGTTATTTGTCCTTGGTCATTTGTCCTTTGTCATTTGTCATTTGTCATTTGCCTTGTTCCCAGCCTCCAGGCTGGGAATATATTCCGAGAGGCTTTGCCTCTGATCAAGGGCTATATCTTAACTCAGTGCCATTCAATCATTGGTCATTGGCGAAACACAAAGGACTAATGACTAATGACTAATGACTAATGACCAATGACTAAACTGTAAAAAAGTCTTCTTCTGCCCAAGGTGGTGCGGCGTCTTTGGCGACCATTGTGAGTAAGGCGTAGTCTTTTTTGTTCACCCCTGGCGGTAATTCTTTGGGAACTCCCATCACTGTTTGGGTTTTAAATACGGTTCCGGGTTTGAGGTCAAAGAAAGGAAATTCTGGTTCGGTGCAACCTAAACAAGGCATTCCGGCGCGGGTTTTGGAAGAGACGCGGTTCCATAAGATGCGGTTGCAGGAAGAATGGGTCATGGGGCCGCGACAACCTAAGTCATAAAATAGGCAGCCTTTACGCTGACCAAATTCGGCGGTTGAGGCTTTGTAGGCAAAGTGGACGTTGCGGGTACAACCTGTTTGGGTATAGGTGTTGAAGAAGGTTTGGGGACGATTTAGTTCGTCGAAAGCAATGTCTGCTATGCGTCCAGTAGCGATCGCTACTAATATCTGCGTTATCCAGTCGGGATGGGCGGGACATCCAGGTATATTAATTACAGGTAATCCGGCTTGCGACAGAAAGTCTTTACCTAAAAAGCCGCCTTCTTGACGCTTGAGAAATTGCAAACCTTCCGATTCGCTGGGGTTGGGTGACATGGCGGGAATTCCTCCCCATGTGGCACAATCTCCCACCGCGACGATAAATTTAGCAACTTTGGCAAGGTCTGCTAACCAATCTTTCATGGCGCGATCGGCAAAACGATTCCATTCGCCAGTGCCGTTAGGGGCGTTGACAACACTGCCTTCAAATACCAAGATATCTAGGGGAATTGTGCCAGAAATGCAATTTCGTAGCAGTGTTTGCAAGTTGTTACCTAATTCCAATCCCAAGGAAGGATGCCAAAGTAATTTGATACCAAAATCGGCAATCAAATCGCAGACTGTCGGTTCTTCAGCGTTGAGAAATGACATGGTGTTGCCTGAACAAGCACCACCCTGTAGCCATAGTACGTTAGTCATCGGCTATGCGTTTTTCTATTGTTTCCCATGCATGATGTAGGTGATAATGCTTGTAAAGTCTCACCTGTTTATCAATATTTATTTTTCAATGGTAAGATATTTTTTTGTTTAATTCACTTTCATTAAAAAAGAATTAATCATTGAAGAAGAATTCAGGAGTCAGAATTCAGGAGTCAGAATTCAGAAGTAAAACAGGGTTTATACTTGGCTTGGGACGAATCGTTGTGTACTTCACTTTCCTTGAAATCTGCTGTATGTAATTAGGACTTACGCAGTGTACAAATGCATCATGATATGCACTCGCTAAAATAGCTTGTTTCAGGCTTTTATTAATTATCCTGCGATCGTAAATAGACCATGCTGTAGGGGCACAGAAAAAGCTCATTGGTGTCAACTTAAGCCCAAACGCTTATCCCACAGGCGTTTTACCCCCCTTAATCCCCCCGATATATTGGGGGGAAACAAGAAAATCCAGTTCCCTCCCCTTTATAAGGGGAGGGTTAGGGTGGGGTAACGCGGATTCAATAGTTCTTTTTCCCAGCCTCCTCTGCCTCTTTTGCTCACCATATGGCAATATATAAGGTTGTAGCTGATCGCCTACGTAGAGGTTTAACGTGGATACCATTGCAATTCCTGCTTTAAATCGGCCAGTGGATGCCACGGTAGAAATTCCCGGTTCTAAAAGTCTTACCAATCGCGCGTTGCTTGTCGCTGCTTTAGCACAAGGTGACTCCATTTTAGAAAATGCCTTATTTAGTGAAGACAGCGAGTATTTTGCCAAATGCGTAGAGCAATTGGGCATTGCGATCGCTCTGAATCCTCATCTAGCACAAATCCAAGTGGCGGGAAGGGGAGGCGACATCCCAGCTAAACAAGCAGATTTATTTGTGGGTTTATCAGGTACTACAGCACGGTTTATTTCGGCGCTAGTGGCACTGGGGAACGGCGAATATCGACTAGATGGCGTTCCCCGGATGCGAGAACGACCGATGGGCGACTTGTTGACGGTGCTGGAAGCGAGTGGAACAACCATTAACTTTGAGGGAAACTCCGGGTTTATGCCCTACACCCTCTATAGCCAGGGATTCGCTGGCGGAAATTTTCGCTTGAAAGCCAACCAAACAAGTCAGCAACTTTCGGCATTGCTGATGATTGCGCCTTATGCTCAACAAGATACGATTTTTGAAGTTGAGGGGACATTAGTTTCTCAATCTTACATCAAAATGACCTGTCGCCTAATGGCGGATTTTGGCGTACAGGTGATTCAAATCGGCGATAATCAATTTCAGATCAAAGCGGGTCAACGTTACCAAGCTCGACATTATACAGTAGAACCCGATGCGTCAAATGCTTCTTACTTTTTTGCCGCCGCCGCCGTCACGGGTGGACGGGTGCGTGTCAAACATTTGACCAAACAATCTTGTCAGGGTGATATTCTCTGGCTGAATGTTTTAGAACAGATGGGTTGCCAAATTAATCACGCCGATGATTACACCGAAGTGACGGGGCCGAAGCAATTGCAAGGCATCGACATTGATATGAATGATATATCAGATTTGGTGCAAACATTAGCAGCGATCGCGCCTTTTGCTAGTTCACCGATTACCATTCGGAACGTAGAACATATTCGATATAAAGAAACCGAACGCATTCGCGCCGTTGTCACCGAGTTGCGTCGCCTGGGAGTCAAAGTTGAAGAATTTGCAGATGGACTGAAGATTGAGCCTAGCCCCATTACCCCGGCGGCGATTGAAACCTATCACGATCATCGAATGGCGATGGCTTTTGCTGTCACTGGCTTGAAGGTTCCAGGGATTGTAATTAAAGATCCTGGCTGTACAGCGAAGACGTTCCCAGATTACTTTACCCGATTCTTCCAAATGTTAGAACATTGACACTGAAATGCTTTTTTTTAAAACTGCTCTGGTGCAAATCCAGAGCAGCTTTATCTTGCACAGAATCTCTAACCCCAGCTAAAAACAGTCAAATCGGTGAATCGACTAAAAGTTTTGGGGTGGCAGTGGTTTTCCTTGGCTCTTAGGAACATTAACTACGTTTAAAGCTTTGGCAATTGCAATAATGTCATTATCCAAGCTTTGAGCTTTAACATTGCCAGGACAGCTAATGTCTGGCGACTGCTGATCAGCTAACCTAATAGTAGTAGTTGTACCAAAAGAAACAGATTTGACGCAACTTTGTTTTGGCAAGCTAGATAAAGGTTCAGCAATTTTCAGGTCACGGAAAAAGTTTTCCGTCAACTTTTGGGACAATTTGCCTTGATTAGACCCTTTGCCATCAACATAATTAACTTCTCCAGATGGTGATACGTAAATGCGGTATCCAATCGTATTGGTAGAGCCACTATTAAGGATAATCGCAACGTTATTGGGCACAAGTGCCATTGCTAATTGAGACGAACAAAGTAAAAATGATATACCTGCTAGCCCCAATAAGCTCTTAGAAAAAAGCCGATTCATATAATAAATTTCCTCATTTATGAGTCTTGATTGTCAAAATTTTATGACCATTATTCATCTGGATAAGTTTCTTTCATTTCCTGATTTTAAACAGGTTGTTCAGTCAAAATCTCCGGTCATACTTTTGTTATAAGTTTGTCATAAGTGCGTCAAATAAATATGAAATGATTAGTACTTTTGATTCCCTTGATTATTTTAAGGTGAGTTCGATGGAATTGGGAGCATCTCACTTTCGTAGAAAGCCTAAACCTCACCCCAGCCCTCTCCTTAGTAAGGAGAGGGAGCAGGAATCTTCTTTCTCCTATGGTGTAGTGTATTTGCTTTCACTGAGATGCTCCCGATAGAATTTAACCCCAACACAAAACTTGCCGCTTCTTAGGAACGTGGATTAAATAAAAAGCAAAACTTCATCCTGTCTCTAGCTTCCCTCTCCTTTATAAGGAGAGGGATTGAGGGTGAGGTAAGCCAGGGACATAAATTGTATGTTATTTAATTCTTATTCCTTAGAGGATGTTTTAAAAGTAGTTTGCTGTGATTTTAGGCACTTATTGATCCCCCCTAGCCCCCCTTAAAAAGGGGGGAACCAGAATCAAAGTCCCCCTTTTTAAGGGGGATTTAGGGGGATCTAAAACTTTTGATGCCGACAAGAGGACTTTTCAAACATCCTCTTAGTTGCGGGGGAATTAAACCCACGGAATTTGTTAAAATACTAAAAATCGATAGACTTAGAGTAAATCTCTGCCAGCACTACTTCAAAAATATATTTGATTCACACAATTTTCTATGTCTGAAAAATATCGCTTTGAAACTTTGCAAGTCCATGCTGGGCAAGAACCAGCTGTCGGAACTAATGCCCGCGCTGTACCAATTTATCAAACAACGTCATACGTTTTTGACGATGCGGATCATGGGGCGCGGTTGTTTGCGCTGCAAGAGTTTGGCAACATTTACACTCGGATCATGAATCCGACAACGGATGTATTTGAAAAGCGAATTGCTGCTTTAGAGGGGGGTATAGCAGCATTAGCAACCGCTAGTGGTCAGGCTGCACAATTCTTGACTTTAACTACGATCGCTCAGGCTGGGGATAATATTGTTTCTACCAGTTTTTTATATGGGGGAACTTATAACCAATTTAAAGTTTCTTTACCACGTTTAGGGATAAATGTCAAATTTGTCGAAGGAGACGAAGTAGAAAATTTCCGTCAGGCGATCGACGATCGCACAAAAGCATTGTATGTTGAAACCATTGGTAATCCCCAATTCAATATCCCGGACTTTGCTGCCCTAGCCCACATTGCCCACGAAAATGGGATTCCCCTAATTGTGGATAACACCTTTGGGGCAGGCGGGTATTTGGCTAGACCGATTGAACACGGTGCAGATATTGTAGTAGAATCTGCAACTAAGTGGATTGGTGGTCACGGCACCTCTATCGGCGGCGTAATTGTCGATTCTGGTAAATTTGACTGGGGTAATGGTAAATTTCCCGTCTTTACTGAACCATCCCCTGGTTATCATGGGCTGGTTTTTCAAGAAGTATTTGGTGTAGGTAGTCCCTTCGGCAATATTGCCTTCATTATCCGCGCCAGAGTAGAAGGGTTAAGGGATTTCGGTCCCTGTTTGAGTCCATTTAACGCCTTTCTGTTATTACAAGGTTTAGAAACTCTCTCTCTACGTGTAGAGCGCCATGTCAGCAATGCTTTAGAATTAGCCCAGTGGTTAGAACAGCAACCACAAGTAGCATGGGTCAATTATCCAGGACTTCCCCATCACCCCCATCATCAGCGAGCCAAAAAATATCTCAGACATGGATTTGGCGGAGTCTTAAACTTTGGCATCAAAGGCGGACTAGAAGCAGGTAAAGCCTTTATTAATCATGTCAAATTGGCGAGTCATCTAGCAAACGTTGGGGATGCTAAAACTCTCGTCATTCATCCTGCTTCCACAACTCATCAACAGCTAAGTGATGTTGAACAGCTTTCCGCAGGCGTGACACCTGATTTAGTGCGCGTATCAGTTGGTATTGAACACATCGACGATATCAAAGAAGATTTTGAGCAAGCATTTCAATATATTAGTCATTAGTCATTGGTCATTGGTCATTGGTCATTTGTCATTGGTCATTTGTCATTGGTCTTTCGCTCATGTTCCCCAAATCTAAAATTCTGAATTCTGGATTCTGGATTCTGCATTCTTCTTCAATTAGTATTAGATGAATTATCAGCACTTCATTTCACCAGAAACTCAGTATTACCATCTCTCGAAGCCGTTTGAGTTAGAAGGAGGCGAAGTATTAACTGGGGTTCAGGTCGCTTATCGAACTTGGGGAAAGTTAAACTTAGAAGGCGACAATGGAGTGCTAATTTGTCATGCTTTAACTGGTTCGGCTGATGCTGATGACTGGTGGGAAGGTTTGTTAGGTTCAAAAAAAGCACTGGATAGCGATCGCAATTTTATTGTATGTAGCAATATTTTGGGAAGTTGTTACGGCACTACAGGAGCGACTAGCATCAATCCACAGACTGGAATCCATTACGGTGCATCATTTCCCGCAATTACAATTCGGGATATGGTTCGCTTACAAGCTGCACTGATTCAATATCTAGGAATTAAATCTCTACAACTAGTAATTGGTGGGTCACTTGGTGGGATGCAAGTACTAGAGTGGGCTTTATTATATCCAGAAATCGTCAAAGCGATCGCACCCATTGCCACGGACGGCAGACATTCAGCTTGGTGTATTGGATTAAGTGAAGCCCAAAGACAGGCTATCTATGCTGATCCCAACTGGCTAGGGGGTAACTACACAGTTGAACAGCCGCCAACCCAAGGATTAGCTGTAGCGCGGATGATGGCGATGAGTACTTACCGTTCTTGGCACAGCTTTACAGAACGTTTTGGACGACAGTATGATGCATCTGCTGACCAATTTGCGATCGCTAGCTACTTACAACATCATGGTCAAAAGCTAGTAGAGAGATTTGATGCCAATACTTACATCACTCTCACCCAAGCGATGGATAGTCATGATATTGCCCAAGGTCAAGACTATGAATCTGTTTTGCAAAGCATTAAACAACCTGCTTTAGTTGTCGCCATTGATTCTGACATTCTTTATCCCCCAGTAGAACAACAAGAACTAGCAGATTTAATCCCTAATGCTCAACTAGTTTGGCTGAAGTCAACCTTCGGCCACGATACATTTTTGATTGATACAGCAGCACTTAATCAGTTACTAATTAACTTTCGGCAAGCTTTAGAGATTGTCTCCTTATCTCGTTCCCAGTCTCCGACTGGGAATGCCCCTCATTGAGGCTCCGCCTCAAGACTTGCGGCAGAGCCGCAACGAGCAGCATTTCCAGCCAGAGGCTGGAAACGAGGTTTTAAAAGGCTTTCACGTTAAGTTGACACCAATGAGCTTTTTCTGTGCCCCTACCGCGTGGTCTATTTAGCTGAAAATAGCTGTAAGTTGACACGCATGAGCTTTTTCTGTGCCCCTAGTGCGTAGTCTATTTACCTGAAGATAGCTGTAAACCCCCAAAATTATAGGACTTACGCACACTCTACGAAATCTTCTCTGCGAGACGCTGCGCGATTGCGTAGCGTCTCGCAGGGATGGCAGTTCGATAAATTAAGCTTTTTGGCGATTTTTGCGTAAGTCCTGAAAATTAGAAGAATCCTCGTTGCGGCAATGGTGTACCGTTGATCTCGTAGTCCCCGATCGCACGAGCCTTAAAATGATTTGGATTGTGTGAGGACAAGGTGCGGGCGTTGCGCCAATGACGATCAAAGTTGGAACTTTGTTTCGTTGTAGAAGCCCCACCAACTTCAAACAGCAAGGTAGCTGAACGTAGAGCCAGGTCATCGACAATCAATTTAGCTTTGGCTGCACTCAAAGAAGCTACCAGCGCCGCAGCCGTTTCTGCCTCTTCACGCTGGGCTTGGGCAGCAGGGAGGCGATCGAGAGCATCAGCTGCCGCTAAAACGATCGCTTCGGCAGCAAAGGCATTGGCGGCAATCTGCCCGACAGTCTGTTGCAACATTGGGTCTTCTGAGGCTTGCTCCGATACAGCATGGTAGAAAGTCCGGGGTCTGTTACGGATGAGGGCTGTCGCATCACGTAGAACGCTGCGAATAATACCGGCGTTGATGGCAGTCAGGAATAATTGTGGGACGATGTTGTAGGGCAGGTCGTCTTTGTCTGTATCTGTCTCAAAAATTACTTCTTCAGCTTCTACACGGACATTGGTGAAGGTAGTCGTTCCCGTACCTGTCAGTCTTTGTCCGAAGCCGTCCCAGTCGTCCACCAGTTCAAGACCCTCGCGGTTAGTAGGAATGAGTATAAACGCTATAGAGCCATCTGGTGCTAACACACGCACAAAAATCAAGTCTGCATAAAGGCTGCCAGTGCTGTAATATTTCCTTCCATTCAGACGATAGCCGTCGCCATCAGGTGTTAATTTTGTATTCACGACTTGGCGACCACCTGATCGCTTGGCTTCTAGTTCCGTCGAAGCGAGTCCAATAATCGCGCCATCGACGACGGCTTTCAGCCAGCGACGATTCCTTTGGGTGCGCTCAGAACGCAAAATTCGCTCCGTCACAGAGAAATGATTCCGTACAATATGAGCCACGTTGGGGTCAGCATCCCCCAGCCGAATCACGACCTCGAATAGTTCGCGCGCGGTACTACCACCACCACCTTCGGCAACGGGGATTCGCAATGCACCTAATCTAGAACGCCGGATCAATTCAACCACATTATAAGGAAGGATGCGATCGCGATCGCGCTCAGATGCTCCCAGAGCAATGAAATCAAACAGAGTTTGCAGTTCGGGAGATTTCGCTGTGACAGGAGATGAGAACTCGAAAGTAGAATCTATAACTTTTTCTTCAATTTGAGTCATTGTTTTTCTCTTTGTTTTTACCCGTATTTAGCTGACTGAAGCAGTTGTGGTCTGGAAAAAGCGGTTGGCGGGGCGTGCCAATCCCAGATTTTCGCGCAGCGTCTTGCCCTCATAGTCGTGGCGGAAAATCCCACGCCGTTGGAGTTCTGGCACAACTTTGTCCACAAAGTCATTCAGCCCTTCAGGAACAAAAGGGAACATGACGTTGAAGCCGTCAGACCCTTCCTCTGTCAGCCATTGTTCCATATCATCGGCGATCGTTTGCGGTGTGCCGACAAAGGCCAGCCCACCGTAACTGCCGATGCGTTGAGCTAGCTGTCGAATGGTCAGCTTCTCGCGTTGCGCCAGCGCGATCACTCGTTCTCGTGAGGACTGTCCGGTGTTAGTATGCGGGATTTCCGGCAAGGGGCTGTCCGGGTCAAAGCGCGAAACGTCATAGCCAAGTGCGCTATTCAGGCTGGCGATCGCACTGTCATAATCTACTAGGCTATCCAAATGAAGACGCTTGGCACGCGCCTCGGCGACGGTTTCACCCACGATCACCAAGACACCTGGAAGAATTTTGATGCTATCTGGGTCACGTCCAATCGCCCGCGCCCGCCCCTTAATGTCGGCAAAGAGGGTCTTACCTGCCTCCAGATTACCAGCAGGTGCAAATACGACCTCGGCGGTTTCGGCAGCTAATTGCCGCCCGGCTTCAGAGGCTCCCGCCTGGACAATCACTGGCCAACCCTGGACAGGTCTAGCGATGTTCAATGGCCCCCGCACCGAGAGATGTTTTCCCTTATGACCGAGAACGTGAATTTTTGCGGGATCAAAATAAATCCCTGACTCCACGTCTCGAATGAACGCATCGTCAGCGAAGGAATCCCAAAGACCCGTGACGACATCATAGAATTCCCTAGCCCGCATGTAGCGTTCGTCATGTTCTACTTCCTCTTCTAATCCAAAGTTAAGCGCTGCGTCTGGATTGGCTGTGGTGACGATGTTCCAGCCAGCGCGACCGCCACTGATATGATCGAGAGAGGCGAAGCGGCGAGCGATGTGGTAAGGCTGGTCATAGGTTGTAGAAGCGGTGGCTACCAGTCCGATATGTTCGGTGACGGCCGCGAGGGCAGAAAGCAGGGTGAATGGTTCAAAGGATGTGACAGTATGGCTGCGCTTGAGGGCGTTGATTGGCATATTTAGCACCGCTAAGTGATCGGCCATAAAGAATGCGTCGAACTTGCCCTGCTCTAGTTTCTGGATGAATCTTTTCAGCGCTGGGAAGTTGAAATTAGCATCAGGCAAAGCCCCAGGATAGCGCCAAGCGCCTGTATGTATACTTACCGGGCGCATGATCGCACCCAGTTTTAATTGCTTCGATTTGCTCATTAGCCCTCCGTATCATGTTTAGAATGCAGGGGCGATCGCCCCCTTGAGATAGTTGTTGATATACAGCGCATTTCAAGGAAAGTGAGGTACACAACCAAAGTCTCAAACCCTGGTGTAAAAGCTGTTTTACTTCTGAATTCTGACTCCTGAATTCTGAATTCTGATATAATCCTTCAATTCGGGATCAACGACTAATTGATTTAGTTTTTGGATGTTGGGATCATTCGTTTTTGATTGTATAGTTTTGGTGTACAACTGGCGAAAAGAATAGATGCGATCGCTAACAGCGACTAACAACTGATTTATCAATCTATTTAACATATTTTTTTTTGCCTTTTAGCATTTTTTAGTCCGAATTTAAAATCGAGGTTATATCTCAATACAGTTCAGTTAAGAAATTTTTTCCTTCTCTTTCTTCTCTCTGTGTTCTCTGCGCCTCTGCGGTTCGTAAAAAAAAATGACTTTGACAAAGAGTGCTAGCCTTAACTGAACCGTATTGGGTTATATCTCCCAAAACAAACCTATAGCTCAAATTTAATATCGAATTATTTCCAAAACATTACTGTTATTAGTTGAAGAAGAATGCAGAATCCAGAATTCAGAATTCATTCTGAGTTCTGACTCCTGACCCCTGAATTCTGTTCGATAAAATATCATACACCTTTAACCTAAAAATTATAGTGTTTTTGACGACTAAAATCGATAAATAATTAATCATAGCTAACAAGGCTAAATTAAATATTATTAAATTAATTCATTAACCAGAAATGTTACTAATCATCAATAAATTAGTAACATTTAAAATCTGGTAAAATATGAAAAACCAATGTATTACCACGGTAAACCCCAGAGGTTAATCGTTCCTTTTTGGGAGCTTGTTTCAAATTAAAACTCAAAGGGCGGTTTTTTGATCATCAATCATTCACACTCACAAGTTTGGGCAATCTAGATATCGGGATATCCAAGAAGTAAGAAAGAACCTCTCGCCGCCAAGCATCATAAAGTACTGGCAAATCATCAATTTCAATACCAATAGCTTTTTGACTCAACAGCCAATAATCCTGAAGGTAAGGATTGCGTCGGCGTTGACCTTCTTCATCTGCTTCTATGACTTGTGCGATCAAATCCTCTTTCTCTGCGGGTGAAGCTAGATCAAATTTACGTTGCCACCACTCTACAACTCCCAGGCGGTGAACTGCTTCATCTGGCAGGATTATTTCTGCCGCAAACTTGGCTGAGTCTGGGTCGTTGATTTTGCTGGTACGGCTATTGATGAATAATAAAGCCACAATATGAAGTTCGTAATGCAACTCAAATGCTAAAAAGCCTTGCCAATTACGAATGGGTAAATCACCCATATAATCCCAATGCTTCTGCACCTGCTTTTGGATATCCTCAATTGGGTCACGTCCCGATATAGCCTGCGCTCTTAAACGAGTATTTTGAGCGTGTGCGCCATCATCACCGATTTGTCTACTCAAAAATAGCTGTAATTCTGGGTCAGCAAAGGAGTCAATTATCTTAGCACAGACTTGCACAATAAACAGGTCATGGGCTGCACCAGCCACACGGAAGCGGTAGAAATTCTCTCTTTCCTCTTCGGTTTCCGGCGATCTAGGTTCTTGCAATCGCTTTTTCGGAATATGGAGAGCATATTTCTCAAGCAGTTTCTCAAAAATTTCCAGTTCTAAATCAGTAGTCCAAGCTGGACGAGTTAGAGTTGTAGTCATAAAGTTTCCTTTGGTTAGTGGGAAGTGGAGAAAAATTTTGGTTTCAACTTCAATCTACAATCCAAAATCCAAAATCGTTCGACTGAGCGTTCGCGTAGCGTCTCGGAGAGAAGCCGAAGTCCAAAATCTAAAATTCTTAGCTAGCTCCTATTTTCAAGTTGGCGTCACCGAACAGCCCGCACTTCGGCAAGCTCAGTGACCGTCGCAGACATCGCTTCACTATCTACCGTTAATGCTTGCACTCTTGGTATAATTTCCGCAGCAAAACGCTCCATTTCTGTGGCAAAAGGCTGGAATTGCAGCATGAAAGTACCAATTCCTACTTTGGTAAATTCAGCAATCCGATGGGCTACAGTTTCATAGCTACCAACCAATCCTGCTGCTGTACCGCCATTGCTCCCCACACCAGGGTACTTAGCCATGTTTTTGAACATAACTACTTCAGAATCTACTCCTTTGAGTAATTCTGAGCGATCGTCTTGTGCTAGTATCATTGCTCTGAGGTTTTGATATTCCGCTTCCGCCTCTTCGTCTGTCGGTCGAGCAATCACAAAAGCTGACATGGCGAAGCCCAGAGGTTGAGAGCGAAACTTAGTTTTTTGAGCAACAGCCGCAATGGTTTCGCGGATGACTTCAATCGGACGACCATTGAGGAAAAATGTATGCGCTTCTTTTGCAGCTAGTTCTTGGGCTGGTTCTGATTCTCCTCCTATATATACACGCGGATGTGGTTTGGCTATAGGTGGGGGATTGAACTTCAAATCATTGATCTGAAAATATTCACCGTAGAAGTTGACTTTTTCTCCACTCCACAAACTTTTTACGACCTTAATCCATTCATCCGAATAGCGATAACGCTCATCATGGGTAAGGAAATTTATCCCCGCTTTTTCCATTTCTGGCTTGAACCAGGCACTTACTAAGTTAATCGCAAAACGTCCACCACTGATTGCATCAATACCTAAGGCCATCTTTGCTAAGACGGCGGGATGAAACAGTAATGGCTTAACAGCTGCAATAATCTCGATAGAGTTTGTTGCTTCTGCAAGTGCTGCTGCTGCTGTCCAGGTTTCTAGCTGGTCAAGTTCTTGGTTCCTGGGATTGATAATATGTTGCGCGATTAAAGTTGTGGTAAATCCGCACCTTTGGGCCAACTGGATTAAATTCTTGGCTCGTGAGTAACTAGCATCACGAGGTTCAAGAGGATGATTCATCACGCCGCAGTTGCCGTAAACAGGAATCCAAATCCCATAGCGTGGTTCAGACATAGTTTTCTAGAACCCTTGTAGTCGGCACTAAAACTTTATTTTTCCACTTAGAATAATTCTACGGTAAATCGGTAGATTTATGACTGTATATTCTGATATTTGCATAGGTGAGGATAAAAAACCTCTCAATACGCCAGATGAACCGATTGATGCTAGTTATGAACGCAGGCGATCGGTGTAAAAAGCTGACCGAATAAATTCGGTTACTCGCTTATATCCCAATACAGTTCAGTTAAGCATTTCTTCCTTCTCTTCCTTCTCTTCCTTCTCTTCCTTTGCGTCCTTTGCGACGGCAGTCGCTACAACGGGGGGAACCCCCGCAACGCGCTGCCTCTCCTTTGCGTCCTTTGCGGTTCGTTAAAAAAATTGACTTTGACAAAGAGTTTTACCCCTAACTGAACCGTATTGGCTTATATCCCCGGCATAAATGACAGGGGCTTTACCCATCACGAGTTGTAAACCAAGAAACCCGTAATCACATCCAAAAGTGCTTCTGGCTCATCAGCGCGGATCAAATGACTGCTATTCTCAAAAATTCTCAAATCGGCATTAGGAATTGCCTGAGCAATTTCTTCAGAAAATTCTGGGGCGCAAATCCAGTCATACCGACCTGCAATAACTAAAGTGGGTGCGGTAATTTTGTGTAACTGGTCAAGAATATTGTAGTTGCGGAGGAAACCGCCAAAAGCAACATTAATCGCATCAACTGAGAGAATATTCCTCTGCCAAGCAATGCCTGATGTGGTGGGATCATATCTTAGCGAATACATTGGTCCCAACACTTGAAAATACTGTCTTAGCTGTTCCTCATTTTCAAAGTTACCATCCCAAAGTCGTTGAGCGCTTGCTTTTTGTTCCTCAGTTCCCTTTAATGCTAGGATTTCTTTAGCCCGTTCTAAAAAGCCACTATGGGCTGTCGTGGCAATCACAATCAGATGAGAGACATTCTGAGGATAGCGAACTGCATAAGTTAGAGCCACCATACCACCATAAGAACCGCCAATCACAACAATTTTGTCCAGCCCAAGGTGTTGGCGCAACGCTTCCATATCTTCAACATTATTGTCTAGAGTATAGGTTTCTTTAGGTCCACGAGCTGACCTTCCTTGACCGCGATGGTCAAAATAGACTAGTTGTAGTTTTCGGCTTAAAGCCGAGAAGGTTGGTTTGAAGGAAGTATGATCCGCACCAGGTCCCCCATGAATTAGAAAGGCGACAGGTTTAGAGCAGATGCTCGCGCCATCCACCACTAATGCAGAACCTTCCACATCAAAGAAAATCTCTGTATCTCGTATTTTCGCTCGCATTTTCGGGATTGTATAAAATCACTTTAATATATCTGACTTTTCCCGTTATCTTTTGAGAGGACGCGTAGACGCTTTTTCGGCTTGTCGTCAGACATCGCTTCTGGAAGCGCTATTCCAAAGTCCTATTTTCTGGTAGCTAGTGACCACCGAAGGCATCACATTGCCTATAAAATAACAATATTATTTTGTCACAGATATGTTTATTAGGTGATGCGGCGATGCGATCGCATTTCTGACTCGTAAATCAAGTTTCTGACTCGTAAATCAAGTTTCTGACTCGTAAATCAAGTTTCTGACTCGTAAATCAAGTTTCTGACTCGTAAA
>NZ_JBALBY010000117.1:0-209187 GCF_036919575.1 Nostoc sp. | reverse complement strand
CCCCACACCCCCCACAACCCCCACAACCCCCCCCAACCCCCTCATCCCCCCTCATCCCCCTCATCCCCCTACTCCCCACTCCCCACTCCCTCCTCTCCAGCATGATAGGAACTGCGAACCAGCGGCCCAGAACGAACATGGTTAAATCCCATTTCCCACGCTAAGGAGCCGAGTTGATCAAATTCCTCTGGAGTCCAATATTTTTGGACTGGCAGATGTTCAAGAGTTGGACGCATATACTGCCCGATAGTCAAGCGATCGCACTCCACAGCCCTGAGATCAGCCATTGCTTCCACAACTTCATCAAGTGTTTCTCCATGTCCCAGCATCAAACCTGATTTGGTGGGAATTGTCGAATCGATTTCTTTGACTATAGCTAGCACCAACAGCGAGCGATCGTACTTGGCTCCCCGGCGCACTGGGCCAGTTAACCGTTGCACTGTCTCGATATTGTGATTGAAACAAGCTGGTTTGGCTTTCACAATCATCGCTATGCGCTGGCGTTGACCAGCCTCCCCAACACCAGCACCGCCCCAAAAATCTGGGGTCAGTACTTCAATTTGAGTCTCTGGGTTCAACTGGCGAATAGTTGCGATCGTTTTTACAAAGTGCGCTGCACCCTGATCGGACAAGTCATCACGGGCTACAGAAGTCAGCACCACATAACGCAATCCTAAAAGCTGCACCGCCTCGGCTACCTTTTGGGGTTCATCTAAATCAAGAGGCATTGGTGCATGACCTTTATCTACTTGACAGAAAGCACAAGAGCGTGTACAAATAGCCCCCATTAGTAAGAAAGTTGCAGTTTTTTGGGCGTAGCACTCTCCCCGGTTGGGACAACGCCCTTCTTCGCAAATTGTGTGAATTTGGCGCTGCTTAATAATGCGTTGTACGGTAGAGATTTCACTGGCTTTGGCGATCGGGCGACGTAACCAGCTAGGCATTGCCGTAATTTCAGATTTTAGTTCGGCTTGTTGTGACGAAATCATAGAGATCCAAGCAAGATGCGGATATAGAGTAGTGGTCTGTCAATTAACAAATCATAGATAAGAATAGACACAAGGAGCAGGAACCCTCTTAATGAAGTCACCATGTCCCTTATGCCCTAGATCAAAGCTAAAGCCTTAAATATCACCATGACACAAATCGAAAAGAGCGCCAGCAAAAGTTTTGCAAAACACCTCAAGCAATGTCATTTATACCGAAATATACTATCCCCCAATTGCTAAAAATTTTGTATATAGTGGGAGAATTCTCAAGGACAATCGGCAAAGTCGCTATTTACACTTAAAGTTTCTATTAGAGAAAACAGTCGTGGCAAGCAACAAAATTTTAGTTATCGATGACACTACAGTTGTCAGGGTAAAAGTACGAGAAATGTTGCCTCCGGGCAATTTTGAGGTACTGGAAGCAAAAGACGGTGTGGAAGGACTAAATTTCATCCTTCATGAAAAACTCAGCCTGATTATGCTGGATTTCCTCTTGCCTAAAATGAGTGGCTGGGAGGTTTTCCAGCACGTTCAAGCCAACCCAGAGTTAAGGAAAATTCCTTTGGTGATCATGTCTGGTCGCAAGGAAGAGGTGACTGAGAAAATCACAGAACCATTTGAATATTTTGAATTTCTGGGCAAGCCTTTTGATCAAAAGCAACTAATTAGCGCAATTAAGTTAGCTATGACTAAGGCGAAACTGCCACGCCCAGAACTAGTCCCAGTAGCAGTAGCGGCTGCTGTCAAAAATAGCACAGCTACAACTTCTGGTGTCGCTAATGCTACGGCAGTAGCCCCTAGTGTCACAAAAACTGCGATACCTACGGCGGCAAGCAACGCAACCCCTGTTGCTGCAAATGCGGCGATGCCTACGGCGGCAAGCAACGCAACCCCTAGCGTCGGAGGAGCCTCCAACGCCGAAATTAATGCGTTGAACGAGAAAATGGTCACAATGCAAGCAGAAATTGATGGCTTGAAGAAACAACTAACTCAGGTTGTGACTTTTATTAAACAAAAAATTAAGTAGTGTTTGTACTCATTATTATTATCGCAGCCGAAAATACCCCGTCTTTAATAACGGGTGTCCGATTGAAAGCGGGTAAAAATAGTTAGTTCAAAAACACTTACAGCAGAATTCAGAATTCAGAATTCAGAATCCAGAAGTAAAACAGGGTTTATACCTCGCTTTGGGACTTAGTATGTGTACTTCACTTTCTTTGAAATCTGCTGTATGTTGACAAATCATCGTTGACAACAAAATTCCAAAACGGGAAAAAATAACTAGCGATTTATTGAACTCAGTTGTTAGTCTAGCAAAGCAGCCCAATACCCCCTAAACCTGCCATAGTTTGCTCTGAAGCAAAGGAGAACGGCAGGCTTTTTTGTTATTTGACGCGATGTGCAACTTATTTTTAGAACCCCGCTTCCATTCCTCTCCGCCACAGTCTGAGAGGCTTTGATTATTGCTCCCCTTCCCTACGAGGGAAGGGGTTGGGGGTTAGGTTTGAGAGAAAGTTGCACACGGCGTTATTTGGGCTGCTACTACAAACTTAATGCCTCAAATTGCTGCCAACAAAGGTACAATGCACGCGGTACGTGAAAACATCCTTTCCATTTGCCGCCTTTAAGGTTCAACAATACTTCCCCACGCCGATTCAGATACCCAAACCACTCACCGTATTCTGAATCAGCAAAATGTGACCAAGTGTAATCGTGCATCTTTTGATACCATTCCCAACACACCTCACGCCCGGTCAAGCGATAGCCCATCGCTAATGCAACCAAAGACTCTAGGTGAACCCACCACAGCTTTTGATCCCATTCCAATTGTTGTGGGGGATGACCATCTGCATCCATAAAGTAATATAATCCGCCGTATTCGCTATCCCAAGCAAAATTCAGGATATTTAGCACGACATCAACGGCTTGGTTAATAGTTTTGGTGTCGTTTTTGCGACGGGCGATGTCCATAATAAACCACATAGCTTCGATACCGTGACCTGGGTTAATCAGCCGTCCCTCAAAACAATTTATGTGGGAACCATCAGGGGCAACGTTTTCATACATTAGTCCCCGTTCTTGGTCGAGAAAATCGGTCATCACTTCGCCCTGAGTCTCAGCTAGAACATTCTCTAGTGTTTCTTTTGGCAGCAACCATTCCATTTCTAGAGTCAGGTTGGCTAAAATCATCGGTACAGCTAATGATTTCATGGCGCGTGTGCCAGGATAAGTTTTATTATATTTGCCTTTCGGGTTGTCCTTGCGGCGTAATACGTTGTTATAAGCTTGCATTGCCACATCTTTTGCCCATTCTTCACCCCCAGCGAGTGCATATTGACTAAATGCCATCGCCGCAAAGCAATCAGAAAAGATATTGTAAGGCTGAATCAGTGGTTTACCTTCACTGGTGAGGGCAAAGTACCAGTTACCATCACTATCTCTGCCATGTTGGGCGAGAAAATTAGCGCCATTGCTGGCAATTTTTAGCCAGTTGTCGCGTTTTTCTAGCTGGTTGTAAAGCATCGAAAAAGTCCACACCTGGCGGTTTTGCAGCCAGATGAATTTGTCTGTATCATAAATTTTGCCGTAGCGATCGAGGCTGGTGAAATAGCCGCCTTGCTGCCAATCGAGAGAATATTTTTCCCAAAATGGGAGGACGTCGTTGAGGAGGGCGTTTTTGTAAAGTTCAGCGTAGGCGTAGCCCACCGGAGGCATCGCTTGAAAATTATACCCCATAAATTTCCTCCCCTTTTGCGCTAAAACCAACAGCTTAACAGTTATCACATTTTGGCTCAAACATGGAGCGGCAGCTTTGCCCGTCGTAGACATCGCGTCACTCTCTTACAAGATTTACTCAGCAGCAGGTATACTTCTATCTTGTATCTTGCATTATTCTCAATAACCGTAGGATGAGCATTATAGTCTCCACCCGATAAGTTTTTTAGATATGAGGTTGTTATGATGAGTCAGATTGAGCGGGTTGCGATCGTTGGAGGAAACCACGGAAATGAGTTAACAGGAGTACATCTAGTCAAAAAGTTTCAGCAATATCCTAATTTAATCAACAGAGCAAGTTTTGAAACTCTGGCATTACTTGGCAATCTCAAAGCTATTGAAGAAGGCAAACGATACATTGAAAAAGATTTAAATCGTTGCTTCACCAATCAAGGCTTACAAAATCCCCAACTCTCAAGTTATGAAGATACACGAGCGAAAGCAATTCACCAGATATTGCAACCGCAAAATCAGCCATTTGTGGATGTAATTGTTGATTTACACAGCACAACTGCCAACATGGGGTTAAGTCTGATTTTTTGTGATATGCATCCTTTCTTACTTCGGTTAGGTGCTTATTTAAGTTCTATCAATCCTTTAGTAAAAGTCTGTATTAATCAGCAATCCAAAGAAAGTGGCTTTCTCCGTTCTTTGTGCGAATTGGGTTTTGTTATAGAAGTTGGGGCGGTAGCTCAGAATGTTTTAGAAGCCGAATTATTTCAGAAGACGGAACAGCTTATTTATGCAATTTTAGACTATTTTCAAGATTACAATCAAGGTAATATTTTACAGAAAAAAACTAAGCTTACATTATATAAATATATTGAAACTATAGATTATCCTAGAAGCGATGTTTACGACGGGCTACGTCTATGCGGGGAGATTCAAGCCATGATTCACCCCCAGCTTCAGTTTCGGGATTATGAACCTCTGAATCCAGGTGATCCAATGTTTCTGACTTTTGAAGGAAAAGATATTTTCTATGAGGGAGCGTCTACTGTTTATCCTATTTTTATTAATGAAGCAGCTTACTACGAGAAAGGAATTGCGATGTATCTAACTCAAAAACAACAAGAGGTAGTTTAATTTATTCGCCCTTCTAACCAAGATTGCAAATCAGCCAAGGCGGTAAAATCAAGCAATGCATCGCTCAAATCTGCGAGAACAGGCAAAGATAAACCAGAAATGGATGAGCGCATTTCCTCAGACAATTCTCCAAGCCGCTTAGTCAATAGTCGGGAAATAGCATTAGCCATCGCTTCTCGTCCTTCTTCTCGTCCTTCTTCTCGTCCTTCTGCCTTGATTTCTCGGTAAACTCGCGTTTGCTGTAGTGTTATTTCTAGCATAGACTCTACCTCCGCTTGGCTCAATTGTTCAAACCTGTACATCATTATCGTCGTTACCATTTCTATTATGGCGCGACTCCCTGCTAATGGTACTTCTTGCCGAGTTCTGGTTAACAAATACCTTGCTTCTTCAGGTGCTTGTTCTGACTCTACCGTAGTTAGTACCATCAGTGCCACCCATAAAGGTAATTGGCGAATATCCCCCAATTCATCCAAATACACCCGATGTACTTGGTTACTATTGAGAAATCCCCGATGAGGGTAAATGTTACTTTGTTCGGTATTGCGAGATGGATAAATTACAACTGCTTGCCAATCGTTAAATCTGGTGCGGTTGCGGTAGATATATAGTGAAGATTCAGCAAATACTCTTTCATAAAGCTGTTCATCTCTTTGAAACTGTACCTCACAAAAATATACAACTCCTGGAGTCTCGCTTTCTGGTGGTAAAAATACCCCGTCAATTTCAAATTTGGGTTCCTTGACAGCTACCGAATCAAATCGATAAGCATCTGCGTTTGTCGGGGGATTTGTCAATAGTTCAAATAAAAGAGTGGGCGATTGTTGAAACAGTTTGTAAAAAATTGAGTCTCGACGCATGGAACATTCTATTTATTTCTTAAATATGCGATACATTTAATCACATATTTTTCTACATATAGCAATCTTAAATCAAACACGCAGAAACAAGATCCCCGACTTCTTTGAGAAGTCGGGGATCTGAGTCTTGTGTAATTACTGTAAATACTCACCCCGCTAGGCGATACACAATCACTTTTCCTTTCCAATTTTCTTCCACAAATACCAGATACTCACCATTTGAACGTCGAAAAGCACGGATACCGTAAGGTATATCAATCCAGCCACTTTCGCTGCCAACTTCTGGGCCTGGTTTTAATTGTTGTACTTGCACTCCCGTTGTGGCATTGTAGACATATACCTCTGCGGTTTTAACTGTCACAGCAAATACATAATCTTTTGCCACACTCATTGCAGCTGTAGACACTTCGCGTTTGCCAGTGGTGTCGTAGGGAATCACAATCCGCCACTTGGGAGTACGATTTCCTTGACTCCAATTGTCAAAACGGGCAATCTCAGATCCAGCAACTCCTGTATCGTCGCCGAAGGCGGGGTGATCTACTGTGAAGCCTGACAAATACATGGTATCTGTTTGGGGGAAATATTCGAGCCGCCGCAAGTCGTTAAATATTTTGGGAGTAGCTTGCTTTTCCATCGAACTATAGCTGTAGATGGGGTTGCCTTTAGGATCTATTCCCTGTAAAGGATAGTGTCGGATAGCAGTGCCATCTTGGGTTCGTAAAGCTTTCCAAACATCTCCTTTGCTGTCTACCCACCAGCCGCCGAGATAGGGATAATCTTTGCTGCGATCATATTCGTTGTTTTCAAATTTACCATTACCGTTGCGATCGCGCCAGATCCATTCGCCTTGTTCTGGTTGATGCGGTGGCCAATTTCCCGCTATTGATTTTTTATCGCCATTAGTACCGACAAACATTCCGGCTGGAATGGCAACTTGTCCATCTGTGGCTGGATTGAAACGATATATTTGCAGAAAGCTGCTATACATATCTGTGAGGAACAAAAACGGTTTCCCTTGGATGCGGCGAACAAAGGTTCCATCTGGCGATGTATGCAGACGTGGATCTTGAGGATATTTGAAAGCATTTAAAGTGTAGCCTTTGTAAGTCCATTGCTTACCAGCAGGCTTACTGTAGTTCATCAGATAGTGTTCTTGTTTGGTGAATAAATCTACACCATCAGTTTTAGGATCGGCATCTGCATTATCGACGAATATCAATCCCAGCGATCGCCACATTAGTTTTCCCGATGGCGAAAATTTCCGCAAATCTGTTCCTGATTTATTGAAACCATCACTATTTATATAGATATTACCTGAAGCATCTGTACCGACTCCAGTAAGTCCATAAAGTTTCAAATCTCCAACTTCTCCAGGAACTCCTGCATAGATACCGCCCTTACTGCCAAAACTACCCACCTGCACCGGCTGATCTTTGATGTTATAAATCAACATTTGCTGACGTGGGCCATTTTCTGCCACTAACAGCTTACCTTGACGATCAACTGCGATCGCTGTTGGTTCGACGATATCTGCAATCTCTTGGGGCAATTGCTTTCCACTCTGAGAATAATGTACAATTTTGGCAGGATTACCACCATTTTTGCTTTGAATAATCCACAGATTTTTTTGGGAATCAATAGTTATTACTCCCGGATTAGCAACGGTAAAGCTGCGGAGTTCCTTCATCGTATCAGTATCATAGACACGAATCCGGTTAGCAGCAAAATCACTCACATACAACTCCCTTTCCACAGTTGCTAATCCAGTGATTTCACTTTTAGTGCTGGTAATCAACATACTTTTATCCCAGCCACGCCCATTCGGAAATGGCGCAGGTTTTCCTGACAAGTCATAACGTCTAACACAATGCCAACTTGTTCCATCAGGGGGGTAATCTTCATTTGTTTTGCCCCTCGAACCTTGATTCATGGCAATGTAAACATATTTACTATTTGCTGTTACCGCTTTGCCACCACCACGACTCCAGCCGTGAGTATCTCCAATGGCATTAATAACTTTACCATCCTTATATATTGCTGCCTCCATTCCCGCTTCATCCCAATGGCTATTGGTATAAACTGTGCCATCAGGGGCAACATACATTGCCTCAATATTGTTTTGTACCCGCAGATTTCCACTGCCAAAAGTATTACCTATCCACGATGTTTTATAGGTAAGCTTGGGTGTTCCAGTATTGTTTTGCACCCGCAGATTTTCACTGACAATAGTATTATTTATCGACGAGGTTTTGTAGGGAAGCGTGGGTATTTCTGTATTGTTTTGTACCCGCAGATTTTCACTGCTAATTGTATTACTTATCGACGATGTTTTGTAGGTAAGCGTGCGTGTTCCAGTTGTCGCCCAGTCTGTTGTAATTCCAATGCTAGCAACAATGACTGCAACTGTCAGACTGAGTAAAAAGTTGAAAGTGTTACTTCTTTGTAAATATCTAGTCTGAGATATTTTTTTGATGTGCTGATTGATCTGGTGACGGAGTTTTCCTAACTGCGTCAGTAATTTATTTTTCATATAACTTTTAAGCTTTTAATTATTTATATACAAACATTATTTATCAAATCCGCACAAAATATAACTATTTTTAACTGGGTAATATACAAGTTATTCAGGGGGAGACATCTGATGATATAGCGGTTCTCGGTTGATTCAAAGAACCCCACCCCCAACCCCCTCCCCGCAAGCGATGAGGGGGCTAAGATGTACCTCATGTGATTAGGAAACGCTATATATCAATAACAAATGTTCCATATTAAAAAAAATTTACTATTTACATAAACTTTATAAAAATCACATGGTTATTTCAAATTTCAGCTAATATCTTAAAAAAGATTGTTTAATGTACTAATAGTTACTTGTTTTCCCATAAAAATAGTAAGAATTAATACAAAATCCTTTGAAACTTATTGATTTATAGTGGTTTATCCCTCTTCCTGTCTAGCATTCACCTTCCTTAATTGGTAGGTATCATATCTGTCCTAGTCAGTGTTATCTGGTTAATAAAAACACAGACTTTAATTCATTGTTGACGTTGGCATATAAATAGTTTATAAATTGGTGTTCTATAAAAAAACTCTTATTGGTAATGTGTATTCGGAATTTCTAGTAATTCAGATTGGGATATAACACGTAGTACGTTAAAAGGGCGGTTAGAAACCGCGTCTACACAGGCAAAACCCACCTCCGTGGGTTAATAATCCTTGATTTTGTATTAGTCCACGGAGGTGGACTTTGTTTGTGTAGCCGCGAATTCTATTCGCCCTGGATCTAAATTGACTGTTTCAATACATTTATAGGAGACACATCAATGGAAAACAAACAAAAAAGTTTTTCTTCAACATCTGCATCTATTCTCACCCTTGGATTAGGCTGGTTTCCCAAAAGTCCCGGAGGACTTGAAAGGTATATTTATGAACTAACTCATAAATTAGCCGCAAATCAAGACCAGGTTGAATTATGTGGAGTCGGTCTACCAGAGGCGGAACTAAATTCACCAATTAAGCTGACTAACTTGGCTTCTCCCGATAGTGCTATTTGGCAAAGATTATGGTCGATTCGCACTAATTTTCAGAAAACAAGAACAAGCAAACCAGATGCTATTAATCTGCACTTTGCATTATATAGCTTTCCTATTTTAGATATTTTACCAAAGGGAATACCAGTTACTTTTAACTTTCATGGCCCTTGGGCTTCTGAGAGTCAGCAAGAGGTGGTTAATAAAAATCTCAGTCTTTTGATCAAGCACTGGCTAATAGAACAAAACACTTATAATCGGTGCGATCGCTTCATTGTTTTGAGCAAAGCATTTGGTAAAATTTTACATCAAAAATATCAAATACCGTGGAGTAAAATTAATGTTATTCCTGGTGGAGTTGATATTAACTGGTTTCAACCAACTTTATCACCCCAAGAGGCTTGTAAACAGTTAGGCTGGCCAAATAATCGCCGGGTTATATTTACATCACGCCGCTTAGTACATCGAACTGGGGTTGACAAACTATTGCAAGCTCTGGCTATAATTAAGCCCAGAATACCAGATGTTTGGCTAGCGATCGCAGGTCGTGGTCACATCCAAGCTGCACTACAACAACAGGCTACAGAATTAGGACTAGACGACAACGTTAAATTTTTAGGTTTTCTACCTGATGAGCAATTACCTATAGCTTACCAAGCTGCTGAATTAACTATCATGCCAAGTCAATCTTTTGAAGGATTTGGATTAGTAATAATCGAGTCTCTAGCCTGTGGTACTCCTGTTTTATGTACTCCAGTTGGGGGAATGCCAGAAATTTTATCAGAATTTTCACCCGATTTAATTACTAGTTCAATTGAAGCCTCAGCTATTGCTGAAAAATTAGAACAAGCACTCTTGGGAAATATCCCCATACCTTCACGATCAGACTGTCGCCAATACGCCACCACACACTACGACTGGAATCAAATCGCCCAACAAGTACGGAATATTTTATTAGCTTAAACAAGTGAATTTCATAAATGATAGAGCATCGATTCAGTAATCAAAAACCTAACCCCCCAGCCCCCTTCCCTAGTAGGGAAGGGGGAGGCAAACTACCCTCTCCGTTTCGGAGAGGGGTTGGGGGAGAGGTTCTTCCAGGATTACTGAATTGCTGTTCTAGGGGCGCTACGTGGGTCAAATTAGATAAAATAGAGGTTTAATGAGAATTCTTTTTCTAGACCAAAGCGGTAAACCAGGCGGTGCCGAATTATGTTTAATAGATATTGCTAAACCTTATGGCGATCGCGCTTTAGTAGGTTTATTTGCAGATGGGTCATTTAAACATTTACTACAGCAAAATAATATTCCGGTGGAAGTTCTCGCAACTCAAGCAATCCAAGTTCGCAAAGAAAGCAGTTTAGTACAAGGATTAAAGAGTCTGGGACAACTAGTACCTTTGATTACTAAGGTAGTTAAAAAAGCGCGTGAATACGATTTAATCTATGCCAACACCCAAAAAGCATTAGTTGTTGGAGCAATAGCAAGTTTTTTCAGTCGTCGCCCTCTAGTTTATCATTTACATGATATTCTTTCTAAAGAACATTTTAGCCAAACTAATCTTCGCATTGCTGTTAACTTAGCTAATCGTTTTGCATCATTAGTAATTGCTAATTCTCAAGCTAGTCAAACAGCTTTTGTGGAAGCAGGAGGACGCCGAAACATCATCGAAGTTGTCTATAACGGCTTTGATCCAAAAATATATCAACCTGATGAGTCTGACATTAAGAAATTGCAGCAACAGTTAGGATTAGAAGGAAAATTTGTAGTTGGACACTTTAGCCGTCTTGCACCTTGGAAAGGGCAGCATATTTTAATTGATGCCCTGGCAAAATGTCCGCAAGAGGTGATAGCAATTTTAGTGGGTGATGCACTGTTTGGTGAACAAGATTACGTCCAAAAATTACACCAACAAGTTGCTGAACTGGGATTAGAAAACCGCGTCAAATTTTTAGGATTTCGTTCTGATATTCCTCAGTTAATGGCAGCTTGTGACTTGGTGGCACATACCTCTACTTCTCCAGAACCCTTTGGTAGAGTGATTGTAGAAGCGATGCTATGTGGAAAACCTGTAGTTGCAGCAAAAGCTGGGGGTGTAATGGAATTAGTAGAACATGGATTTAATGGTTTTCTAGTGACGCCAGGAGAACCCCAGGAACTTGCACAAATAATTATCACCTGTCTTCAAGAGACGGAAATAACTGCAACTATTGCCAACAATGCCAGGACTACTGCTAGTCAGCGTTTTGATGTTGCAACTATTAATCAGCAAATTGCTCAACTTCTATCCCAGAGATTCTAGTTACCTGCTTAATCTACAATTACTTTTGTTATTACGAGCATATTGGAAACTCCCCGCTTCGTTGCTATCCCGCCCGAAAATGAATTTTCTTTTCTTATAGCTCAAGTCGGTTTAAACCGACTAATGACAGTAGTTTTAGTCCGTTTCAACGGACTTTTGCTATTAGCCAGTGACTTGAGTCACTGGCGGTTCTGGTGACGCAGATATTCCAGGCGATCGCATCGCATTAACAAAGTATATTCAGTTTAATTCCCCCCTCTTGACAGGCAGCAAGTTTTGATGTCTAAATCTAAATCCCCACAGCATTACTTAATTACGAATTACGAATTACTTAAGCCGCTTCCCGCAGTTGTGGTTGTGACGGCACACTCACCTCTGGAAATAAAAGCGAGAGTTGTTCGGCTTGAGGTACCGCCGCCTGCTCCAAAACTTGAACTTCGATATTCACGCTCACCAAATAACTGCCTGTATCAGTACCAACCGCTTCAGCAATTAATTTGGCAATGTCTGGGCGTTTGGCAGTCAGAGGATCACGTAAAATACACCGATCCCATTCATGCTTGGCAGTCGGATTGAGGTTGAGAATGTAATGTTTCATCATCGAACTAACCCTTGAATCCATCTTCCAGAAGGTTTTCACACAGCCGTTAGGCATTTGGCTAGGCTTTGTGGACGCTATCTATATTATAGTATATTTGTACTAAAAATGGGCGATGTCTGGGTGAGAAAGTAGGGAAGATAGACCATTAGTATGAGCGTACAGGTGTGCATTGGCGATATTTCCCTGCTACATCCCATTGTTTTAGGGGCTATGTTTTAATCGAGACGCAAATATTCTCCAATTTGGTAGCCGATCCCAATCCCCAATCCCAGAAAATCTGCCTATAGGTTATTTATAATACAAAGCTATTGCAACTAAGCTTACAAAGCAACGCCTAATTTTTATATAAATCGCTATATGGTAGATATCTATATTATTGACCTATTTGTGATTGGTCTACTTTTGCTGATCGTCACATTAGGGTCAGGTTGGATTGTTCGCTTACCTCTTTCTTTTGCCATTATCTACCTACTAGTTGGTATTTTTCTAGGCCCTTACGGCTTAGGGCTGATTCAATTACGTCGGGATGAAGTTTTCAACGCTCAACTGCTGGAGAAAATAACAGAACTTGTAGTAATTATTTCTGTGTTTGGCTGCGGCTTAAAAATTGTTCGTCCTCTCAGGTTGGGGGTTTGGGATATTACGGCGCGATTGATTATATTTCTGATGCCAATTTCAATTTTGGCTCTGGCTGTTGTGGGTAAATTGTTTTTAGGGATGAATTGGGGAGAAGCAATTTTATTAGGAGCAATTCTTGCACCTACCGATCCGGTATTAGCATCAGAAGTACAATTGACCAATACAAACGACCAAGATGAGTTGAGATTTGGTTTAACTTCTGAAGGGGGGTTAAATGATGCTTTAGCTTTTCCCTTCGTTTATTTTGGCATTCATGCCTTAGAAGATGACAACTGGGGCAACTGGTTTCAACAGTGGATTACGGTTGATTTAATTTGGGCGATCGCCAGTGGCATTGTGATGGGAATTGTTGTTGCCAAATCTATAGTTTGGATTGAACAAAAAATTCAAAAACGCCGTGCTGCCGATGAGTTAATGGAAGACTTTATTGCTATCAGCACAATTCTACTAACTTATTCCTTAACAGAAATGGTTAATGGCTATGGATTTCTGGCAGTATTTGTTGCTGGGTTAGTTGTCCAACGCAGTTACAGAAATCCTGAGAAACCGCTAGAAAAGTTGGAATTTGTTGAGCAAGTTGAAAAGCTGCTGGAAGTTGGAACAATTTTACTATTAGGTTCAATATTATTATTGAAACCAATGCTGAATTATGCTATGCAATCTTTGTTAGTGATAATTTTGTTATTCTTGATCATCAGACCTGTAGGAGTTTGGATTAGCACAATCGGTAAACGCCCTCTAGATTCACAGCGTCGAAGCTTCCACCCAGGAACTCGGTGGTTATTTGGATGGTTTGGTATTCGCGGTGTTGGTTCTTTATATTATCTAGCCTATGCCTTTCGTCATGGCTTAAAAGGTGAAGCAGCCGAACAAATTGCTTGGATAACTTACACTACTATTGTAGTTTCGGTGATTGTGCATGGAATTAGTGCAACTCCATTAATGAAGTGGTATGAGCGCAATCTTGCTAATCAGAGAAAAACTACTTCATAAATGTATAGCGGTTTCCACTCAGATGCGGTACAAAACTACATTGCGAGGTGTAGGGGCACGGCAGTGCCCATTGGTGTCAACTTAACGTGAAAGCCAGTCTATAAGCAGCTTTTAAGATTGTCTCGTTCCCAGTCTCCGACTGGGAATGCCCGTCATTGAGGCTCCGCCTCTGTTCCTGGCGGCAGAGCCACCAGGAACTGCATTTCCAGCCTCTTGCTGGAAACGAGATTTGAAAAGGGTTTTGGCTTAAGTTGACACCAATGGGCAGTGCCGTGCCCCTACGCGTGTACCTCACGTAAACGATAACCGCTATAGGGTGTGTGATGCCAAAGGCTAAAACAAGTCGGAAGCGGTGCCCTTCGGTGTAGATCGGGGCACCGCTTCCGACTTCCGACTTCCGACTTTGTTTAACTATTTACCTGTCACCTTTTCAAGAACTTCTTTCGCTTTTTCCCCAAAACTTTCTGGGGGATTTTGCTCTTTCTCAGCCTTCAAATTTCTTTCGTAAGTCTTCTCTATAGTATTAAGGTTTGTGGAATCTTTTATTGCTTGCTCATAAGCTTCTTCTCGGTTTTCTTCTTGAACGCCAACTCCTGGGTCATATTCATTAGCACGATTAATTTTTTCTTCAGAATTTGGTTTATATTCTGGCGGTATTAGCTTTAATTCTTCAAGAGTAGTTGCATAACTAGCTTGCTGAAGGAAAATGAATGAACCTGACAAGCTGATGGAAATCATCAAGCCAACAACCAAAAAGCTTGACAATACTTGTTTTAAAGTTAATAGAATTTTTGGCATGGAAAAAACCTCCTATTTTCTGTTATGAGCCTTTGTCATGTGTAAATAGATTGAATATTCAAGGCTCACAGGCATCCTAAATGTTTAGGTACAGTTCTTCCTTCTACCGCAGGGTATATTAATTTTTACCTATAGTTCAGTTAATGCTATCTGAATCTTTTAGGATTTAGCACTACCTAGATTTTTGTAATAGTCAAATTGTCGTCCTTACTGATATCCCGCCCAGAACTCAAGTTCTGGGCTAATAGCTCAAGTCCACTCAAGTGGACTGAAATTTTCACTTGATTATATAGCGGTTCTCAATTGCATAGAATATTAAACCATTTGTAAGGGAACAGCAATGCTCATTGGTGTCAACTTAACGTGAAAGCCAGCCTAAAACCAGCTTTTAGAGATAGTCTCGTTCCCAGTATCTGACTGGGAATGCCCGTCGGAGAGGCTCCGCCTCCGTAACTTGCGGCAGAGCCACCAAGAACTGCATTTCTAGCCTCTGGCTAGAAACGAGGTTTTAAAGGGGTTTGAGCTTAAGTTGACACGCATGAGCTTTTTCTGTGCCCCTAGCCATATTGCATTCAAACGATAACCGTGAGATTTTCAAATATGGATAATGATATAGCGTTTACTAATCACATGAGGTACATCATAGCCCCCTCTCGAAGAGCGGGGAGGCAGGGTGGTTTCATACAGGCAGAGAAAAACTAAAACTGGGTTTCAAAGCCTCTCTCCGCTTGCCTGACGGCAGGCTGACGCCAACGGGGAGAGGAATGGAAGGGGGGTCAAAATCTATGGTTATACACGAGAAATAAAGACTTCTATATTTTTCTTTTTTCGTATGAAACCACCCTGCCTCTCGAAGAGCGGGGAGGGGGTTCGGGGGTGGGGTTCAGTACCTATTCAACCGAGAACCGCTATAAGCCCTTTAGCTTGGGTGCTTAACCTAAGCGTATTCAGCTATAACCAACTGTGATTAATTTTAATTCCTCGGTTTTGCATTACCTCTTCAAATAAGTTTGTCGGTAGTGCTTCTTCCACAGGAAAAACACCTGGTTTCTTGAGTTTACCTTCTAGCAATAATTGGGCAATACTACCTGTGCCGCAACCAGAAGCCACGGCTGTATTTTCATGCACTACAGTTGAACAATAAACGGCTGTTTCACCATTTTTTTGCCCTGTAACTTCGGAACGAACTGCTACCCCAATTCCACTAAAATTATTCGTGACATCTGTCATGGAATGGCTGACATGAGACAGAAATTCAATCATGTAACGACGCTGCATTAACCACTTCGGAAAAATGTGTGCCGCAATCCAAGTTAGGTGATTGTAAAAATCGGGAACTGAGCCAAACTTAGTAATTACAGTTTTTACTGATGGGAAGGCGTGGGGTAGTGTAAAGGTTTCTGGCATATCAAACCAGTAAACTCCACTGCGTCTGTATGGAGGTGGAAATTCAACTACTTCTCTTTCACTATAAGGCTTGACTATCTCCCATTTGCCATCTATCCAAGTCTCAAACGGATATTGCAAGCCAAGAAAAGTTGTTCGCATCACTGTAATGCCAGCACCGCCAGAACCCGAAACCAAATAACTTAAATGGATCTTTTCTGGTTGATCAAATTGTTCAACACCTTGACGTACCATGCTGTTAGAAATACCAGGAAAAATGCCAGTATTAATAATTGCTGTCACACCAGCAGCAGCCGCTTGTTGATGATATTTGAGAGCTTTGCTGGTATAGGAACGATGGTCGCTGACATCTAGATAATTAACGCCTTGAGAAATACAGGTTTCGAGAACATTAGTATCTCGATAGTGAAATGGCCCAGCACAGTGGATGACTAAGTTAGAGTTTGCGATCGCATCTCGCAATTTGTCAACTTCTGCCAAGTCCAATACCAAAAACTGCACTTGTCCCCCCGAAGACAAGCTAACAGCCTTCCCAAACTCCGCAGAACGTCCAGTAATCGTAATTTGTGCCTGCGTATGGGTAGCTAGATCGTGAGCAACAGTGCTACCAATCCGCCCCCGTCCACCAAGAATTAAAACGCTGTCTGTCATTACTCCAGATTAGCAATACTAACCTTATTTCATCAGTTTTGTGTCCTGTTTGCCATCGGTTACAAGGATGAATTGCTTGCTAATCAAGGAGGACTTTTCAATTACTGGTAGTTGATAAGTTTTGGGCTTCAATTTGCCTGACTACCGTTAGCGCCGAATAACTCACCCCAGCAGTACCTTCGCCTGGGTGGGTGGAGTCACCAACTAACCATAGATGCTGGATTGGTGTACGATTGGCGAACCCAAAGGGGCCAAACGTCGGAATCCTTTGACCAATGCCACCAACTATACCGCGATCGCGGGCTGTGAAATGAGCAAAGGTGCGCGGTGTTGCCGCTTCTTGATGAATAATAGTTTCTGCTTTGAGATAGAAGTATTGGGCAAGATGTGCGATCGCTTCTTGAGTATACTTTTGTTTGAGTCCTTCATAATCATCAGTTTGCCACCACGGTGTCGGGTCTACAAATGAAGAAGCGATTATTGTCGCTTTCCCTTCCGGTGCGCGACCATCTCCAGGATGACTGACGGAAACAAATAGAGAATTATTCTCGCCAATGGGGCCATTGACATCATACATAAATTGTAAGTGGGGTGGGCATTCAGGCGGAATCGCACTGGCATCTACACCCAAATACACCACAAACGCGCCCGATGCTTGGGGCAGTTTTTCCACCCGATTTTTATAACCAGATGGCGCTTGTTCTCCCAATAATTGCACCAAGTTTTGCACGGTGACATTGGTAATTATGTGGTTGGCTGCTTCTGTCCAGACTTCGCCAGTTTTCTGATTTCTAATGACTACAGCAGTAGCTTTGCCATTCTCTACTTTGATTTCTTCTACAGTGTGGCGCATTAATAATTTGCCACCGTCTCTTTCTAAAGATTGTACCAGGCGATCGCTTAATACTTGCATACTTCCCTGGAGGTGAAACAATCCTTGGGGCAGTTGGGATACACTCAACGCTGTGGCTGCATAAAGTAATGCTGTTTCTTCTGCATCCACCTGCGAGTATAGCTTCAGTTGCAAATCCAAAAAAGTCTTCAGTCGTCGGTCATTTCCCAGTCCACATAACCGTAAAGCGTCTCCTACCGTCAACAAAGTAAAGGGTACGGTAATAAATGTACTGGGACGCACCGCTTGCGTTAGCTGCCACAAATCCCATAAATTACGTGGTGGTAGCACCGGATCGCGTCCTTGAAATTCCCAACTGGCATTAAATAAAGTTGCCATCAATTGCCAGAAAGGTTCGCTACCGGGAAACTGTTTTTGTCGTTCCTCTTGCCATTTCTGTTGGTCGCGCCAGATATTAATCGGTGTGCTTTCCCCAGGTAAATAGACCGCACAAGCAGGGTCACAAGGCGTTGCTTCCGGTAAATCTATTTCTAATTCTGAGAAAATGCGGTGATGAATTCCCCCTGGTTCCAACCCCGCCACCTGAGTTGCTCCCACATCAAAGGTAAATCCCTGGCGTTTAAACGTTGAAGCACAGCCTCCGGGTACGAGAGCTTGATCCAAAATTAAGACACTGTAACCTTTATGAGCTAATAATGCTCCAGCAGTCAATCCACCTATTCCCGCACCGATAACGACAACATGAGAGTTACTTTTGTCAAGAGAAATGCTGGACATTGATTAGTTTCTTTAAAATTCTTAATACTTTTACTTATAATTTTACCTTCTCTGAAAGTTAAATGGGATGCAAAGGTGCGATTTCTCAATGCTCCCTACCTTTATTTCACCTTTGCGCGGAAACGAACAAAGCCATAAGAATTAGCTGGTGTACCAGATCCAGATGCTGCGGGTAGATTGGGGAAATCGGAACTCCGTGTGATATTCACCACCACAGCCCCATTGATGTTAACGCCACAGGATGATGGTATGCCTGATTCGTTAGCTGTATAAAAATGTCCGCGATCGCTATCTCCTACATCACTTAAATAAACCGTCGGTGTAGTGGAACCAATAGCTAAGGCAATACCTTGATCTGCTCCTGGTAAGCCACCATCATTAGGAGTCATACCATTAAAAGCAGTAGGAATAAAATTAACATTAATCGGAACTAAGTCACAAAATTTCACATTAGTTGCATTACCCAGACCATTGGAAAGAAAATAGATGGTGTATTCCAATTCATCTCCCGGTTTGACAGTGCCAGCATTAATTAATCCTCGCAAGTAGCCAACCGGCCATTTCGGATCGCTATCATCAGTAGCATAGGGTTCTGGTACATAATTGCTGGCATTAGTGGCAACGTCACTGCGTCCATCCACAATATCAGTTAAATCTTGGTTATTGATGCGGGTGATGCGTTTAGTTAACAGCAACTTAGGGTTAGAATTAATAATATTTAATACTGGAAATAAAGTGGGGTCATCATCTGCGGTATCCGTAGGATTATTACCAGTATTTACACCATCATCAGTAATTTGCAAGAAGGAATTACCGAGAGTCGGTGGGTTCTTGGTAGCGCCAGCAGAATTTGCATCTGTCAACACTGTACCAACAGTTCCGCTAGGATTATCAGGTGTGTTAAAAGTAGCATTTGCTTGGTTACTAATTGGATTACCGCCATTGGCATTATTAATTGTGGCAGTAATTTTAATGGTGATCGTATCGCCTACACGCAAAATACCAGAATTTGTCACAGCAACAACACCAGCACCGTTGTAACTGGGATTGGGTGTGATGTTATTCCCCGAAGTTGCAGCAGTAATTGCTGCACTCACAAAGGTTAACTGTGAGGGTAATGAGTCGTTAATGACAAAGTTAATTGCATTGCTATTACCTGGATTCAGGTTGGAGTAAGTGAGGGTATATTCGATGCGATCGCCGACAGTCACCGTTCCACTACTATCATAGTCTGTGAGGAAGCGAACAGATTTGGTTCCTCTGACATTTGCTTGAGTGTTAGTAGTAATTACCAAAGGAGCAGTGATTGCTTGACTTGGGAAATATGTCCAAGTATCTATTCCCTTAAAGTCACCATAATTACTACTAAATTCATGCTCTCCTGACACACTATTGATCCCTCTAGCAGCATTACGAGGGCTAGTGGCTCCCGTAGCAGTTAAGTTAATCGTCGTACCATTAGCAGTAGTATAATCACTGTCATTGTAATAAACGGTAGTCGATCCAATCTGCTGTCCATTTTGATCTAAAACGTTAGGAAAAGCAGTAGGAGCGTTTTCCATTGTGATTTTAAACCCGAAGGGATTATTTTCTGCATCTAACATGGGAAAGTGATATTCACCCGACCGTGTTGTGATTATGGCATTGTATGCTGCATTTCCTGGTAGAGGTAGGAGATTTGTCCCACTTGCATTCTTCCCATCCCAAGGCACCAAATTTGAGCCGACAGACAGCACATTTTGCATTACTCGATCGCTACTAGGGTCAAAAATGCCATCATTGTTGGTGTCAATAATTATTTGATAACTGCCTGTTGAGATAGCGCTGAAGCTAAAATTGCCTCCCACACCCACAGTAGTTTGGTTCCCACTACCTCCAGTACCCCCAGTGAATTTGAACGACGTCGGTACTGTGGGAACAGTCGCGGCAATCGGAATACTCAAAGCATTGAGGGTTGCTGTGTCGGGTCGATTGAAGAAAACTAGGTGGGTAATGTCTGTTGTAGTATCAGCAACACTTGGATTTTGGACTCGCACATTGCCGGTAAAGCTCAAAGTATTATCAGTAGCGCCGCCAGCAGAATGGTAAACAGTGCTGTTATTTGTTGTGTCAAGGTATCCCCGGCTATTAGCAAAAAAGATGAAGCCATAGGGATCGACTCCATTCATGTCAGTTTCGTACCGATACCCATCTTTGGTTTGAATATAAAGCTTAGAGTTGAGTGATAGGGAATTTGCCCCCATATTCATAGCGATATATTTGGTAAATACTCGCCCTTTTTTGGTAACGCCGTTACTATCTCGAACTGTGATATCCCAAGCAGCTACCCCTGAAAGCTGAGTACCATCTGTAGCAAATGGCGCCGTTGCAGCTATTGGCGGCGGATTATTTGTACCACTTGTATCCGAAGAACGAAATTCAACTTCGTAAATACCAGTTTCTGTAGCGACGAAACTACAAGGGGTATAGCCACCAGCATTAGGTAAAGGTCCGGCCGTTTCTTTGGCAACGGTGTTAATAAAACCAGAACCAGTAGCCAGAACATTACAAAAGCTATTTTGACTACCAAAGGGACTGCGGTAAACGATATCTTGGGGGTTTGAGAAACTAGCAGGCACACTAGAGCCAAGATTAACTGTTTCTCCCGCTTCCACATAAACTTTGAGTGTGGTTTTCCGAACAATACCTGCCGATATTAAATCTGACCATTCCAGGTAGGGTCTGTTTCCGCCATCAGAAACTAACTCTTTGCTGCCTTCAGCCCAGCTAGGTTGAATACTATTTCCTAAAATACACAAAAAAAAGCCCAGGCTACTCAGCCATAGTTTTTGGCGGCTAATTGTTAATGGCTTTTCCATAGTTTTTTTTATTAGCTTGCCCAAAGTGACATACAATCTACCATCAGCATTCACCTTGAGATTTAAGTCTTTAGTGAAATTACAGTAATGTTTTCGTATAAAGAGATTCATATTTTTAGCTTGTCTACCTCCGTTGCTTGATTGACTGCTGGTTGTACTTTAGATTCCTGTTGCTGGCGTGGCGGAATCTTTTGTTGTCCAAAGCCGTCAAACAATTCGTTGAGCTTAACAGTTAAGCCCAAATACGCCCCTCCCGCAGAACGTGCGCCAGAAAAATCTCGGTCATCGACTTTACCAAAAACATATCCAGCAGAAAGGCGCAGATTAGGAGTGAGATAGTAACCTGTTTCAATAACAAAGCCTGTCTCAGTGTAGTTAGATTGACCAATCCAACGAGCTTCACCAACTAAATCCCAGCTATATCCCAAACGATAGGTAGCTCTGAATTGCGCCAGATTAACCATACTTGTACCAACTAAATCGTTAGCTAAATAAGAAGTACTGTTACGCAAAGCATATTTACCGTAGAATTCCCATTGCCAGTTAGGGGCGTAGATAGCTTCTAAAGCAAAAGTATGGTCTTGGGAACCCGTACCACTCCCTAACAAAATAGTGTCAGGAATAGTTGCCGGATTTTGCCGATATTCATAACGCAACAAAGCATTAAATTTATCGTTATTGGGGTCGCGGTAGGCTAAACCGAGCTTGAGGTTAGCAGTATCTCCCAATCCTGAAAGCTTTTGATTGGAAGAACCGGCTTGTTGATAACGTACCAAGGCTGTGAGAGCCGGAGAAATTTTACCCGCAGCACCTGCGGTAATTACTGTATTACCACCACCAGAAGAGGAACGATGTTCATAACGGGCGCTGGCTTGAAACTGCGGATTATCACTATATTCCAGCCCCACACTGTAACTATCGCCACCATCAAAGCCGATCGCTGATGCTGATTGACCAAAAGCGTAGGGTTGAGCATATTGTTGACCCGTCGCAGTCCGTCCGAAGAAGTTGCCAAAGACGTGTTCGTAAGCTAAATTCAGCCGCAATCCATGAGCAATAGTCCAGCGATTATTTAGACCAATTGCTCCTTGGGTAGTCATTTCGTTAGCACCACCCAAAATTGAGTAACGACCGGTCAAGGTAGTATCTGATCCGAGTTTGTGTTCACCGTTGACACTCAAGCTGGTGATCGAATTACCCGAAAATTGACCACTACTGTAAAACTGTTGAGCTAAACTGACGCTGACACCAGGAATTACCGCCCAATTCAACCCTAAAATGGTACGGTCTGGATAAACAGTATCTTTTTGGGAAGATAAACTCAGTTCATTTTGGGCTTGAAAAGTCAGGTTCTTAGCTAGAGGAATAGAAAAACGCGATCGCAATTGATTAGAATTACTACTTAGGGCGCTGTTGGGGATGCGGTCTTCCCGATGGCGATGAATCAAATCCACATCCAGAATCGCTTTACCCAAGCGTTGTTGAATCCCAGCAGAAATCGTCGTCAGCGAATTATTAACTTCGCTCCCAGGTATGGCCTCAGAACGCGGTGCAAACAGTTCTTCAAAAGTATCTAGTGGTTGAGGAGCAATCCCAAAATTGTCTTCGTGGTCATATTGCGCTCTGACATTGGTAGTTGAGGTGACTTTAGCTGTAACCTGCGCTCCATAACGGGTTTGTCCTGGGACAAAGCTGATGGTGGCATTATTGGCAAAACCCGTATCAGCAAAGCGATAATAGGCACGACCTTGAATTCTATTGGCAATTTCTCCCTCAGCTTCCAATCGATACGCATTACCACTGACCTTTCCCACAACATCAGAATCATTAGTGGAATGGGCATATTCTGCGATTAACTTCCCCTTTTCACCCAAAGCAATCAGCGCATCTGCGCCGTAGAGTTGAAAGTCACGCACCCCATGATTTTCTTGGACGTAAGTTGCTCCTATCCAACTTTCTTGGTTGAGCTTGCGGGAAAGGTTATATTGCAAACGACCAGCATAGATATTGCTGTTAGAGTCTTGATCGTCGTATTGATAAGTCACAACAATCCGGCGTACCAACACTTGTCCAGTTTGATCAATATCGGTGCGAAGAATCGGTTCGCGGAATAATAAGGTACCGCGATCGTAGTCAATTTCGTAGTCTGGGCCTCGGTTCAGTTGTTTGTGTTCTAGTACAGTCCCAGGACGATTGAGTTCTTCTAACTCAATAAAGACATTTTCGCTACCTGCTTGTAATAGTCTGCGAGAGAGGAAGTAATAACCACTAGTACCATCGGGAGCAATGGTATCTCGTTGAAACCCCTCTAAGTTGTTGCCATAGAAACCTGTAATTTGTAAGTTTCCTAAGTTGTAGTTAGCTTTAAAACCGTGGAGTTGACGAGTGATAGAGGTAAATTGCTGCGATCGCCGAGCAAATTCTTCTGTGTTATAATCACCCCACATCGCATAATCAGGATCGGAGCCGGGGATACGAGCCGATCGCTCTAAACGCAGATATACGCTGTCAGTGGAAGGAGCAAGAACATCAACTTTCGAGCTATCGCCATAAACAGGATAGTTTTGCTCGCTGGATTGGTAAGTTTTAAATAGGCGATTATCGCAGTCGCAATCTTCATTGAGGTTACGAGAACTGTTGTATGCACCTGTAAATAACCATTCCCCGATCGCACCAGTGGCAAATATCGCTGAGTGGAAATCTAATTGCGTTCCGTTGTTTTTGTCAGGAGGGAGGAAATCACGGAAACTACCGTAATAATTTGTACCTCTAGCGCCCAAACGTAAATCTATGACTCCTGTTACCAAACTCGGACGCAGTGCTGTTTCAAATTCTAGTTGAGTAAAGGCTTCTAAATCATTAGCGATCGCCCGAATTCGGACAGTTTGCGCTTTGAGCTGCGATCGTAAAATCGCTGTAAATTGCCCTGCTTTCGCCTCCACTTGAAATCCGGGTTGATCGGGTTTGAAGTCTTTCCCAACCAACTCCCCACCAGTAGGTATGAGAGTGATAACAGCATCACGATTAGAGCGATTGCCACTTGCATCGATGAGTTTACCCCGGATTGTCGCCGTGGAACGTCCATCCGCCGGGATACGAGACTCAACTGTTTCTAAAGTTAATTGCTGTGGCGCTCCTCGGACTGCGACTTGCACTGTTATAGGCGGTTGTGTCCCTCCGACAACTTGTGCAGAGATGGCATTCTTACCTTCTTTTAGCGAGACACCATACCATGTCTGCGTTACTAAGTTGGTGATGGTATCACTTTCTGTTCGTCCCACTAAGGAAGAGTCTACCAACGTGCCATTCACCCGCAATTCCACCTGACTACCGACAGGAAATTGCAGAATCACCGTGGTAGCAGGGACATCTACAACGCTGTCAGCCGTTGGGGTCAGAATTTTGATTGCTGTAGAAATGGCAGGAGTGGGGGACACGGGAAGATTTTCATTCACCCCTTGTCCTTGCGTCCCCTTGTCCTCGATTCCAGCTATTTTGCGTAAGCCTTTAGGTAAACCTACAGAAGTTGCTGGTTGAAATGTTTGTATTTCCGTTGAAGAAGCTTGAAACTGTGTCTCAGTGTCGAATGGCACTAAGTTAAGATACAGCCCTTGCCCTGACTGGTTAAGAGCCTCCAGGCTGGGAAACTGCTCTGGGAGGCTCCGCCTCCTGTTTCTTGACGAGAGGCGGAGCCTCTGGGAATTCGTTCCCAGCCTGGAGGCTGGGAACGAGGCAAACTGTGTCTCAGTGTCTTTGCGTGCGTCCTTCTTGTCCTCGATTCCGGCTATTTTGCGTAAGCCTCTGGGTAAATCAACAGAAGTTGCTGGTTGAAATGGTTGTATTTCCGTTTCAGTTGGCTGGACATCTGGAATTGAAGTATCAATAGTTGGTGCTGAAGAAGTTGAGGGAAATTCGAGAGGTGGAAACTGCTGCTGGGAACTTCTCAAAAGATGGAGAGAATTTGAATCCATACTTTTTTCAGCAACTTGATTCTGATCCGCTTGATCTTCGACCTGACTTTTCACATCATCTGAAAAAATCAAAGCGGAACCAGCCTGCTTCCCTTGTTGGGAAGGGGAAGAATTTAAAGCCTCTACCCTTTTAAGGGAGAGGTTTGGAGAGAGGTTTTCACCCTTATCTGCTTGGGAAGCGGAATCAGGGAAAAGGAGGTTTTCACTCGTGATTTCTGCTTTGACTATTGCAGGATACAAAACAAAGCTGAGAGCTATCGGCATCGCCCCCATCAATCTCAGGTTAAATGTAGTTGCACAGTGCAGTCTCGGTTTCATTTCTTCACTGCCTCCTGAGATGTGGGGGTAACGGCGAAATTCATACGTACTAAGCCACCTGGCTCTAAATGCACCAAGCGAGATTGGCTATTGCGTTCGCGGAATTTTTCGTTGGGAGCTAGGGTGTAACCAGAGACACTGCTGAGGTCTAGTACACCTGTGTGATATCCAGGTAAGGCATTAGCTAAGGAGAACAAACCATTAGGATCTGTAGTGATGCGGTTTCCATCCTCCAGAAAAATCACCGCATTTGATACCCCAGGCTCACCAGATTGTTGTTCTCCATCAAAGTTTTTATCAACAAACACCCGACCGATAATCGTGCCACAGTCAGAAACGATTCCGGCACGAATTTTCAATTGATGCGTTGCAGGGCCATCCTTGATGCTAAAACGGTTATCAGCTCGTTGAGCATTAACGATCGCACTATTACGACCTGTTCCCCGCAGCGCATCGGCTGTTAGTTGAGCAGCGTAGGCAATATTCAGGACTTTCTCTGTGGGAATCGTTACGTCTGTGCGGAATGTCAGCGTGTTACCATTCCGTTCCGAGGTGAGAGTAACTGCTTTACCATCCAACTCTCCCCGCACAGATTTAGGTAAAAAGTTGAATCCTAAAGGTAGGTTGTCGGTGACAAATAGATTATTCAAACCAGCATCAGCAAGATTTTTGATCGAGAGGCGGTAGATTACCGTATCTCCAGGTTCAGCAGCAGCGCGATCGCCTGTTTTGATAATCTGCAACTGATTCGCTTGACACATATTGGTGGTGAATTCAAAGGCTAATAAGTCCAGTCCTACTGCTTCTGCATTGGGAACTAAAACAACTGTTTGCTCTACCCTGGTTTCGCCTGTGAGATTAATTGGTTGACCATCCAGAGAAGTAGCGACATATCGCACGACACTATTACCTTGTGTACCACTACTAGCAAGGATTTCAATCTTGATGCGTCGTTGTTTGTAGATAGAATTTGGTGGTGGATTAACTACAAAAATATAGGTTCTACCTGGATCAGTTTGACCCTTATTCGGATCGAGTAGGAAATTGTAGAAACCCGCAGGGTTATTCCCAACAAAGTAGGGGTTACTGTTCTCGGTATTTGGCGATTTACCGCCAGGAACGTTGTTATTAGGAATATTTGGTAACTCTGTTCGAGTCAGAGAAACCAAGCTGCCTAATTCTGTCCCCGTTGGGTCGCTAGAGTTAGGTTCGTATACGCCAACTGAAAAACCTGTATAGTCAGCTAAAATTGTGCCAGCGCAACCTAATATCCGCCCTAATGGATCAACTAATGGAGTAGAACTAATAGGAGTAACATTTATCTGACTAGAACTTCCTTGATATTCATAATTACTGGCAGAATCTGTATAAGTATAAGTAGCTTGATTTATTAACGGCAAAGACGCACCCAGATTGTTCGTTTCTTGCGCGATCGCTGGTACAGGTATAGTAGTATGTAAAAAACTTCCCAGGATAATACTTGCTGTTAACCTTTGCCGCCAGCTACTGCTAGAAGTAATTTGCTTTTGTTTTTGAGAACGGCTCACTGAAAACATCTCTTCTGGAATACCAATCTTATTTTTAATAAAAATGCTTATTTATTTATTTATTTATGGAAATCCAAAACTATTAAATAGTATTTCCTACAAGTTCACTGCTACATTAATCCGATTTTATTGCTGAAATATTGCGTGAAAGTTGTTCTTGGTCATTTGTAATTACAAAGGACAAATGACCAATGACAAAGGACAACCCCAATTTCAATCAGCGCACTTGTGTTTGATAAGTCGCCTTGACTGTTGTCTTGGCTGCAACTGACGGAATCTGCAAACGGATATTGGTGTAAGCAATGGCTGGTGCTGGTTTGGTTTCTACTTTGCCGTCAGGAAGAGTAACTTTAACAGTGGGATTTTCGACAAAGCTGCGCCCGCCATCAATGCTATAAATAACTTTGGCATTGTTACCGGCATTGGCAGATTTCAACACGTAAACCATTCCTTTGGGAATTGGTTGATTAAGAGTCAAATTCTTGACTGGGCGATCGCTCTTATTTTCGCCACTCAAGGTATATCGCAACATATCTCCTGGTCGCACCATAACTTGACCTTTCAAAGGTTCCCATTTTTGGCTTTGCTTACCTTGTTGATCCTTTGTCACTACTTGCTTTTCTGCTTCTAAGCGCAACTGTATTTGCCCTTGATTTTTGACATTTTGAGCGATGGCACTTGTAGAATGCCATACATTTGCGATTCCCGGAATTTGACCAACAAATGGAACTGTAGCAATCACTGCGATCGCTCCTAAACTTGCAAAAGAAACACGCTTCATATAAATAACCTCAAAAAATTTCCAGAATGTTAATTGTTGCCTTATCTTTCCCTGTTTTCGCTAGGGAATAATCAGTTTGTAGTTAGCGCTTTCGGGCTAAATCGCCAACTACAAACACATAGGTGCAATGGCACCCCTCTTTACAAACAAAGAGGGGTGAGGTCAAACTATCTAGTTAACCTTGCGTTGGAAACTAAAGGTTCTTTGAATACCCGGTAGAACCTGTCCAGTCACAGCATCCACATACTTACTTACATCTGTGTTTGCCGTAGTTCCAGTTTGGTCACTACCAGGGTTAGTAGCTGGATTACCACTGAAGAATGTAATAGTTGATGTCCCAGAATCCTTAGCTGAACTAACAATGTTGCTAGTATCAATTTGACTGTTGGTATCATTGTCTAGCGCCCAGTTGTTGTTACCACCATTGGCGGCTGTAGTACCATCTTCAGTAATCACAATCTTGTCAGCATTCAGAATCAGATTTCCGGTTCCTACTTGAGGAGTAGAAATATTTTTGTAAGTAATCCGATACTCAATAATGTTACCTGGGGCGGGTTTTTTGGCTCCAATACCAAATGCGCCATCAGTACTACCCGATGGCAGTGCTGGTCCAGTTCCTTGTAAAACTCGTGACTCTTTCAGCAATTGCAAGAAGCCAGTGTAGACGCGATCGATGGAGATGTTGTACGCTTCCGCATTAGTCCCAGTAATAATAGGTACGCCAGTAGGAGTAGTAGCTGACTCAATATAAGCCGTAATCGGTGTGGGGAAACCGCGTTCTATAGTAGTTATGGGAAGTGGAGGTGTACCGTGAGTACCTTGAACAGAGGTATCAGTTGAGAGTGGTGTATTAGCAGGCAGGTCAACGCTTACACCATAGTTAGCTTTACCACCATTCGCTGCAACTGCATCAATTCGCACTGGATTAGTGGCACTAATTTGGTTGCCCCCGACTAGACCACTTCCTATCTGGAAAATAAAGTTTGTGCCATCGTACTTATAAGCAGCTGATAAACCTTGATAGGATACCGTCACCACTGTATTCGTAGGTAAATCACTTGCTGTTGCTGGTTTTGTAGGTACGAGAGAAATATTGGCAGAAGATGTACCAGTATTTTGAACTGTGTTAGTAAAGGATACCGCAGCCGGATCAACACCGGCGCCAGGAGAAATATTGGGTGGAATTAGTGCTGATTTATTAGTGAAGTCATCATTGTTGTCAGTTGGCCCAACGGCATCAGGCACTCCATTTGGCCCATTCAAGACAGAGGTAGGATTGGGGACTGTGAGGGTGGTTACATTTAAAGACCCTGTGGCACTAGTAGTAGAACCAGTGTTATTATTGTTTGTGTCATACGTCAGACTAGTAATACCAGCGTCTGGTACAGTAGGAAAGGTTGTACCGTTATAGTTATCTGGCCTTTGGTCTCCTGAGTTGTCATAAATTTTGTTGGTCGAATCTCCAGCAGTTGTACCGGCCACTTGGGCGATGTTGTAAATGGTTACTGGGCTAGCACTTGCACCAGTGGTTTTAACTTGGATGCTAAAACCGCTAACAGTTGTCCCAGTACTAACTGAAGTGACAACGGTAGGATCGTTAACGAAACCAACCCGTGTAACTGAACCCAACGGTGGGGCGGCACTTACCCACGCAGCCGCTTCAGTATTTATACTAGTAGCAGTGCTGGTGTAAACTACTTTCCAACCCGCCGGAGCAATTGGAGTGCTATTAAGCACTGTATTTGCTGGAATAGCATCAGAAACTAAGATGCGGCTGACTGTTGCAGTATCAACAGTGATATTTGTACCAGCTAAAGCTGCGGGGGTAATACCAGTACTAGTTACGTCGGTACTCTCAACCCGCAAGCTCAAACCATAAGTTAGCAAGTCATCACTTAGGTTAGCAGAAGTGCCAGCATTATCATAGGCTGTCTTAGTTTTGAGGATAGTTGCTAACGCCTTACTTTTAGCGGTATTTCCTACTGTAATCTGCTGGGTAGCACTGGCTTCTCTGACACCATTGATTGCCGTTCCTGCTGGGTTGACATTATCTACAGTGTAAACGTCGCCACCATCAGCAATCCGGGGTTGGTTTTGAGCATCACCAGGAGTTTGTCCTAGTCTGGCAGTGATAATATCGCCTGTTTGAGCGCCAGCTTGCACGGTAACTGGTACACGCACCAACACACTACCATTAACTGCGATCGCGCCTGTAGTTAGTCCACCAGCAGGGATATCTGTCCAGGTTGTACCGCCATTAATGCTGTATTGCAAGCTACCAGGTGTGTTACTACCAAGTAATGAACCCGAAACTGTGGCTGGGCCTGTTGTTGTCGCTAAGTTAGGAATCTGGAATTTGGTGGTATCGTTACCGACGTTGGTTACTGTATAAGTATAAACTAGTACATCTCCAACGCTAGTACTACCACCTGGGGTAGTTTGGTTTGCAATCCCAGAACCTGTAACAGTAATACCAGCCACCTCTGCTACAGTCACGGTGACAGTGTTAGATGTGGAATTGATGGGACTCCCTGGTGCGTTAGGATCTTCGTAGGTCGCTGTTGCTGTGTTACTGATAGATGTACCCGCAGTAGTTCCGTCAGCTAATGCAGGTGCAATAAATTGGAAAAGGCTACCAGTTAATAATGCTGTTACTACTAAAGTTTGATAGCACTGGCGCTGCTTGTTGAAAGATTTATTTCGATTTATCATGGATGCAGTTTATTTATTTGCTGGACTTGTATCTTGGATTTTGAGACAGGATAAAGTTCGGCAATTCCTTAAAGAATTACCGACTGTAGCTGCCCAAAACTTTAACGTTTCGGGAATAGATATTAAAGTAGCTAAATTATTGACACTCCTTAAAAACTATATTGAGGCAGTAACCAGAAGTAACTCGCCTACGTGCATTTACGCTTACCCTAGAAGCTCAAGAGTAAGCGTAAATATACGTGGCATTTTCATGTATGATTAATTGCTGACTTAAAAATAAATGTAACTTTTATAGCAAAAAAATACTTCCGTATAAATAACTAACTTCTCTAGCGATGAATGAGTGAGTGCATCAAAGCTGAAAAACTAACTTTATAGTGGTTCTCGCTTGAGTGAGGTACAAGAACCCCACCCCCAGCCTCCTAAGAGCAAGCGAGGAGGGGGCTATGATGTACCTTGTATGATTAGTAAACGCTATAGCAAGAGAAATTACAGCAGATTTCAAGGAAAGTGAAGTACACAAGCTGAGTCCCAAAGCCAGGTATAAACTTTGTTTTACTTCTGAATTCTGAATTCTGAATTCTGAATTCTGACTCCTTTTTTATTTTTTAATTGCCGACAATTGCGACATTTTCCAGAAATAGCTAGAAATCCAATTGGTAATAATGTGAGCGACAATCGGCACTAATAAGTTGCCCGTGAGCAGGGCGCTATATGCCAATATCATCCCGACAATTGTTGCCCAAATCACATAAGGCCATTGTTGGGAACCGCTAAAATGCAAGATGCCAAAGCAAAGACTGGATACAATTAAAGCTGTAAGATCAGCGCCTAAAGCTGGCAGCATCACACCCCTAAATAATAATTCTTCACTCAGCCCTGGTAGCAACCCCAGCCAAATTAAGTCTGGTAAAGCTAAAGGTTTCAGTACCACTTCTAAGTAATAATCTGCACTTTTACGATAGGCAGTCCAAAGGCGATAAGTTAAGCCACTTAACGCGGTGATGATGAACCCTAACCCTACACCCAATAGCAACTCTCTTTGGTTCAAGTCCCAAGAAAATAGGGAAAAGTTGCCAAAGTGCAACGAAAGTTTGGCGACTATCAACAAAATGATTGCAGTCGCTCCCATCGCCCCAAGTACTTGGATGCGTGTTAGGTATGGAATTTCTGGCTCTTGCTTGTGTTGTTCAACCACGGGTTTTTAAGGGGAGTGGGGAGTGGGGGAGAATGGTTTGTATGCAATATACTCTGACCTCTCTCCAAACCTCTCTCCTAAAAGGAGAGAGGCTTTGAATCTTACTCCTCTTCCCTACAAGGGAAGGGGCTGGGGATTAGGTCTGTATTGGATTCAACACAGAAGCGCTACAGTCTGAATTCTAACTTTTAACTCCTAACTCCTAACTCCTAACTTTTAACTACTGACTGCAAAGGTAATAATTTGGGACGGAGGGCGGAGGGATTGATGCCTGCTTTGTGTGCTACTAATACACCTACTGCTTCTAAATATGAGTTTACCTGTATAGCTTTGATCCCCAAGGGTTGGGGAGGAACTTTGATCAGAGTTTTATTTTCTTCTACTGTAATTATTTGGCATCGTCTTTGGCTTAAACTTAGTAAGGCACTGCTACCACAAGCTGTTGCAGGTGCGATCGCAGCATCCACTTGATCTGCCCAAATATCTTCTTGCTGTGATGCGATCGCTCCTTTCTCTATTATAAATTGTGGGGCACGACTTAATCCGACAAGGACGCACGGCAAAAAGGTATAGCCCAATTCTTCGGCCGCCGAACGGGGAGATAAATCAGGTTTTGGAGGTTCGCTCAAAAGGGCGGGAGAATGGGCGCAAGGAATTTGAAAGGTTCGCACTAGCAAATGGCTAATTACGGCTTCTGCGCCCGCTAAAGGATCAACACCTTCACCGTGGCGATATTTCTCTACTGCTTCTGAGTCTATATCATCGGGGAAACGGGCAACAACTGCGATCGCTTCTGCCCCCGCTTTTTTAATTAATATCTCAGCTGCCCGTAATAAACTATCTGGGTTGCCAATTGTTCCCCAACTAGCTCCCGATGCTGGAGTCCGTAATTCTACATTTAATGGTGCATCAGTAATTACATAATCTGTTAAGGTCAATCCCAGAGTGGCTCTGACTGCATCTGCGGCTTGTATATGTCGTAGTCGCAACTCTGGCTCAATACCTTGGTCTAAAAGCAAACCTACTTTGTTGGTGCGGACTGGACGCAAACCCCAGCATCCAGAGGCGAATTTGTCAAGCCCGTAACCTTCAACATAAAAAGCGTTTGGGAGATTCCAATACAAAGAAGCGCCATTAAGGACATTGGGGTGAGTAATTAGGCGATCGCAAACTTGTGCTATAACTTTGGCAACAGGCAAAGCATCTCCTGCATAACCCCCAATGGCAGCCCCAACGCCAGTTGGTACAATTAAGATAGCGGTGTATGGAGGCATATTGAGTGCTGAGTTAGGAGTTATGAATTATGAATCAGAAGCCATCAAATACTAACTCACGCCGTGTACGACTTTCTCTCAAACCTAACCCCCAACCCCTTCCCTACTAGCGTTGGGGAGCAAAATCAAAGCCTCTCAGGAGTGGGGGAGAGGAATGGAAGTGGGGTTCTAAGAATAAGTCGCACATCGCGTTAACTCCTAACTCCTAACTCCTAACTCCTAACTCCTAACTCCTAACTCTTAACTGTAGTCACCACAGCTTCAACTGTAGCTTTTTGTTGATCAACGTCCACAGAAGTAATTGCCCAACGTAGGGGTTCCCCCTCTTTGTTCAACTCTGTTTCAATTACTTGTAGTAATTCTGCGGGAGTTTCTTGTAAATCAATTTCTGCGGTAATAAAATGAGTCGTCATCTTGTTAAATCCTATTGATTTGTACTTTCTAGAATAACTGATATGAGTTGCTAGGAAATACTTATGTTATTTATCAGTTTTGGTAATGTTCAGTGAACAGTTATCAATAATCAAAGTATATAGTCATTTTCAATCCGGTGAGGTACAAGTATGCAAATAGACCTAACCCCCTAACCCCCAACTCGTCGCGGGAAGGGGGAACAATTTAAAGCCTCTCTCCTTTTAGGAGAGAGGAATGGAAGTGAGGTCAAAATTGTACCTCACGCTTGTCGAGAACCTCTATATACTGATAACTGTTTACTGATTATTAGTCTTTGCCAAACTGTAACTGATAAACTACGTCTTCTTTTTCCGTCTTAATTTTCAAATCAGAAAGGGGTTTGGCAACACAAAGCAATACGTAACCTTGCTTTTGCAAATCTGGACTAACGCCCATACCATCAGTTTGATCCACAGTTCCCTCGCTTATTTGACCAGCGCATGTTGTGCAAACGCCTGCATTACAAGAACTCGGCAGTTCCAAACCAGCAGCATCGGCAACTGATAAGATCGTTTTATCTTCGGGAACTTGCAAGGTATGAATTTTGCCTTGGTGATCAATTTCTACGGTGTAAGTTTTGGGCATATACAAAATAAGCGTGACACAGAGGACAAATCAGTTATTTTATCTGATAAATAGACACAGTACCAAGTTAACAAAGATGAAAAGAGAATTATTTCCAAAGAGCTTGATCGGGAAAAATAGATATACAGTGATAATTATAAGTGCTTGCTAGACAAAAAACTTAAAGTCAGGAGACTCACTTGCTGTTAATTCTATTTGTAAAGACTTGTGAGGTTGAATGTCCCTGAAACTAGGGAAGTGATGATACACACTTAAAACTTTGTTTGGCTAAATATTTGGAGTGGAGTTAAGAATGCTGGAACAATATCGTAAACAACTTGCCGAAAGAGCAGCACTGGGAATTCCCCCCTTACCATTAGATGCAAAGCAAACATCTGAACTGTGCGAATTACTGAAAAATCCGCCAAAGGGTCAAGAGGAGATATTATTACATCTATTGAGCGATCGCGTTTCTCCTGGTGTTGATCCAGCAGCTTATGTCAAAGCTGGATTTCTCACTGCCATTGCTAAGGAGGAAATCACCAGTCCGTTGATTGCGCCCATAGAAGCAGTGCAATTGCTGGGCACAATGATAGGTGGTTACAACGTGCAATCTTTAATTGATTTGCTGCAATTGCCCACTGTATCCCTATCGGACTCATCCGAAACACCTCTAGTAATGGGCGGACAAGGAAAGGAACCCATCGCCGCCTACGCCGCCAACGCCTTAAGCAAAATCCTCTTGGTGTACGATGCCTTCCACGATGTTTTAGAGTTGTCTAAAACCAATCCTTTCGCCAAGCGGGTAATTGACTCTTGGGCGGAAGCTGAATGGTTTACCCTTCGTCCCACAGTACCAGAAGCGATTACTGTCACCGTTTTTAAAGTTCCTGGCGAAACCAATACCGACGATTTATCGCCCGCCCAAAGTGCCACCACTCGCCCAGATATTCCCTTACACGCCTTAGTGATGTTAGAGTCACGGCAACCGGGAAGCTTGGCAACCATTGCCGAACTGAAGAAAAAAGGGCATCCTGTAGCTTATGTGGGAGATGTAGTTGGTACTGGTTCTTCGCGGAAATCTGCTATCAACTCAGTATTGTGGCATACAGGAAATGATATATTTTTTGTGCCAAACAAACGCGCTGGAGGTTATGTTTTAGGTGGTGCGATCGCGCCTATCTTCTTTAACACAGCAGAAGATGCCGGTGCTTTGCCTATTCAGTGCGATGTCAGCCAACTAGAAACCGGCATGGTAATTACCATCCATCCCTACAAAGGCGAAATCACAAACGAAGCAGGCGAAGTCATTTCCACCTTTGCCCTCAAACCTGACACCATCCTTGATGAAGTTCGCGCAGGTGGACGCATCCCCCTACTTATCGGACGTACCCTCACCGACAAAACCCGTCTTGCACTTGGTTTAGAACCCAGCACAGTCTTTACCCGTCCCCAGCAAGGCTTTGACACAGGCAAAGGCTACACCCTCGCACAGAAAATAGTCGGTAAAGCTTGCGGATTACCTGGTGTGCGTCCCAGCACATCCTGCGAACCCATCATCAGTACCGTTGGTTCCCAGGATACCACAGGCCCCATGACCCGCGACGAATTGAAAGAACTCGCCTGTCTTGGTTTCAGTGCAGACTTAGTGATTCAGAGTTTCTGTCACACAGTTGCTTATCCCAAACCAGTTGACATCCAAACCCATCACGAACTCCCCGATTTCTTTGCCTCTCGTGGCGGTGTCGCCCTCCGCCCCGGTGATGGTATCATCCACTCTTGGTTAAACCGGATGCTGCTACCCGACACCGTGGGAACTGGCGGCGACTCTCACACCCGCTTTCCCTTGGGTATTTCCTTTCCCGCCGGTTCGGGATTAGTGGCGTTTGCAGCAGCTTTGGGTGTCATGCCTTTAGATATGCCAGAATCAGTATTGGTAAGATTTAAAGGGGAATTGCAACCAGGTGTCACCCTGCGAGATGTTGTAAATGCGATTCCCTACGTGGCAATTCAAAAAGGTTTGCTGACAGCAGAAAAGCAGAACAAGAAAAATGTCTTCTCCGGGCGAATTCTGGAAATAGAAGGTTTGCCAGATTTAAAAGTTGAACAAGCCTTTGAACTCACCGATGCTAGTGCCGAGCGATCGTGTGCCGGATGCACAATTAAGCTGAGTGTAGAGACAATTTCCGAATATCTGCGTTCTAACGTCGCGCTGCTGAAAAATATGATAGCACGGGGCTATCATGATCCGCGTACCATGCTGCGCCGTGTGGCAAAGATGGAAGAATGGTTAGCAAATCCCGTGTTATTAGAAGGTGATGCCGATGCGGAGTATGCGGAAATAATTGAAATTGATTTGAACGAAATCAAAGAACCAATTGTTGCTGCTCCCAATGACCCTGATAATGTTAAATTATTATCGGAAGTTGCTAATGATCCAGTGCAAGAAGTATTCGTCGGTTCTTGTATGACGAATATCGGTCATTATCGGGCAACAGCGAAAGTTTTGGAAGGCGCAGGTGAAGTGAAAACTCGCCTGTGGATTGCACCACCAACGCGCATGGATGAACACCAACTTAAAGAAGAAGGTGTATACAGCGTTTTTGGGGCTGCGGGTGCGCGTACAGAAATACCAGGATGCAGTTTGTGCATGGGTAATCAGGCGCGAGTTGCTGATGGCACAACAGTGTTTTCTACCTCTACCCGCAACTTCAATAATCGCATGGGTAAAGATGCGCGAGTGTATCTTGGTTCAGCAGAATTAGCCGCAGTTTGTGCGCTGCTGGGACGACTTCCCACAGTGCAGGAATATTTGGATATTGTGGCGAGTAGAATTGAGCCTTTTGCCGATGATTTGTATCGGTATTTGAACTTTGATCAAATCCTTGGTTTTGAGGATGAAGGACGCGTGATTTCTAAGGAGGAGCAGGCTTTGTTGGTATAGTTTAATTAGGTGGGTGTGATGCCCACCTAAGAGGATGTTTTAAAAGTCATGATTGATGTATCAAATATTTTTTACCCCACCCTAACCCTCCCCTTATAAAGGGGAGGGAACTAGATTATTTTCCGGTTTCCCCCCTTTACAAGGGGGGATTAAGGGGGGTAATCATTCTATTAAAATCACAGCCAACCACTTTTAAAACATCCTCTAATTTTTAGCGTTTCCCAGAGGAATATTAATGACCAGTCCATCTTTTATAAATGAAAAAAATCTCTATGAACAAGACTTTTACTTGTGGACACAAACCATTGTCCAGCAGTTAAAAGAAAATAATTTTAATGAAATAGATATACCTAATCTAATTGAAGAAATTGAAAGCATGGGGAGAAGTGAAAAACGCGAGTTAAAAAATCGATTAATTGTGTTATTAATGCACTTACTGAAATGGCAATATCAACCAGAAAAACGTAGCGAAAGTTGGCGCAGTAATATTTCTGAACAACGTATCTGTATTGAAACATTATTAGAAGATAGTCCGAGTTTGCAACCTCTACTTGCAGAAGTATTTGAAGATTATTATCAAAAAGCTCGTCTCAAAGCATCTGATGAAACAGGGATTAAATTAAATTTCTTTCCTAAAGAATCTCCTTTTACGTTAGAAGAAACCTTAAAAAATAGTTATTAAGTTGGAGGAAAGAATGAATTTTTACACAGTCGTACTCAGAAAAAGTTCTGGCTATTGGGTTGCTTTATGTTTAGAAAACGGCATTGTCGGGCAGGGAAATATTCAAGAGGATGCAATTAATAAACTGAAAGAAGCAATTGAATCTTTTGAAATGGTTTATGAGTCTGAAAGTAATATTTATAAATCTACCGTTTCAATAGATGAATTACATGAATTTTTAGCTGTTGAAGAAAAAGAACAAGATTTAGAGATATATGAATTAAGAAAGGTTTATGCCTAAAAATATACCTTCTCTGAAACCAAAGGAGTTAATTAAGCTTTTAGAACAAGCAGGTTGCAAATTTCATAGAGAAGGAAAAGGCGACCATTGTTTATATACTCGTGAAGTTGATGGTAAAAGAAGAGTAGTTCCTATAGATATGGGTGCAAGAGAAATGTCTCCTGCTTATGTTTTGCGGATTTTTCGACAGTTTGGGTTGAGAGATGAGGAAGTTGAGAGTCTGTTAAAATAGATAAGGTTTCGGTATTTTTACTGTTAGCACTATTATATAACTACAATAGTTTGTATATAGATTATTGTATTTAAAAATCTTCATGCCCTACCTAAAATCAAAACATTTAACAACCAACTCGAAGAGACGGAATGAGAGGTCAGACAAAGCGAATCGTAAATTAATTTACATTGGCAGGGAAATTCGCTTTCAGTCTGAACAAGATTTAGAAGATTATATTGAAGCTTCTTTTGACACAATATTCCCAGAATTGGTTTTAATTAAACGTCAGCATAGTCTCAAAATGCAGCGTTGTGATTTACTATGCTGTAGCAAGTTAGATAAACAAGCAGTCATTATTGAATTAAAAAACGAAGAAGATAGAGGATTAGTATCTCAGCTATTGAGATATAGAAAAAATATTTTCCAAAATCAATCTTTTGCCGACAGAATCGATTACTCATTACCGATAAAATTAATCACTATTGCTCCTACTTTTCATGAAGACAACTATACAGATAAAGAAGCATCAAAATTTGAAGATGATATATGTTTTTGGAAATTCCATGTCGAATATCAGACAACAACTCCTAAATTCCAATTAGAAGGTAAGAACTATGATATTCTTTACCCTGTGTTTGGCTTACCTGGTAGCTTACAAAATGAAGACCTACGAAGTACAATCTTGCCAGCTTTTACTCATAACTTTGAAAATAAATTGCCTGTAGATGCTCGTCAACATTTTAGAATCATCAGAGGGCTTTTTATGGCTCAACCAAAGATAAAGGAAATGGTTAGCCCTACTTATAGAAAAATACTATATGGTACTGGCGAAGGACAAAATCATAAGAAACTAGCAGAAATAACTAATACAGGTAAAGGAATATGGTTATTTCTTTGGTTACCAACTAAGGTGAGAACTAAAATAAAAATTCCAGTAGCACGATTTTGTTTTGTATTAGCTGCAAATAATAGCCATTTTGCTCAAGATTCTGTCGTTGAATGGTTGGTGTGTACTAAGACTACCGTTAATCTTAAAGACAAACCTAACAAGAATTTTTGTTTATCATTTGACAGGCATGGTATGACGAAATGGACAATTGCAAATATGTATTTATGTCAAGCCTCTAGTGATATAAATATAAATACTTTAGATTTATTCATCTATCTCCTGAAAGGTGTCACCCGTCCTTTTGATGATTCTATTTGGGAATGGTGGAGGTCACAGGAAATAAATACTCCTACTAATTTGGGATGGTATATTGATTTAGCTATTAAGACTTGGAACTATAGGTTTAAGTAAACAACATAAAATAAACAATTTATTGATTTCATAGATATCATTTCCAGTCAAGCTTTAGGAGTAAAAGATAACAATATTTTCATCTAATTGACCATTCTATCAGCGCGATCGCACCCTCGCACTTTGCACACAGACCTAACCCCCCAACCCCCTTCCCTACAAGGGAAGGGGGAGAAATCCGGCTCCCCTCTCCGCTTGCCTAACGGCAGGCTGACGCCAACGGAGAGGGGTTGGGGGAGAGGTCAATCCATGCGATCGCTATAAACTCTCAAAGTCTAATTCCTCTGAGATTACCACCTTGTTCGATGAAATTTTGCAACGAATGCGGGATAAAGTTTCTTCTCGTCAGTATTTAATGACGCTACACGCTGAAGAAGAAATGAGCGATGACAATCTAACAATCTATGACATTGAAGAAGGTATCCTCACAGGCGAAATACTGGAACGTCAAAAAGATAAAGTGACAGCAGAATCTAAATATCGCATCAGAGGTTTAACTCTTGATGCAGGGGAAGTCGAAATAATTGCCAAGCTAAGTCCAACTGGAAAACTTGTTATCATTACTGTATACATACCCTAATACCAGGAAAGCGGCAAATGCTGTGTAACATTTGTGGAAGCGAAGGTGTCAAAGTCCGCCGAATTACTAGAACTTACGGTAAGGGTAAAGACCTGCTAGTAATAGAAAACATTCCAGCGATCACTTGTACTCATTGCGGCGAAAGTTATTTAACTGCTGAAACTCTTCACAAAATTGAACAAATCAAAACTAACCGCAAAAAATTAGCTGTTGAACGTCCTGTGGAAGTTGCTAGTTTTGGCTCATGAATAATTGCTAAAATAAAATATTGCTTCGGCTATTGTCTCACTAAGCTGATTCAAGAATAAATAACAAATAGGAGTTATTAAAATGCTTGAAGTTCACAAAAATTATGTTCTTGACGAAAATCAACGACCTATTGCTGTACAAATTCCTATCGCTGAATTTGAAAAAATTGAAGAAATTCTTGAGGATTACGGTTTAGCAAAACTTATGGAGGAAGTAGAGGAAGAAAAACCATTATCAAAAGATGAAGCACTAAAATATTATCAATCACTAAAGGATTTTAAATCTGGGTTTATGAAGAGTGGTCGCTGTTTGCTGTACAGTAATAGTTAAATCAGCATTAGTGACATCTACAGGAATATCTAAATGTAATATTCCATCTTGTCCAACACGAGAGTTTAAAGTTATTCTTTGCGTGGCATCTAATTAGATTAAATAGATTTGCTCTTGTGGGAGGCTCTGCCTCCCAGTTTGACAGGAGGCAGAGCCTCCCAGTGATCACATTCCCAGGCTCTGCCTGGGAACGAGGCAGGGCAAGACTTTTATCTTAATAAGCTTGATATCCAGATGATGCTCAATTTGTAAAGTGCGTAAATCCTAGTATGTAAGTCTTGTTCTAAATCCCCGTTACAAAACTGTACTTCCGACTTCCGACTTCCGACTTCCGACTTCCGACTTCTTTAATATCCTGCTTGCTTATTAACTACATTCCGTAAGGGCTGGCCGGCTCGGTACCGCTCTAGATTATCGAGAAACAAGGCGGCGATGCGCCCTTTTAATGCTGGGGAAATTGCGGAAGTGTGGGGTGTGATCAACAGGTTAGGTAAAGACCACAAAGGACTTTCTGGCGGTAGGGGTTCAATAGAAACTGTGTCTAATCCTGCACCTGCAATCCAGCCTTCAGTCAGAGCTTTAGTTAATGCTGATTCATCTACAACCGCACCGCGACCAACATTAATTAAATAGGCATGGCTGGGTAGCGATCGCAGTACTGTTTCATCGATTAAACCTTTAGTTTCTGGTGTCAAAGGTGTAGTAACAATTATATAGTCAACTTCTGGCAACAGTGCTTGCCATTCATCTGCACCGACGATTTTATCAAAATTAGGTAGAGGTGCGGGACGAAGGCGACCACCCCAAACTCTTGCCCCAAATGCTTTAGCACGATCTGCGATCGCCTGACCAATATTCCCAGTACCAATAATTAACACAGTTGAATTTGCCAACTCTGGCAGTACCAACCAGCTTTTTTCCCATATGCGTTGATCGTGATCTGTTTGCAGTTGCCGTAACTGCTTTGCATGATAGAGAATCAAAGTCAATACAAATTCTGAAATGGGAATTGCATGAACCCCCGCAGCATTAGTCAGGATAATATCGTGTTGGAGAAAAATGGGTGTGAGGATGTGATTTACACCAGCACTAGGAGTTTGTTGCCAACGTATTCCAGGAGCAGCCGCCAGCACCTTATGTAGAGTAGTCGGCTTTAATTTGAACCCATTGAGATAAATTTCCGCATCACTAGCATCACCATCAAAATTACCATCACTATCTACTTGCACAAATTGCGTATCAGCTGATAGGTATGGCTCAATCTCGGCGGTAAGCTCTATAGGTAGAATTAGTTTGACCACGGGTTAATCCTTCATAGAATTGCTTAGTATCCTGCTGACTACTCATCCACCCACCAGTAATATCAGTTAATAGAGTAGACAGCGATCGCAATACGTTTTCAATTTAATTTTTGTTAACAGTCAACAGTCAGCCCCAACTCTTGGAGACGCACTTGCGTTCGGGTAAGTCAAAAGTCAAAAGCCTTGCTATACAAAATTTTTGACTTTTGACTTCCGCCTTGCGGTACTAGCCCTTTCAAAGCGAAGGTTCGTACTATCTATGAAAGAAATAATGTTTTAACCCAATTTTGGTATTTTGGCTCAGTCGTAGGCGTAGCCCAACCTAGGCATCGCTTAATTTACAGCCCACAAATTTGGAGTTTAATGCATAATCTCTTTCTTAAATTCCAGCCGATACCTCAAATGCCGTAAAAACTTTGATAGTACAGATGCTCACGTTGAAAAGACTAGTTCTAACTATCTAGCTGACGAAAGGACTGCTTCTGCTTCTAGGTTCTCGGCTTTATTCTTGAAGACGGTTGGTAATTCGCTGCTTAATGGTTCACCTTCAACTATTTGCGATCGGAAACCATCAGGGCCGACTGGAATATCGCCAGTAATGGTGGTGCGATAGAGTACGCGCTCGACTTCTACATGATCTAAATCCTGCGGCGCTAAATGTGCGGTGGCGCGGTTGTCCCAGAAGGCAATGTCACCATTGTTCCAGCGAAAGCGGGTGGTGTAGGCTGGCTTAGTGATCTGGTTGAAGAACAACTCCAGTAGTAGCTCACTCTCTTGTGGTGACACGTCAAGAATGTGAGAAGTGAAGCCAGGGTTGACGAATAATGCACGTTCGCCTGTCTCTGGATGAACCCGCACCACTGGGTGAATGGAAACCTGGGGATTGGCTGCGATGCGCTGGACAAGCTTGCTGTTGCTAGGCAGCCGCAAACGCGCATTGAAGCGATGTTCTGCTTTCAATGTGTCTGCTAGCGCTTTCAGTGGTGCTGACAGACCCTCGTAAGCTGCAACCAGATTAGTCCATTGTGTATCACCACCAAAACTGGGGACGTTAACTGCACGCAAAATAGACCCCGCCGGTGGGTTAACAACTGCTGTCACATCGGTATGCCAACGGCTCTCGTAGCTGGAACGACGCAGACCATTCTTGCGTTCGTAGCGGCTGCGGTCAATCGGCAGTATTTGTGAGAAGCCTTCGATTGGCTGATCCTCGTGGGGATGTGCATAGGTCACTTCGCCGAAACGAGATGTAAAGGCAATCTGTGCAGCATGATCGATGTTCTGACCGCGAAAGAATATGACTTTCCACTTCAACAGTGCTTGACGAATTTCGGCAACTGCATCATCGTGCAGAGGACGCGAAAGGTCTACGCCGTTGATTTCGGCACCGATGAAACCAGCTACCTGTTTAACTTCAATGTGCTTGTTGCTCATATTATTAAATTCTCCTGAGTTTTACTCAGAGGGCGGTGTTCGCACTTGTTCACTTTCTTTGTATTGCCATCAAGTGTAAGCAATATACCAAAGGAGGCGATCATTAGCTAAAAATATTGTACAGTAAGTTGATAAATTTGCCGTACTATAAAATTATCTAATGCAGTGTCTCCCCTGCCACAGTGCTGGATTGATCTTTCTAGAGTGCGATCGCCTCAATTGTGCAAGATGAAAAACCACTGAACCTTGAAGAAGCATTAGCAGAACTAGAGAAAGACGTAGGTTGGGTGGAGCGCAGCGCAACCCAACATATATCAGGATGTTGGGTTACGCAAAGCCTCCACCCAACCTACAATATTTTTTGCAACATTTTAGGCTAGAGGGTCTACTACAAGACTACCGAGATTTTTTCAGAAATCAAATATGATTGCTATATAAGAGTTATTAAAATCCTTGATGTCAAAAGGGCGTAATTGCTTGTAAATGCAGGGTTTTTTCTAACTGCGGATGCTGGAAGCGAAGTTCTCTGGCGTGCAGATGTAACCGACTGGTAACTGCACAGCATCCATAAAGGCGATCGCCTAAAATAGTTACCCCAAGTCCTCGCGCATCAGCCGCATGAACTCTTAACTGATGAGTGCGTCCTGTTAGCGGCGTAAATTCTACGCGGGTGTAGTCTCCTGATCTCGCTATTACCTGGAAGTGTGTCAAGCTAGGTTTACCCTGCTGCCAATCAACTTTTTGCTCAGGGCGATTTTCGGGATCTCCCCACAGTGGCAATTCAATCACACCTTGCTCAACTGTCACAGCACCAGAAAGTATGGCTTCATAAACCTTGTGAACCTGCCGTTGCTGAAACTGCTGGCTGAGTTGCCGATGGGTTTGGCGATCGCGTGCCAACAACAGAATACCAGATGTTTCCTGATCTAAACGATGCACAGATGTCAGCGCCATGCCATCAGCCCTAAGATGACGTAAACGACTCAAAACACTATCTTGGCGATCGCCATAACGACCAGGTACCGAAAGTAGCCCAGCAGGTTTGTTTACAGCAATCAGCCATTCATCTTCATAAAGAATGGGGATCTCTCCCCTGATAGGCGAGAAGCTTCTTACCCCCCCTTCCCTGCAAGGGAAGGGGGCTGGGGGGTTAGGTCTTAACCCTGAGAGCAAAAACCCCATCAATGGCTGACATCGCTCGGCACATGCTCCATAAAATTCTCCCTGAATTTTATCCTGATTTACGGAAGACTCACCCCACCAAAATTCCGCCATTGCCAATGGTTTGAGATTATGTGTTGCCGCATAATGTAGTAGCTTGGGGGCACAACAGTCTCCTGTGCCAGTGGGCAAACCTCCTGGCATCAATTCTTGTAGTGATTGCGATCGCCCGGAAAAATTAGTCAGGCTGTAACTAGCGTGCATCAGAGCTTGTAATTGACGGGACAGTGCTTTACGCTGTTGTTTCAGTTCGCTAATTCGCGCATCCGTCGCTGCAATTAACTGTTGAAGGGGCTGTAATACTGCATTTTGCTGGCGTTTAAGTTGCCGTCGTTCAATTCCCTGCTGACGACTCTCTTCGTCGAGTTGTTCTAGGGCGATAGTGAGTGCTTCTGAAGTGAGTGTATTGCAGATTTGCTGACGTTTTTCCTGGCGTTGATGTTTGCAATGGCGATGGCGATCGCTCATTGCTTGCAACTGTTGCTCAAACTCATCAACCAGGGTTTGATACTGCTGACGTTCACTGAGTTGCTTCAAGGTAAGGAGTTCTTGCTTAATCGCGTCCAACTGTGCCAAAGTGCGGGCTTCTTCTAAAGCAACCTCCTCTCGTCCTGGAATTGGCGGCACCCAGCCCTCAACCAGACTGCAACCATTCAAAAGACCAGAGAAGGCTTTGAGTACCCTTTGTTCGCCATTAGGCAGTTCAACCAATAGTATTCCATACATCTTGCCTTCATGAGAATAACAGTCATTATTGATAAGAGATTGCATTAGTCCGTGGGCGATCGCTTCAGACATTGAGGTGCGGGGTAATTTCAGGCGATTGCCACTTTCGAGACAACGCCCTTCGTAGTAATAACTACAAGATGAATAGCTAACAGCAAAATCGCTGTCAATGAAATCTGAAAGTGTGTGCAGAACTTCCATAGAAAATATGATTACAAATCTAGCTTTACCTAACACAAAAGTTATTCTTTTAGGACTAGCCCTTTCAAGGTAGGTAAACTTTTTGGATAATATAGGACTAGTATAAGATTTTTGAAATGCACTATTTTGGACCCTCAAGGCTTTAATAGTGCATTAGACGTAGACGTAGGTTGGGTGGAGCGGAGCGCAACCCAACTGATGAGAAGGATGTTGGGTTACGCTTTTCCTCCAACGCCACTTGCTACAACGCTCTTAACCCGCGCAACGCAGTGGCTCCCCAACAAAGCAATTTTTTTACAACATTTTAGCCAAGAGGGTCTACTACAAGACTACCGAGATTTTTTCAGAAATCAAATATGATTCCTATAATAGGACTTACGCACTGTACAAATGCATCGTAATCTGCAATAAATATCTTGAGGAAGTTTTCAGGCTTTTATTAATTATCCTGCGATCGTAAATAGATCATGCTGTAGGGGCACAGCAATGCTGTGCCCTTACGAAAGATATGGTTTTTAACCTTGATTCATATTTGGTATTTCTTGTTAATGCCTAAGTCTTATCTTTATAGGACTTACGCATCAAGTACGAAATGTAGGGGCAATTCATGAATTGCCCCTACGGTAAATCAAGGCTTTCACTGCCTTTTTGCGTAAGTCCTATCTTTATTAAATCCGTGTTCTTAAGCAGCGTTTATTCTTTGCAAACCAGTGTAAACATTAAACCGTTCTCCGCGCAGGAATCCAATTAAGGTAATCCCGAATTCCTTGGCGACAGACACCGCCAAACTACTGGGAGCGGAAACAGAACACACAATGGGAACTCCAGCAGTTGTAGACTTTTGCAAAATCTCAAAACTAGAGCGTCCGCTCACTAAAACAATACAATTATTTAAAGGCAACTCGTCACTGAGCAAAGCTGTACCAATCAATTTATCTAAAGCATTGTGTCGCCCAACATCCTCCCACAGGTTTAACAATTGTCCTTGAGCATCGAAGGTAGCCGCAGCGTGCAAACCCCCTGTAGCAGTGAAAATACCTTGAGCAGCGCGGAGCTTGTCTGGTAGGCTGTAGATGATCTCAGGTGTTACCGTTGGGCCAGAAGGAATCACTGGACATCCCCGCAGACGCAAAGCCTCAAGGCTAGCTTTACCACACACCCCACAGGCGCTACTAGTGTAGAAATGACGCTCCAAAGGCTGTAAATCTGGAATCAACCCATCCCGCAGTTCTACATTTACGATGTTATGGCGCTGTTCACCATCTACTAATTCATCTACGCAGTAGCTGATACGTCGGATATCTTCTCTGCGGCTAACGACTCCTTCACTGTAGAGGAAACCAGCAGCTAGTTCAAAATCTGCCCCTGGTGTCCGCATTGTGACAGCTACCGTCTTCTGGAGAGGAACAAGGCGAATTTCTAAAGGTTCCTCTGTAGTGAGATGATCTAAACGAGGACGTACTTGACCTTTTTCCACTACCCAAATAGTGGCTTTGGTCTTGCTTTTAGTAGGCATTGTCATAGTTGTGAGAGTTGGTGAATTGAAATTTTGATACTAATCTGGAAATAGAGTAATGCTATTTGTATATCAGATGTCTCTTTGATGCTCACTAACTACTTTGTGCAGTTGAGCTAGCTCGGCTAGTACAGCACAGCGTAAATAAACCACCCATTAAAAATCAATACTTCGACAGAGCTACGTAACCATGAAACGCTTACGCTGTATACCTGTTTGAATTTTGAATGAGTGAATTTTGAATTCCGTCCTGCGGTACTAAGTTTCTATTTAGGAAGTAAAATGAACCTAAAATTTTTGGCTTTCAGTAAAATTTTATTTGCAATAGTCTTTGTGATTTCCCTTGGTTTTGCAGGATACCTAGTGGGTGATAACATTAGTCAGAGAGTAATTGAAAAATCTCTTGCTAAACAAGTCATATCTACCTCCACCGTCGGAAAAAGTTCTCAACTACAGACACTTTTAAATGAGATAGTTGTAGAACAAAAAATCCCTGGTGCAGTCATGTATATTTCTACACCTAAAGGCTCTTGGCTGGGAGCATCTGGTGTCAATGACTTGTCAACTAAAACCCGGATGAAACCCACGGATGGCTTTTCTATTGCCAGTATGAGTAAAACTTTTATGGCGGTGGTTGTGCTGAAATTAGTGGAGCAAGGGAAGATAGAATTAGATCAGGCGATCGCAACCTATCTACCAAGAGACATCAGTCCTCATATTATCAACAGCGACAAAATTACAGTTCGTCAACTGCTCAACCACACCAGTGGTGTTGCTGAATACCTAGACACAAAAGAGTTTATTCAAGCTACTGCGAGAAGAAGTCGCTCACAGCCTTGGACAGCCAGAGAAGCTATTCCGTATATGTACCAAGAGCAACCACAGGCAAATCCCGGAGAAAAATTTATTTATACTGATTGCAACTACATTCTTTTGGAACTGATTGTTGAAAATATAACTAGGGGAACTCTCGCACAAGCCATCCGCAGTCAGATTTTAAAACCATTAGGATTAAAACATACCTTCACGGAATTGCGCGAACCGACAATTGGAGAAGTCGCTACAGGTTATGGCGATCGCCATAAGCATGGTAAGCTAGATAGCTACGCAAAAGTCAATGATGGCAATGGTTTAGGAGATGGTGGGTTGGTTTCAACAGCAGAGGATTTAGCCAAGTTCGCCAAAGCGTTATTTGTCAAAAAAACCTTACTTTCCTCGAAGATGATGAAAGAAATGTTGAAATTTAAAGATAATGGCGAAGGCTATAGCTATGGGTTAGGTGTAGAACGGTTTTCATCTCCTTTAGCAAAAGCAATTGGGCATACTGGTACAGCCTATGGCTTCGTAACATTGCTTGCATATCTCCCCAATCAAGATACCACCATAATAGTGCTGCTAAACAATCAGGATGTTGATATTAAATCAGTAGCTAGGACAGGTCTAGAGGTTGTCGAGAATAAATGATATTACTGTAGTAAGCGGGAACCTAGAGGGAAAAGTTATAGTTCTTTTCTCTCGCATTGAGACTTACGGAGTGTAGCATTTAAGGCTTTTGGCTTAACTTAACTGTTACCGCCAAATGCAACCCTAATGCATCCAGCAAAGCATTCAGGCAATAAAATTCTATTTCTTCTTTCTCGGATAATATCTGTTCGAGTTTGTCATAAACTTGCTTAACTTGTACAGAAAATTTATCAATTCCACCTTGCGCCTCAATTACATTTTTCAGCGCCTTACTCAACATTTTCGGGTCGCCTTCTTCTAAGACAACTTCGATATAAGCTGCTGCTTCTAATGGGTCTTTGAGGTCTTCAATCAGTTTTTCGTGATAGCTTGCACTTATAGACATTTTATAAACTCTCTGGGTCAATACCCAATTCTCGCAGTTTGGCTGCTAGCCGTTCAGCACGTTGTCTTTCTTGTTCAGCACGTTGTCTTTCTTGTTCGGCGTGTTTCGCTTCCCACAGTGCAATTTCTTCTGGTGTAGGCATTAACTGTCCTTCAGCATTGAAATAGCGTAATTGATTTTCATGAACGCCCAAATACAAACTTAGCTGCTGACTCCACAACAATCCTTCTGGGTTGGGTTCAATCGGTTGATAAGTACCACCCAACAAAATAAACCCAGCAAATTCTAGATTTCTGGGGTCAAACCAGAAATATTCAGGGGTGCGAAAGATATCTTGGTAAATTTGTTTTTTTAAGCCCTTGTCAATCGCTGCCGTTGACTTTGAAAGCAGTTCTATAATCAAATTCGGATATTTGCCGTCCTCTTCCCAAACAACCCAACTATCACGGGGTTTACGTTCAGTATCCAATACAACAAAGAAATCTGGCCCCCGAAAGTCTTGGGATTTACGCTGGCGTGGACTGTAATGAATGCTAAGATTGCCGGCAGCAAAAAAGTTGTCGTGGTCTCGCCACCACCAATCAAGGCATTTTATCAATAGCAGCATTTGCTGCAAATGTAGGTATGTTTCCAATGGTGGTTCGTTACTTTCTAAATCCCCTGGTGGAAATATAACATCTTCTGTGGTTTCAAAATCTTTGGCGACAGACATGGCTGCAAGTTTTGGAGTGATATTAAGTTGAGCGTAGCAGTCGGAAAGCGTTAATATTAGGTTTGCTTTTCTAAGCGTACTACTGCATTATAATCAGGAACACCTTCGAGCGATCGCTTACTTTTATCTATTAGCACATTCCCTTCTGGCCAATGTACTTGCAAGTTTCCTGACTGAATGGGCGCAATATAGACTTGACAGAATAACTCGCCTAAATCATTCTTAAGAATGACGCGATCGCTATCTTTTAAACCCAATAGTGCCGCATCAGCAGCATTCATTAGCACCGCCTCTCGCACCGCCCCTGTAATTGCATCCTTGCGTTCCTGCACCATACTATTAAATTGTTTGCCTCGGCGCGTTGCTAATAAGAAATAACCTTCTGGTAATTCTCTTTGGGGTGGCAATAATACCCCAAAATGTGCCTTACCATCTGCTGTCGGGAAATTCCAACCAAAGCACAAATGTGACCCGCCATACTGAAACTGATCGCCAGCCTGCTGTAAGTGTTGAATACCTGCATATTGGGGGACAACTTGAGCAATTTCTTGACGGATAGCAGCTGTGTCAGCAAAAGCCAGCTTATCTGCCAAATCTGGTTTTACCCGCCTTGCTAATTCTAAAAATACTTGCCACTCTGGACGTGTTTCCCCAATGCGCGGCCCCGGAATTTCTGGACTGAAAATTACCCGGCGTTCGGTGCTAGTTTCTGTGACTCCCCCTGGTATTTCGTAGCGAGTCGTCGCAGGTAAAAGCACCACAGTATCAGCAGGTTCCACTAACATTTGGCTGGAGAGAACAATATCCATATGTACCCGCAACGGTATTTGCTTCAATGCCGCTTCCACATAATCCGGTTCTGGCAGCACTTCTAAAAAATTCCCACCCACGGAAAACAACACATCTAACTGTCCCTGATGTGCGGCGTTAATCATTTCTGGAGCAATTAAACCTTTACTTGCTGGCACTTCAAAACCCCAATGCTGACTCAATTGGGCAGCATTTTCTGGAGTAATAGGTTTACCGCCAGGAAATACTGTTGCGTAACATCCCATCTCTGCGCCACCCTGCACCCCAGAGTGACCGCGAATTGGCATTAAACCGCAGCCTTCCCGACCGACAAAACCTTTGGTGAGAGCTAAGTTGATGATACTTCGCACGTTATCTTCGCCGCATTCATGCTGAGTAATGCCCATACTCCAAACAAATACAGCTTTATTCGCTTCTTTAACCATTTTGGCAAAGGCGGACATTGACTCGCGGGATGTACCAGAAAGCCGCTCTAATTCTTCCCAAGATTGGCTTTCTAACGATGCTTTGAGTTCAGCAAAGCCAACTGTATGTAAATCTATAAATGACTGATCTACCCAATTGTTAGCAATTAGATGTTTAATAGTGCCATTCAAAAATGCTATATCCCCGCCCATGTTGATTAAGAAAAAGTCTTCGGCAAACTTTGTACCGAAAACGGCACTTTCCACAATTGAGGGCACCCAGTAGCGCTCCATTCCTGGCTCACGGTAAGTATTAATGACTACAATCTTAGTGCCAGCTTTCTTGGCGTAATGAAGATACTTAACGGTGACAGGCTGATTATTGGCAACATTGGAGCCAATGAAGACTAATAAATCAGTTCCAATCCAGTCTTTATATGAACAGGTAGTAGCCCCTGCACCGAGAGCAGCTTTCAGTCCCGCAGTGCTGGGAGAATGGCAGATGCGGGCAGCGTTATCAATATTATTGCTTCCCATTGCCCGCACAGCTTTTTGGGTAGCATAATAAGTTTCGTTGACAGTACCGCGACTGGTAACATAGAAACTGAGGCGGTCTGGTGTAGTAGTGCGAATGCGATCGCTAATTACCTCCAAAGCTTCATCCCAGCTAACACGGCGAAAGCCTTTTTCCCCTCGTTGACGAATCATCGGGTAAGGAAGCCGTCCCAAGTCGCGTAATTGGGCGCTTTTTTGCTTTTGCAACTGCGAAACATCCGTCAATAGCACCGGGTCAAAAGCTGGCATAGTATTCATCCGCAACAGCCGCAACCGGACATTGCAGAGATGGATGCCATCTAAAGTCCAATCTTTCATCCCAGTTGTTCCGAGAGCGCAACCATCGCAAACACCTTTATCGAGAATATTCCACGCATAGGGTAGTTTGTCACGAGATAGCCAGATTGCCCGAAAGACTTCCCAATAGTTGTTGGGGTACTGTTCGCCAATCCCGAAAGGCTTCCAACTTGCCCAGTGCTGGGGTGTCCAATATTTCTTGGGTTTCGGCAACATGACGCGTCTGCTCTCGTGAGGAAATTATTCTTCTAGGCTACCGTCTTGAGTAGAATTTGAGTAGCAGCCAGTTAAAAATCCAGATATAGGACTAGTATAAGATTAGTGAAATGCACGTAGTGGACCCTCTAGGGTAAAATAGTGCATTAGACGTAGACGTAGGTTGGGTGGAGCACAGCGCAACCCAACTAATTATCAGGATGTTGGGTTACGCAAAGCCTCCACCCAACCGACAATTTTTTTGCAACGCAACATTTTAGCCTACACAGTCCACTACAAGACTACCGAGATTTTTTCAGAAATCAAATATGATTCCTATAGAAGAGATCAAAACTGCGAAGATTACAGCAATTTTCAGGTAAATAGACCACGCGGTACGGGTACAGCATTGCTCATGGGTGTCAACTTAAGCTAAAACTCCTTTACAACCTCGTTTCCAGCTTCTTGCTGGAAATGCACCTCATTGGGCTGCTGCCGCAAGTCTTGAGGCGGAGCCTCACATAGGCATTCCCAGTCAGAGACTCTTGACGAGACATTCCTATCAAACATGGCATCGCGTGTCAGCTTTTCTTGCCTTGGACGCAGTAGTTCAAATAAAAATCCCTGCCACAGTGGACAGGGATAGTAGTTTTTAGCTATGACTTGTCTGCTAACTGCTAACAAAATCTTTGTGGGCAGCGACAAGCATCTGAGCTTGTCTTAAAACGTTTCCGAATAAATAAATAGGAATCTGCCAAGCCGCAACAGTAACTTCTTTGACAATATCTTGTACACTAATTGCGATTAATTCATGCTCTACCGGCTCTCCCTCAAGTGTACCAGACCAAGTAAAAGCTAATAAGAAATCATCATCTCCAGGCAAGGATGCAATCAAGCATTCTTCTGGTGTTGGCTGGCAAATAATTCCATAATCATTTGCAAGTTCTACTAGTCTTTGAAAGTTGGTTACGTTCGTCATTTGTCCTTTGGATGTAATTTAATCTCAGTTTTAGAAGAAATCATATTTTTATCCCCAGAACTCAAGTTAATTGCTCTATACCATAAATTAAAAATTATTAATTATTCGGTCAGAGTTAGGAGTTATTGGAGATGCATCAGCCTTAAGTCCAAAATCTTACCGCGATCGCCTGCTTCTATCAGCAACAATTGCTACTTTTTTAAAAAAAGTTGAACTACCTACTTTTTCGGTTTACGGTATTTACATACACCTCCCTTCGTTACCATTTCAATATTGAGAAAAGGCTAACCAATGACCCATGAAATATTGTTACCACTGCATCTTTTCCCTGCAAAATAGTGTAGTCCACAGGTACTTATGGATTAAGAATGATTATTTTTTTATTATCTTTAGCCAAGAATAAATTATATTGACCGCCAATGCCACGAATTTCACAAATTGTCACAGGGGGTTTCATTCTCTGAGGTTCTATTTGTAATTGCCCAGCAATTTGGAGGTCAATATTGGCATTCAAAATCTTTACTATTTCTTCACGGAGCAATTGTTCAGAAATAGCTGAAAATCCTCCCAAATCAGACACGAGAACCGTAAATTTTCTGGGTTTTCCCCCAACCTTAACTCAGAAGGAGTTTCCAGGATATTGGCGACGATTTGATCATTTAGATAGTGACCGAGGGTTTTTTGCATCTCGGTAGCACTTTGAGCAATATACTGAGTGAGTGCGGGCTATTCGGCGTCACAGAACCTACCGTAATCGAGTAGAGAGGGGCAGACTTGAACTAAAAGAGGTTCATCGAACTCACGTTACCTTAGAAATTAGTCATACAATCTTCACAAACTAGGGTCAATGTTAAAGGAAAAAGCAAACATGAGGTTAATGAAGTCGGAAGTCGGAAGTCGGAAGTCGGAAGTACAGTTTTGTAACGGGGATTTAGAAAGAGCCACAAAACTTAAAGCCGTGCTAGAAGCACGGGGTTTTAAACCCAATTTTTTGATAAAAATCTTCAGAAGCATCTTTGCTGCTATCAACTTGGCGCTAATCTCTGGAGGGTTAGTTAGTTGTGTTGTTGAAGTACCGCAGCCAGTTGTTCCAACTGAGCAACAAAAACCAGTCCTAGAACCTACCCAACAGCCTAACCAGGTAAAGCAGAAGGACAAAAATGACGACGACAAACATGGCGATCGCAAGAATGATAAAAACGACGACAAACATGGCGATCGCAAGAATGATAAAAACGATGACGATAAAGAAGATAACGACTAAATAAAGCCAAAAATATTACCTTTTCTTTGAGTTTCCATTTATGCTTATCCCACAAACTTCTACTTCCCTAATCGATACTTTACGCCTCCGACGGCAACAATTAGCCAACCTGATTAATTTTCCCGCAATTCTCTGGTCAGGTAGCAACAGTCCGCGCAACTTTCCAGCAAATCCCTTTCCGTTTCGCGCTAGCAGTCATTTTCTCTACTTCGCCGGACTGCCATTATCAAAGGCGGCAATTCGTCTAGAAGCGGGCAAGCTAGAACTATTCATCGACGATCCCTCACCCAGCAGCGCCCTTTGGCATGGAGAAATGCCAACGCGCGAGGAAATAGCCCAGAAGATTGGGGCGGATGTGGCTCGACCAATGGCAGAATTAGAGTCTTGGGTAGAAGATGCCGCGACAATTGCTGTACAAGAAGCGGCTACTTGGACGCAGCAATCGCAGCTATTAAATAGATGGATTTTACCACAAAGCCCTCCCCAAGGAATTGATTTGGAGTTAGCTAAGGCGATCGTTACCCTCCGTCTCACCCACGATCAAGCTGCATTAACCGAGTTGCGAAAAGCTGCGGCACTCACTGTTGAGGCACACAAAGCTGGTATGGCTGCAACACCTGAAGCCAAGCTGGAAGCAGAAGTTCGTGCAGCGATGGAAGGGGTAATTATTGCCCACAATATGACCACCTCATACAACAGTATTGTCACCGTTCACGGTGAAGTTTTGCATAACGAACAATATCACCACCCTCTACAATCAGGTGATTTATTGCTTGCTGATGTTGGCGCTGAAACCCAGACGGGTTGGGCAGGTGATGTCACCCGCACATGGCCAGTTTCCGGTAAATTTTCATCAACCCAGAGAGATATTTATAATGTCGTATTAGCAGCCCATGATGCTTGCATTGCCAAAATACATCCTGGTGTAGAGTATCGGGATATTCATTTGCTAGCTGCCACGGTGATAGCTGAAGGTTTAGTAGAGTTAGGTATTTTACAAGGAAGTCCCCAAGATTTAGTAGAGATGGATGCTCATGCGCTGTTTTTCCCTCATGGTATCGGTCATCTATTGGGTTTAGATGTCCATGATATGGAAGATTTGGGCGATTTAGCAGGGTATGAAGAGGAACGTGAAAGGAGCGATCGCTTTGGTTTAAGCTACCTGCGGTTAAATCGTCCCCTGCGTCCAGGAATGTTAGTCACAATTGAGCCTGGTTTTTATCAAGTACCAGCAATTTTAAATGATGTCAATCTCCGCTCAAAATATGAGAATGTCGTAAATTGGCAGCGTTTATCTGAATTTGCCGATGTGCGCGGAATCCGCATTGAAGATGATGTTTTAGTTACAATAGAAGGTAGCGAAGTTTTAACAGCCGCATTACCAAATAGTGCCGATGCTGTAGAGGATTTAGTCAATGCCTGAGTTGATACTGACAGGCATCCTTTGTAGATGCCTAATTACTGGATTCACCTTTGATGTAGTTCAGCATTTGATTTCGCACATCACGTTTAGCTCGTGAATCCAGCAAGATCCTTAACATAGAGGCATCGCGCTCATCGTCGGTGTTCATCTGTTGTGTTGGATCTCGATTTACATAAACTTCAGCAATCTTTACGCTTTCTCCAATTACCTCAAAACGCACTTTGAAAATGCAAAAACCAGTCCAACTACGATGCAAGTATACCCAAGGAGCCTCATAGAAAATGAACCACTTATCTTCCATCTGCTCTGGAATTACTCCAGCAGCAATTCTGTCGAATTCTTCCTGTGAGTAAAGTTTTTCTACCGTTATATTTGTGGACGCAGAAGGCATAGGTTCTGTTTTCCAATCATTCCGTTTGGCTATTCCCATAGTAAAAATATAATATGATACCTCATGATATTTTAAATAATTCCAAATTCATGATCAAAAACCCCATAGGCTTACTACTCAACGGAGTTATTATCAGTTTCGGACTATTGCCATTATTAGCTCAAGCACAGCAGCCGGTTTCTGATACCCAAGTTGCGGCGATGGTAGAGGCGTTGCGACGGGCTGCACCGCAGACAAAAAATGCTAACGATGGACTTTACAGCGAATGGCAAGTTAAACCAGAAACTCTCAAAGGCTGGTCAAAAACTTGTCTCAAACGAGAACTAACACCGACGCAGTTTGAAAATAGCCCCGCGATCGCTCGCCAAGTTGTATCCTGTATTACACGCCGTGAGTTAAGCAATCAGTTGGGCACCACCAACAATAATGAAATTGCATCTGTGCGTGGCGCAGCTTGTTGGTGGATGACTGGTAGCTATACAGGTTGTGAAAAAGGCTTCACTGCTGACTATGTACAAAAAGTTGTCCGCTTTTACCAACAACAGCTCTCAAAACCAGCAGCAACTCAATTATAAATGATATCATGTCCGGGTAATTAGTTGTGATTCCCATAGTCATTGCACCCCACCCCCAGCCCCTAAGAGCCGGCGGGGAGGGGAGACAAAGCGTAGCTTTGGCGGGGTGGGGTTCTTGGGGTTTATTCAGAAGGCAGAAGGCAGGAGGCAGAAGGCAGAAGGAACCCAAGAAAGTTAATTGGGTGAGATTGAAAACTTGGACATTTTATACCTCGCTGCAAGCAGTCTCGGTATAATTATTTATTTTTACTGAGCTTTAAACTCTGAAACTTTAGTTCTCATTATACTTTCTTACCTTCTGCCTTCTGCCCTCTGCCCTCTGCCTTTCTTTGTAAGTAATCAAGCGGACATGATATGACGGGGGCTTTACCGAGGTTTTTTTCAATTTTGCTTCGAGAACTAGCATAGATTTATTTAAGCTTGCTACTATGGCAGAAGTTGTCTAAATTAATCTAAAGCCCTCCTACAAAGACGGGGTTTTTACGCAAAGTTCTGATAAATCTCAATAATGACAGTAACTACACGGCAGTTTGCAACCCAAGACGCTTTTGAAAAATTCTTTTGGAATTGGCAGGGCTATAAAATTCAGTATACTGTCATGGGTACAGGACGACCTCTGATTCTGGTTCACGGCTTTGGTGCTTCCATTGGACACTGGCGCAAAAATATCCCAGTTTTAGCTAATGCTGGCTACCAGGTATTTGCTATAGACCTTTTAGGTTTTGGTGGTTCTGATAAAGCGCCCATTGATTACAGTGTGGAAGTTTGGGTGGAACTGCTGAAAGATTTCTGCACAGCACATATACACGAACCTGCTGTATTTATTGGCAACTCCATCGGCGCACTTTTGAGCTTGATAGTATTGGTAAAACATCCAGAGATTGCTGCTGGTGGTATTTTAATTAACTCTGCGGGTGGTTTGAGTCATCGTTCCCACGAATTGAACCCGCCGCTACGGATTGTGATGGCAGCTTTTAACAGGTTTGTGCGATCGCCAATTACAGGTAAATTTGTCTATAACCGCATCCGCCAAAAAGCCCAAATTCGCCGTACCCTCTACCAAGTTTACCGCGATCGCCAAGCCGTCACCGATGAATTAGTCGATTTACTTTATACTCCCTCTTGCGATCCGGGAGCGCAACAAGTTTTCGCCTCCATTCTCACAGCCCCTCCTGGCCCAAGTCCAGAGGAATTATTGCCCAAAGTCGAACGCCCCCTTTTAATAATTTGGGGTGCTGACGATCCCTGGACACCAATTAGCGGGGCAAAGATTTACGAAGAGGCGCGTGAGAATGGCAAAGAAATCAAAATTGTTCCCATTCCTAATGCCGGTCATTGTCCCCACGATGAGGTTCCAGATGTTGTCAATGCCCAAATTGTCGATTGGCTAGCGCAACATCAAGAGTACTAAGTCAGAAGTGAGGCAATACGCTTGGGTTAAGGCTTAACTCTTTCTCAAAGCCAATTTTTTAACGAACCGCATTCGCGTTAGCGTCTCCCCTTGGGAGAAGGACGCAAAGAAGAGGCAGCGCGGTCTTGGGGGTTTCCCCATGAGCGACTGCCGTCGCAAAAGAAGAGAAGGAAGAGAAGGAAGAAATGAACATTTTTAATTCGTAATTCGTAATTATTGCGTACACCAAGGCGATCGCACTTTAGAACTGGTGGTGTCCAGATCCCCGACTTCTTTGAGAAGTCGGGGATCTAATTTTTGTTGATCTCGGCGTTCCGAGTTCCGAACACGAAGTTTCGAGTTCCAAGCTCGGCGTTCCGAGTTCCAATCTTGGAGTTTCGAGTTCTAAGCACGGAGTTCCGAGTTCCAAGCACGGAGTTCCGAGTTCCAAGCTTGGAGTTCCGAGTTCTAAGCACGGAGTTCCGAGTTCCAAGCTCGAAGTTCCGAGTTCCAAGCTTGGAGTTCCGAGTTCCAAGCTTGGAGTTCCGAGCTAAACCTCCGGTTCTACTCCCAGCGCTTTTAACTGAGCTGCTAATCTCTCTGCACGTTGACTTTCTTGTTCTGCACGCTGACTTTCTTGCTCTGCACGCTGACTTTCTTGTTCTGCACGCTGGCGTTCTTGTTCTGCAAGCTGTTGAGCAACGTTTTTCTCTTGCCGTTCTTTTGCTGCTAACTCCAAACCCCACAGTAATAGTTCGCTGTTGTTATCCCACCAACGTAACCAATAACCTGTGCGGTTTTCTCGGCTTCCTTTCCATACGCCTAAAAATAAGTTCATTTCGGCAATCCAGTGACGATTGTTTGCATCTGGTGTTTGCAGTTCATAATGTCCTAAATCATCTCGCCGATAAACTTCTAAAACTCCTCCCTCTGGTTCAAAAATCACATAGTTTGACACTTGTAAAATCTGCTCATAATAAAACCATTTACCAGGGGGATAGGTCGGTTTACTAGAATACTCTCCACCTTCGGTATCTGAGATAAATTCCATCACAATTACGGGAATATCACCTTGCAATCGTGGGGTATAACTGCGCTTCACTTCTTCTCGTGAAACTCGAATAGATGATACATATCCCCAATCTGGTGCTTTGATCACAAACCGATTATTCAATGTGGCGCAGATGCCGTAATTAGTGATAGTTAAAGCATCGGCGGGCAATCTTCCAGCTAGTTCTAAGCTTTCTGTTAAAGCAGCAGCCAATAGTGGCTGATTAATGTTATCCACTGGCTCGTTGTCTAAAACAAAATCATCAGGTAACTTTTCCCACGTAACTTCATGGGTGGCTGCATTGGCTAGCATAATTCAGAATATCTCAAGTACAACGTCAATTTCTAATGGTTCGATTAAAAATAGGACTTACGCACGAGTTACGGAATAACGAACCGCAGAGGCGCAGAGTACACGGAGAAATCAGAGTTTCAGAGATATTTTGCATAAGTCCTAAAAAAATTGCACAGGGCATTATTCCTGAGCAAGGGTTGTCTACGACGGGCTACGCCTACGCACTTCTTCCACTGATAATCCCAAAGCTTGGGCAATCTGTTCGATGCTCAAACTCATTTGCAATAATTGCGGTATGGCATCTCTTCTGGCTTGTTCTGCAAGTTCAGCCCGTTGGCGTTCTTGTTCGGCTCGTTGCCTTTCTTGTTCAGCCCGTTGCCTTTCTTGTTCAGCCCGTTGCCTTTCTTGTTCGGCGTTGCGGGAAATTTCTGTATAAGTTAAAAACCGTTCTCCATCAGGGCGATATAGTTGCAAACCCTCTGGTGATAAAGCAAAGCGAATTTTTAACCGAGGACTCACCCAATCTTCCATTTGGGGGATGACATCTAAACCGTCTTCATCACGCAACCAGCCGTACAAATTATTCTGATCGGGATCGTAAATGTAGTACTCTTCCACGCCATAGCGGTCATAGAAAAGTAATTTCTTGTCCATTTCAGTTTGTCTGTTACTGGGAGAAAGAATTTCAAACACTACTTGTGGTGGAACTCCTTCCTCTTTCCATTGTTGGTAGCACAAGCGATCGCCTTTTGGTCTACCTAATACCACCATCACATCTGGGGCATTAACAATTTTGTTACGTCCCTCTACGGGATACCAAAATAAATCCCCGGCGACAAAAACATTTGGATTGTCGGCGAATAGCCAATCTAAATTCTGCTTAATTTCTACAATCCAGCCAAACTGTATGGTATTATTAGCCACTGGTTGTCCGTCACTATCTGGGTAGATGACCTCTGGGTGAGTCGGCGGTTGGATTTGCGATACCATAGCTTCGCCCTCAGAAGGATATTTAATCGGGATGCTTCCAAATTAGCAGACTCTTAAGCATGTCTGCGGGATGAATTTGGAATGATAACTAACTAAAACAGTACTATTGTTCTACTATAAACTGATTTAAAGATAGTATTATTAAGGACTGTTTCATCAGAAACTCCCTCTTCGCCGCCCAATATGTCAGACAAACAGCTAGCAGCATCGTTGAATGGACATCTTCCGCACTCCAGCCACAACAGCCAGAATACCATTCGGATTCGGGGTGCTAGGCAGCATAATCTGAAAAATATTGACTTGGAATTGCCGCGCGATCGCCTGATTGTGTTTACTGGCGTTTCTGGTTCTGGTAAGTCTTCCCTGGCTTTTGATACGATTTTCGCTGAAGGGCAACGTCGTTATGTGGAATCCCTCAGCGCCTACGCACGGCAATTTCTCGGACAGTTGGATAAGCCGGATGTCGAGGCGATTGAAGGCTTAAGTCCAGCAATTTCCATTGACCAAAAATCAACGTCTCATAACCCCCGTTCTACTGTGGGTACGGTGACGGAGATTTACGACTATTTGCGGCTGTTGTTTGGTCGGGCTGGTGAACCCCATTGTCCGATATGCGATCGCTGTATTGCACCCCAGACAATCGATGAGATGTGCGATCGCATTATAGAATTAAGCGATCGCACCCGCTTTCAAATTCTTGCACCCGTTGTCCGGGGTAAAAAAGGCACACACCGTAAGCTTTTGTCAAGTCTGGCTTCCCTTGGTTTTGTCCGTGTGCGGATCAATGGCGAAGTGCGCGAACTGTCAGATTCCATTGAATTGGATAAAAATTTTACCCACACCATCGAAGTGGTAATTGACCGTCTGGTGAAAAAAGATGGTATTCAAGAGCGTTTGGTTGATTCGCTGTCTACGTGTCTGAAACAATCGGGTGGGATTGCGACCATTCTTGTGAGTTTACTTGGTGACGACGGACAAGAAAAAGAAGAAGAATTAGTATTTTCAGAAAACTTTGCTTGTCCAGAACATGGGGCGGTAATGGACGAACTATCGCCGCGATTGTTCTCATTTAACTCACCTTATGGTGCTTGTCCTGACTGTCATGGAATCGGGACTTTAAGGAGATTTGCGCCTGATTTGATCGTACCCGACCCGGAAGCGCCACTTTATGCAGCGATCGCGCCTTGGTCAGAAAAAGATAATTCTTATTATCTGGAATTACTCTACAGCATCGCGCAGGCTCATGGGTTTGAGTTACAGACAAATTGGAGCAAACTGACAGTAGAACAGCAGCAGATTATTCTGTATGGAGAAAAAGAAGACGGAAATACAAAAGCCCAAAAAACCCAAAATTTTAAAGGTGCTATTGCAATTTTGCAACGACAATATGAGGGTGGTTCTGAGTTAGTTAAGCAAAAATTAGAGCAGTATTTAGTTGATCAACCGTGTGAAGTGTGTCAGGGAAAACGGTTAAAACCGGAAGCTTTAGCGGTGAAGTTGGGACAATATGGAATTTTAGATTTGACTGCGGTTTCGATTCGGGATTGTCGAGAGAGAATTGATCAATTCAAGTTGAGCGATCGCCAGTTACAAATTGCTGATTTAGTACTCCGAGAAATCAAAGCTAGATTGCAATTTTTGTTAGATGTAGGTTTAGATTACCTCACCCTTGATCGTCCAGCCATGACCCTTTCTGGTGGTGAAGCCCAACGAATTCGTTTAGCAACGCAAATTGGTTCTGGTTTAACAGGAGTTCTCTACGTTTTAGATGAACCGAGTATTGGTTTGCATCAACGAGATAATGGCAGATTGCTGAAAACCTTAACTAAATTGCGCGATTTAGGTAATACATTAATTGTCGTTGAGCATGATGAAGAAACAATTCGTGCCGCTAACTACATAGTTGATATTGGCCCTGGTGCAGGAATTCACGGCGGAAATATTATCGCCCAAGGTGATTTCGAGACGTTGCTAGCAGCAGAAGATTCCTTGACGGGTGCGTATTTATCAGGAAGGCGAGTAATTACCACGCCAGCAGAACGCCGCGAAGGAAATGGGCGCAGTTTGGGAATTAAAAATGCCCATCGTAACAATTTAAGAAATATAGATGTAGACATTCCACTAGGAAAACTTGTGTCCATCACAGGTGTGTCTGGTTCTGGGAAATCTACCCTGATTAACGAGTTACTCTATCCATCATTACAACACCATTTAACAAAGAAAGTTCCCTTACCCAAACATTTGGATAAAATTCAGGGATTAAACGCGATTGATAAAGCGATCGTTATCGATCAATCTCCCATTGGACGTACACCACGTTCCAACCCAGCAACTTACACAGGAATTTTCGATGCCATTCGGGATGTATTTTCCCAAACAGTAGAAGCCAAAGCTAGGGGTTACAAACCCGGACAATTTTCTTTTAACGTTAAAGGTGGACGTTGCGAAGCTTGTAGCGGACAGGGTGTGAATGTTATTGAAATGAACTTTCTCCCCGATGTTTACGTGCAATGCGAAATTTGTAAAGGTGCAAGATACAACCGCGAAACATTGCAAGTGAAGTACAAAGATAAGTCAATTTCTGATGTTTTGAGAATGACAGTTGAGGAAAGTTTAGACTTTTTTCAAAATATTCCCAAAGCGATCGCGCGGTTACAAACTTTATTTGATGTCGGGTTAGGTTATGTCCAACTCGGACAACCTGCGACTACCTTATCTGGTGGGGAAGCGCAACGGGTGAAATTGGCAACAGAACTATCTCGACGCGCCACAGGGAAGACACTTTATTTAATAGATGAACCGACAACTGGGTTATCTTTTTATGATGTCCACAAATTGTTAGATGTGTTGCAACGATTGGTAGATAAAGGCAATTCAATATTAGTAATTGAACACAACTTAGATGTAATTCGTTGTTCTGATTGGGTGATAGATTTGGGGCCAGAAGGTGGCGACAAAGGCGGAGAATTGATTGCTGTGGGTACACCGGAGGAAGTTGCAAAAAATCCCAGGTCTTATACTGGGCAATATTTGCAGCAGGTTTTGAAACAATATCCGGCAATGAAGAAGTAGTAGGATACTTTCGTGAAAGGTAACGTATCTTATGTAAGCATAGTGCATTGACCTGCGCCAAAAACTAATTGATGCGTAGAATAAAATATGCAAGTTAGATGAAATAGGACTACAAAGAAAATCAATGAGAGCAATCAAAATTATTGTTGAAAAACATAATGACGGTTACGTAGCCTATCCCTTGGGTATCAAGGGGGTTGTAGTTGGCGAAGGTGACAGCTATGAAGAAGCGCTAGCTGATGTTAAATCTGCTATTCGCTGCCATATAGAGACATTTGGTCAAGAGGTTTTAGAAGAGGAATCACCAGTGTTAGAAGCTTTTGTGGCGGAAGCTGAGGTTCCTATTTAATGGTTAAATTTCCAGTAGACGCACCTAAAGCTAAAGTAATTAAAACATTGGAATTTCTGGGATTTACTATTATTAGGGAGCGAGAGCATATTGTTATGGAGCGAGAAAACGAAGATGGAACAAAAACTCCACTGACTATGCCTAATCACTCTCAAATTAAAGGTTCGACGTTGAGATCCATCTGTACTCAAGCGGGTATCTCAAGAGAGGATTTTTTGTCTGCTTATGAGCAAATCTGAAAGGCTGCATTCCGTTTTCACTCAAAACACTCTAAAAGATACAGTTACAAATAAATTCTTGAACTAGGCGATCGCATCTCAAAAGACAAGCTTACCAATAGGCGATTCGTGAAAACAAGATGATATGCGATCGCTCTCCAAACTTCGAGTTTTCATCTGAGAACTCCACACTTCAAGCTCAGAACTCCACACTTCAAGCTCAGAACTCGACACTTCAAGCTCAGAACTCGGAACTTCAAGCTCAGAACTCGACACTTCAAGCTCAGAACTCGACACTTCAAGCTCAGAACTCGACACTTCAAGCTCAGAACTCGGAACTTCAAGCTCAGAACTCGGAACTTCAAGCTCAGAACTCGGAACTTCAAGCTCAGAACTCGGAACTTCAAGCTCACTTAACATATAAGGTTGGGTTGAACGAAGTGAAACCCAACCAACCCGGAAAAATAGCATCTCACCCCATGCCCCATGCCCTATTCGCAATTAATAATGAGTTGCCGACTTGCGATGATGCACGGCTGTAACGCCATCGTTATCTAACAATTTGCCACTCTCAACAGTCGCATAAACTAGCCAATGGTCGCCAGATTCCATCCGGTTTTGTACAGAACATTCGAGATATGCTAAGGCATCGGTAAGTATGGGAGAACCGCTTTCAGTTTCTTGGGCGGCGACATCAGCAAATCGGTCTTGTCCTGGGCCAAAAGGTTTAAGAAAATGCTTCATCAACCCCAAATGATTCCCTTCTTTGAGGATGTTGAGGACAAATTTATTTCCTGTATGCGTCAGTGTTTCTACTGCGCGGTCTTTGGCAACAGCTATGGTTAAACCAGGAGGACTAAAGCTAGCCTGAGCCACCCAAGAGGCTAACATGGCACTGGAGCGATCGCCTTCTTTTGCTGTGAGAACACAAAGAGAACCGACAATCCGACCAACTGCTTGTTCTACACTTGTCGCAGGTTGACTAGACGTTCGCACTTTTCGGGTTTTCTTCAGTGCTTGGGCAAAGTCGGTTCCGGCTTCTTCACACAATTGCAGTGTGGCATCGTCGGGTTTAAATTTGACGCGGATGGTGTCAAAACCAAACCGATAGCCAGCATCTTTTAATTTACCTTGGATTAAATCAACCGCTTCCCCACTCCAGCCAAAGGAACCAAAAACACCAGCAAGTTTATTATTAGTAGCGGTAGATAGTACAATTCCTAAAGCTGTTTGTACAGGTGTGGGTGCATGACCGCCGAGAGTGGGTGAACCGATGACAAAGCCAGCAGATTTTTCTACAGCCAGCCGGATTTCTTCAGGTTCAGTGAATTCGCAATTAATCGATTCTACAGCAACACCAGCTTTTGTAATCCCACGAGCGATCGCTTGAGCTAATGTGGCTGTATTCCCGTAAGCTGAAGCATAAATTAACGCTACTGTCAAGTCAGCAGATGTTTGCTGTTGACTCCATTCCCGATAAGCTTTGGTTAGTTCGATTAAGCCATCGCGTACCAAAGGCCCGTGTCCATTGGCATACATTCGCACGGGAAAATCCGCAAGTTTATCTAGCGCTGTTTCAACTTGACGAGCGTGGGGAGCCATGAGGCAATCAAAATAATAGCGCCGATCTTCGTTATATATTTCCCAGCCTTCATCAAATACCTGATCTCCGCAAACATGCGCCCCAAATAACTTATCTGTGTACAGAATTTCTGTTTGGGGATCGTAGGTGCAAAGTTGATCTGCATAGCGGGGGTTGGGGGTGGGAATAAATTGTAAATTATGCCCATTACCCAAATCTAAGGTTTCTTCGCCCCGCATCACAATAATTTGCAAATCGGGATTTTCCAGCGCCGCACGTAAATTTATCGCCCCTGGATTAGAACAAACAAAAGTGATTTGCGGGGCAATTTTCAACAAAGCTTTTAAAGTTACAGCGCGGTTAGGATTGACGTGTCCCAAAATTACATAATCTAACTCTTCGACATGGAAACGCTGCTGCAACGCTTCTAAATAAATTTGTGTAAACGTTTCGCCCGGAGGATCGATAATTGCGGTTTTATCGCTTTCGATTAAATAAGAATTAGCAGTTGTACCCTTAGCAAGAGCGTATTCAATTTCAAATCTCAGCCTTGACCAACTGCGCGATCGCAGTATTCTTGTATCTGTAGCTATTGGATAAACTTGAACATCACGGGGTTTGTTTGTTGACATGGGGAGTAGGGAATAGGGAGTGGGGAGTGGGGAATAAGAAGTAGGAATCACCACTTCCTATTCACTTTTTTAATAATGCTTTCCGACATGGCTTTTGGGGTAATGGGGAATAAGAAGTAGGAAACACCACTCCCTACTCCCTACTCCCCACTCCCTCTCTTAATAATGATTACCAACTTTGCGGTGATGCACAGCAGTCAAAGCATCTGGCTTAGAAACTCGTCCAGCGTAGACGGTGCTGTATACTGCCCAATGGTCGCCGCAGTCCATTCTACTGACGACTTCGCACTCCATGTAGGCGAGGGCATCGTTGAGGATGGGGGCACCATTTTCGGCTGGCTGGGTTCTCACACCTTCAAAACGATCTGCGCCAGGGGCGAACCGTTTCAAAAAATGCTTCATTAGTGGTTGGAAATTGCCTTGTTCTAAGATGTTAAGAACAAAGCGATCGCCTACTTGCATGAGTGATTCAATTGCCCGATCTTTGGCTACTGCAATGGAGAATCCCAAGGGTTTAAAGCTAGCTTGATTTACCCACGAGGCTAGCATGGCACTGGAAACATCGCCTTTTTTAGCAGTAATAATATACAATCCGCCGCTCAGTCTGCCTAGTGCTTTATCTAAGTCAGCACCGAGAGATTTCATGGCTTTGATACTGCGATCGCGTGTTACCCATTGAGCTAAGTCTGTACCCGCTTCTTCACACAGCTTGTAAGTGTTTTCTGTGGGTGTTTCTTTAATCCGAATTGCTGGAAAAACTGTTGTCAAACCCAAATTGCGGAATTTACTCAGCAAAGGATCTATCGGCTCATCATCGCCACCGCCGGTTTCAAACACGCCGATCGCTTGCTTTTCTTTAGCAGATCCTAAAACTGTACTGAGTGCAGCTTGGATGCTAGCAGCACCGGAAGCCGGAGGTAGACCAACAACTATGCCAGCACAACGGCTGACTAGCTCACGCAGTTCTTGTAAATCTACTTCAGATCCCAAATCGACAATTTCCACGGCGACACCAGTTTTACCGATACCGTTGGCAATTGCTTGAGCGAGGCGATCGCTATATCCGTATTCGGAAACGTAAAATATCCCAACTGCCGTTTCTGCCTTAGTTTGTGTTTGGCTCCAAGTGCGGTAACGTCCAGTTAGTTCCTGAACATTATGAGATAATAATGGCCCATGTCCTGTGGCAATCATCTCGATGGTTTTTAGTTCCGCCATCCGCTTTAGGGCAGATAGAACTGACCGGGCATTCGGCCCCATCAAGCAATCGTAGTAGTAATGAAAGTCTGCTTCAATCGCCGCCAAGTCTTCATCAAAGGTGCTATCTGAGCAATAGTGCAACCCAAAGGCATCACAGGTATAAAGAATTTTGGTTTTGTGGTCAAAGCTGAAAATGGTATCCGGCCAGTGTAAATTTGGGGCAATCACGAATTCAAATTCGTGACCATTACCCAAATCTAAGCGATCGCCATTTTTCACAATTCGCCGTTTGAATGGCTGATGTACGAAATCTTCAAGAAACTGAATCGCCACCTTAGAACCGACAACGGTAATTTCTGGAGCCATTTGCAGCAAATCTTTAACTAAACCGCTATGGTCTGGCTCGGTGTGGCTAATAATCAAATAATCAATATCTGTTGGCTTGATTAGTCCGGTAAGGGTATCAAAATATAGTTGACGAAACTTTTCGTGGGAGGTATCAACTAAGGCAGTCTGCTCCCCACGGATGAGAAACGAGTTATAAGTGGTACCGTTTTGCAGACCAAACTCAATATCGAAGCGATCGCGATCCCAATCCAAAGAGCGAATAGCCGTCGTCTCTTGAGCGATTTCTACAGTCTGTATGGTGAGCCGTTTTTCAGTTTTTTCGGTGAGCGCTACCATAACTCCCCTCCTTAACACAATGAGTATTTGTTCCTCTAGGTTTATTGTTACACGGCTTGAATGTTAATTTTTATTAAAAAACCTATTACTGACTTAAAAAATTTAAAAGAGTGAAACCGCAGAGGTGTTGGGAGATGAGGGAGATGAGGGAGATGAGGGAGATGAGGGAGATGAGGGAGATAGAGAAAATTTGGTTAGCGTTGGAAATTGGAAATTCTCGGCTGCATTGGGCATTGTTTATTGGCGAGACGCTTAACTCAGCTTGGGATAGTGACTATCTTCCTGAGTCTCTTATACAACAGTTGGCTGAATGTCAAACCCTGAATGATTTACTAGAAAAAATTTTTCCACCCCATCAGAAAATTAGGGAAGATTGGGAAGCACGGGAAGAAAATACTTCTTCATCCCCCTCATCCCCCTCATCCCCCTCATCCCCCTCATCCCCCTCATCCCCCTCATCCCCCCCTCCCCTCCTCATAGCCTCCGTAGTTCCCAGCAAAACTGCTATTTGGCAAACTTACCACAACATTCGGGTTATTACTTTAGACCAAGTACCACTAAAAGGTGTTTATCCCACACTAGGAATTGACCGCGCTTTAGCTTTATGGGGTGCGGGGAAAACTTGGGGTTTTCCAATGTTGGTGATTGATGCTGGGACAGCGCTGACTTTTACGGCTGCGGATGCTAATCAGTGTCTGATTGGAGGTGCAATTTTGCCGGGAATAGGTTTGCAATTTGCAACTCTCGGTCAACAAACAGGACAATTACCATTTGTAGAAAAGGGAAGTTTTGCATCTTTACCACCACGTTTTGCACTGAATACAACAGAAGCAATTCAAAGTGGAGTTATTTACACTCTCTTAGCTGGAATCAAAGATTTTATTGAGGCGTGGTGGGATTTATTTGCTGATGGAAAAATTGCGATTAAAGGGGGCGATCGCACTTTATTAATTAACTATCTGCAAGCCTTATATCCTGAAATAGCACCACGTTTAATTGTGGAACCAAATTTAATTTTTTGGGGAATGCTGGAAATATTAATGAATGATGGGTAGTCAACTAACGCATCCAAAAGTCCAACAGTGGTTGCGATCGTAAGGGAAAGCTGCTCTAATGGCGGAGACCAACTCTACAGCTTTCTCAGAAATTGCTGAGGTCGGTATCTCTGATACCTCTCCAGTATTCCATCGACCAGGCGGGTCCAGCAATAAATTCTCCATCAAACCAAGTGGTGTTTTGAATGAAGACATCGCCGTCATCACAACGGAAATGGACATTCGAGGCTTGGAAGTTATTACCGATGGCACCAAAAGGGTCTATACCCCCGACCATCTTAGCCCTTCGCAAGTCACAACAAGTAAAGCAAGGTTGATTCCCATAGTCGGGGCTGGCACAAATCAACTGAATATCCGTCATATCGCAACAGATGAATTCAGCCGACAACTCGCCCTCCAAGGTGGCACCTTGCAAATTTACATAGCTCAAATGAGCGCCGCACAAATTAATCGATTGTAGGTTAACCCCACTTAAGTCAACTCGATGCAAGAAAATATCTCGGAAATCTCTCTCCCCATCGGCATAACGCTTGAGCAATTCCTGGGCATCAATAACTTTGGGGGAGTTAGTTTCAATTCTTCCATCTGGAATAGTGGTGTTGCAGAAAATAGTGCTTTCCGTCGTTTTGATACCAGTCAAATCGGCATTTCTCAAGTTAGCACCGACCAATTTAGCTGCACTCAGATCAGCAAAAGTCAGATCAGCACTGGTCAAGTCAACACCAGTCAAATCAACACCTCTCAAATTGGCTTCCCGGAGATTGGCGTTACTCAAATTGCAATTAATCAGAGGACTATAGAAAGCAGCCCCTTCTAAATTGGCATAACTAAAACTAGTATTGACTAATATGCCCTTGAAGAAACACCCTTGCAAATCGGCACTTGTGAAATTGACATCCATAAAACAGGTGTAGTTAATGACAGCATTCCTCAGTACAAGACCAGTAAAGTTTCGCTCCCCAGTTTCATAGCGTCTAATAGTCTCATCCGGCAAAGCACCCCATCTGAGAAATTCTTCAATATCATTCATAACTCTACTCCTGCATCAATAACGCCATATTCTACTAAATCTTGTACTCCTAACTCTTAACTCCTAACTCTTAACTCCTAACTCCTAACTCTTTAATAAAATCTCGAATCTCAATCGCTACAACCCCAGCAGAAGATTCTGGTAAATCGTTTCCAGCATGGGCAATCATTTTCAACTCGACTTTCGGTATCAGTTGAGCATAAACCCGACTCTTGGCTAAAGCATCAGGTGTATCTTGGCCACCTTGTAAAATCAAAACCGGGACATCAATCATGTAAAGCTGCTTTTGCAGTAATTCCGCCTCAATTTCTGCTTGTCGCCGTTTGAAAAGTAACTGGCAACCTATAGGATACGGCAATAGCGCCTGACGCAGCTGCAAGTCCTGGGCAATTTTTTCATGCCAACCCAGGATTTTAGTTAAGGGAGTTAGCGATCGCAACAATTTTACTATTACTGGTGGATAGCTCACTAATCGCCGCATCTTCCGGCAATACTGTTCTTGTCCTGCTATCTCTACACCCTCTGGTGCTAGCAGTACCACACCATCAACCTTATCTGGATACTTTAAAGCATAGCTAGCAGCAATCCAACCCCCAAGAGAATGCCCTACTAAATACACTTTTTCTATCTTGACAGCTTGCACAAATTCAGCTAAACACTCTACTTGTAAATCTATCGAATGGTGGATATTCGGATTCTCTGATTCACCAAACCCTAACAAATCAGGTGCGAAGCAATGGAAATCTTGTGCAAGGGACTCCATCACAGATAACCATTGACTGCTCTCATTCCAACCACCATGTAAAAAAATTATAGGAGTTTTTTGACCGACTTCACGCCAGAATATCAGCCCTTGAGAGAGCTTTCTCCGGGAGTTACGGAATAGTGTACCCATCTTAATTTAGTCGTTAGCTTTTAACACCATAATAAATAGTCACTAGCATCTGACGAAAAAACAAATTACTAATGACAAAATATTATTATGCCAATGTTGTCAAGCCCTTCAGGTAGTCTTGTAACTGCCGAGTATGGTCATGAGACATTTGTCCTGAAGGCAGGAAATTGGGAGAAAAAGCTTGGATTTCCACGACTTCCAAAGTATCTTGAATCTCCATTGTCCCATGCACCTCGGCTTCAACCACAACACAGATTGAATGAATTCTGGGATCGCGGTCTGGTGCGGAGTAAACTCCTACCAAACGATTAATTTTCACCAATTCTAGCCCGGTTTCCTCCATCAATTCCCGGCGGACTGTGTTGGGAATATCTTCTCCCCAATCCACCATCCCTCCAGGCAATGCCCAAAGACCATCATCACGTCGCCGGATCAGTACTATCCGACCATCGGGTAAAATTGGGATGATACTAGTGCCAGTAATGGGATGACGAAATATCATACCCAGTACTGTTTGTCCAATACGCCATAAGCTACGTGTGGACTCGACAGCTGCCGGAAAAAAAGCAATAACGTTCAATCTTCAAAATTTTTGTATTGTATTCTATACTTCTCTACCACTTACATAGACTCAACTAATAAAATTTTTATTGAGTTTTGTTTTATACAAATATGTCGGTGGTTTGAGATTTTATTCCCACGATTTACGTAGAATATTATTAATTCTAACATCAAGTTTCAATAGAAGCACTGTATTCATCTATACATGATATTTCTTAAATCAGAAAGCTTTTCAGTTTATAACTAACATTAGCCTTGCTCAAACCAGCGATGCCTACGGCGGGCTACGCCTACGCTAATAGTTTTTCAGCACACATTAAAATAATTCGTAATTCGTAATTCGTAATTCGTAATTAAGTAATGCATAGGGGATTTTACCCCAACACAAAACTTACCGGTTATAGAACCGGGGGACTTAAACCCACGGAACTAGTTCAAAAAACTAATCTGAATAATTAAGTTAGAATTCAGAATCCAGAATTCAGAATTCAGAAGAGAAAATTAAGCGGGGTTTGATACCGCTATCTAATTATTGATAATATTGATTGGTTTGTTCCAAGGACAACAACTAGTTATAGCAATCCTATCTGATTTGTGAAAATTATCGGTGTCCAGCTCCCCGACTTCTTTGAGAAGTCGGGGATCTAACTTTTCACGAATGATTTAGGATTGGTATAGCTAATTTACATCTATTTGACATATTTGAATCTAAGAAAGGGTATTTTTCGTCTAGGTAGTGGAGATAATTCTAAAATTTTATTGACAGAACAAGGTTTAATGCGGTAGACTAGTACATTGTTTAAAGCGTATTAATTGCTGCACTAGGCTACAAGTATATCAATAACATTGGTAGCTGATATTGCCTATGTGATGCCTAGTTGCTACTTTTTTGTTGTTTATTAATGAGGTGAACATGGCCAAGCGCCGTAACCCGAAAAAAGAAAAGGCGCTACGTAACCAGGCGTATGCCAGAAAGTTTCGTAAACGGACTACGACAGGAAGAATGCAGAGAAGGTTCCAACAAAGACCACCGAAGAGTGAAGAAGAAGAAGGCGCAGCAGCAGCTGACACTGAATAAGCTGCCTGCTTTAACCCTTGTTATTTAGTTTATTTAGCTTTTAGGGCGCACATTTGTACGCCCTTATTTATTTATGTTATGGGCATTGGGCATTGGGCATTGGGAAAGAAAATTACTCCCTACTCCCCACTCCCTACTCCCCACTCCCGACTTCCTCTATTGAGCGATTTGAGCGCGGGCGGCTATAAGTGCTTTGCTGACCTGTACAAAGCCAGTACCACCGTAACTGTTGCGGGCTGCCACAACTTGACGGGGGGATATTGCCTCATAAATATCTGCTGCAAATGCGGGATGTATTTGTTGCCACTCTGACAATTTCAAATCTTTCAGGAGTTTACCTGCGGCAATACTAGTTTTTACCACCTTACCCACAAGGTTGTAAGCTTCCCGGAAAGGGACGCCCCGTGCTGCCAGATAATCTGCTACATCGGTAGCATTGGAAAAATCTTCGGTCACGGCTTGGGCTAATCGCTGGGTACGAAATTCTAAGCCTTCTCTGAGCAAAATCGTCATCGCTTCTAGAGAGGCTTTGACTGTGTTAACGCTATCAAATAGACCTTCTTTATCTTCTTGCAGGTCTTTGTTATATGCCAGGGGTAGCCCCTTCATAATCACTAACATCGCCTGGAGATGACCGAATACACGCCCCGTTTTCCCCCGCACCAATTCTGGTACATCGGGGTTTTTCTTTTGGGGCATGATACTTGAACCCGTGGCGCAGCTATCTTTGAGGGTGACAAAGCGAAATTCTTCAGTTGACCAAAGAATGACTTCTTCTGCAAGGCGGCTGAGGTGAACCATAATCAAGCTAGCAGCACACAAGAATTCGATCGCAAAATCGCGATCGCTCACTCCATCAAGGCTATTAGCATAAATATCGTCAAAATTCAAGAGTTTGGCTGTGTAGTGGCGATCGATGGGAAAAGTAGTTCCCGCTAAAGCACCGCATCCCAAAGGTGAGATATTGACGCGGCGAGAAACATCTCCTAAGCGTTCCCAGTCGCGTTGCGCCATTTGAAAGTATGCCAAGAGATGGTGAGCTAAACTCACAGGTTGGGCGCGTTGTAGGTGAGTATAGCCAGGAATCAGGGTTTCAACGTGCTTTTCGGCTATATCTAGTAAAACACCTTGAAATTCTCGCAATTCGCTTTTAATTTGTTGGATTTGGTCGCGGAGATAGAGTCTGGTATCGGTGCCAACTTGGTCATTCCGCGATCGCGCCGTATGCAGTTTTTTACCCACATCGCCGACAATTTCTGTCAGTCGTCGTTCAACTGCAAAATGCACATCTTCAGCATCGACACCGGGCTGAAATTTACCCTGGCGGTACTCTTGGCGAATTTGCTCCAGACCGGCAACCAGTTGCTCTCCTTCTTGTTGGGAGATAATGCCCGTGTGAGCGAGCATTTTAGCATGAGCTTGAGAGCCAGTCAAGTCATATTCGATTAATTCAATATCAAAACCTATACTGGCATTAAAACGAGCGATCGCTGGATGCAACGCTGATTCAAATCGCGGACTCCAATTTTCTTCTTTGGTCATAAATATTATGAGGGGAGTGGGGAGTGGGGAGTGGGGAATGGGAAATGATGATTTAGGAAGAGGAGGAAGACAATTTTCCTGATTTCCCTACTCCCTACTCCCTATTCCCCACTCCCCCTAGATTTAGCCGTAGCTAGTTAGATTCCGAATCATATAGCCAATGACTAAACCAATCAACAATGCCCACACTTGACCTGTTTGTATAAAGTGGCTCCAAGCTTTTTGAATCTGACCCATAACATCTGGGTCGGTAATTGTTTGTGCTAGTGCCGTCAAATTTACAGGCAAATGCCAAAATAACTGAGATATCAAATCGCTGTAGTGGCTCATATTTGATGCTTAAGAAGTAAAGGGTGGCAAATTTCAGCATCAGTTTATTTTTGACATTAAATACTGATAGTGTACTGAAATATTGGATATAACTTTAATGTCTTAACTCAAGATGCAGCCGATGCCAACCGCAATTTCTCGGCAGTTCGCAAAATTTGCCCCGCCAAAACTGCTGCACCAAAACCATTATCGATATTTACGACACCTACTCCCGCAGCACAAGAGTTAAGCATTGTCAATAGGGGTGCTAAACCGCCAAAACTTGCGCCATAACCGATGCTGGTGGGTACGGCAATCACAGGACAACTCGCTAAACCAGCGACAACACTGGGTAAAGCGCCTTCCATCCCCGCCACGACAATTAACACCGATGCTGATTCAATCAGGTGACGGTTACTTAATAAGCGGTGAATCCCAGCAACGCCAACATCCCAAAGGCGCTGGACGCGGAAACCAGAAAGTTCAGCAGTTACAGCTGCTTCTTCAGCAACGGGTAAATCGGCGGTACCAGCAGAAAGAATGCCAATTTCACCCTGGAATTGTGGTTCGATAGTAGGGGGAGCGATCGCACAAATTCGCGCCGATTCGTAATATCGTAAACCGCTAACTTTTGATTGCAGTGCGGCATAAACTACTGGTTCAATGCGAGTCGCCATCACCACCGGATTGCGGAGGCGCATCACCTCCATAATTTGAGCAATTTGATCGGGAGTTTTACCAAGTCCCCAAATCACCTCCGGGAAACCAGTTCTAAGGGCGCGATGATGGTCAATTTTGGCAAACTCACCCACAGATTCATAAGTTAAATCTTTGAGTGAATGTAATGCCGTATCTGGGGTAACTTTACCATTGGCAACCGCTTCGAGGAGCGATCGCAAAGTTTTTTCATCGGTCATGGGTTATTTGTCCTTTGTCATTTGTCATTTGTTCTTTGTGAATAACCAATGCCCAATGCCCAATGACTAATCGGTTACTTTCAGTTCGTAGAGATTCCAAAATGGGCCGCCAAGAGCAGTATATTGAATTCCTTGGAAGCGATCGCGCACTGCTTGCAAATTCAACGCCTCCACTAAATGAATAAACGGCAACTGTTCTGAGGCGATGCGCTGATATTCGTAATAAATCTCCTTGCGCTTGTTTTCATCCAATACCTGTGCGCCTTTAATGTAAAGGCTGTCAATTTGCTTTTCCCAGTCGGAAACTTCCCAGCCAGTTATGGGTGGATCTCCCGGTTGTGGCCCCAAATTAAATGCATGGGATGCACCGGCAATCCTCCAGATATTGCTAGCGCCGTGGGGTTCAATACCGCCTCCAGCAAATCCTCCCAGGTAACAATCCCAATTATGCGTAACTTTGAGTTTTTCTAGATAAGAATTGAAGCTGAGAATTTGCAAATCTACTTGAATCCCAATATTACCAAGATCCCGTCTGATTTGAGATGCCATATCTCCTCTAACTTTTCTTTCCGAATTCGTTAAGATTGTAAATCTGACTCTGTTACCATTAGCATCTAAAAGCTGATTTTGGTCATTATATTTAAACCCAGCTTGTAACAGTAATTTCTTCGATTTATCTGGCTCGTAATTATATACCTTTAACCCTTTTTCTGGAGGAAGGAAGTAGGGACTTTTGACATAAACAAATGAATTTTGCAGTTCACCCAGTCCCCGATAAGCATTTGTTTTCATGGTTTTGCGGTCGAGCGCGTAGGCTATAGCCTGCCTGAATTCCTTTTTATTAAACCAGCTAGATTTAATTGGGTCTACAAAAGGTTTACCCTGAGAATTCTTCGCTTTACTAAGATTGAAAGCAATAAAACTCGTACTTGTGCCTGGGCCGCCGTTATAAATTTTAAACTTCGCCCGTTTTTCTTCTCGCTTCAGCAAACTAAAACCTTCAGGAGGAACTTCTAAATCATCCAACTGCCCAGAGCGAAAACTAATCAACTGGTTTTCAGTAGATTCAATAATTTGCCAAACAATGCGCTCAATGTAAGGCTGAGGATTACCCTGAGCATCTTTACGCCAGTAGTATGGATTACGCCGAAATATAACTCGCTGACTGGAAACGTAACTTTCCATGACATAGGGACCGTTACCAACAATTTGTTTCGGATCAGTGCCTGTTCCCCACATTGAGAGAAACTTAGAATTTCCACCAGAACCGATTGTGCGAACTGCTTTCTGTAGAACATGGGCTGGCATAATTGGGATGCCGCCAACATATCTTAAAAAAGGAGCAAAGGGTTCCTGTATGCTAAATTCAACCCGACGCTCATCAATTTTTTTCACCTTTGGCAAACTGCCCTTATCGCCAATTCTTAGGGCATCTTTGGTAGAGGTAGGAATTTTAGGATTGAGGTAGATTTCGTTATAACTAAAAACAACATCATCAGCAGTCGTTGGCTGACCATCTGACCACTTAATTCCCGATCGCAGGGTGATCACAATTCGCTGACCATCTTCAGAAACTTCCCAGGCTTCTGCTAGAGCAGGCTCTAGTTTTGTGGTTACAGGATTCTCATTAATCAATGAGTCATAGAGGAAGCCAAAAACGCTATATGCCGACTCATTCAGAGCATAGTTAAAAGTTGAAGGCTCACTCAAAACTGCGGTGACAACTTGCGGCACTTGAGCAGCTGCGCTTTTAAAGTTAGCTGGGTTGCAGGCGGTAACTGTAAGTGCTATTGCTGAAGTCAGAATTAATGTTAGCCAAAAACGCCTAATTGCAAAAAAGATGGAGGGTGATTTCATAGAATTAAATTTACTGGAATTCTGTCTAATTATGTTCAATAAATTCACTCGCAGGTTTATAGGACAAAGATTCAAGTGCGTCTAATCCTATATCTGGGGTAATTTTACCATTGGCCACTGCTTCGAGGAGCGATGCCTACGGCGGTAAACTACGCAATGTTTTTTCATCGGTCATTAGTAATTAGCCCTTTATGCTTTGTTCTTTGTCATTTATCAGTCGTCCAATAACTAATTCCCAATGCCCCATGCCCCATGCCCAATGCCCCATAACTAATCCCTTATTTTGATTTGTTCAATATTCCAGAATGCGCCGCCAAGGGCAGAGAATTTAATGCCTTCAAAACGATTACGCACCGCCGACATTGAATAAGGATTAACCAGGAAAATAAAAGGTAAATTTTCCTGGGTAATCCTCTGTGTTTCGTCATAAATCGCTTTAACCTTTGCTTCGTCTAATTCTCGTGCAGCTTGAATGTAAAGATTCCCTATTTCCGCTTCCCAAGGAGCAATCTCCCAACCCTGAATCGGCTTTTGTCCTGCTTGGGGTTTCTGATTAAACATATGCAATCCGCCTTCAGGTGCCCAGACATTAGCACCATCATTCGGTTCTAATCCGCCAGTTAGACCCATCAAAGAAGCTTCCCAATCCAAGGAGTTAGAAACTTTGTCAGTAAAAGTATTCCATGCTAACGGGGTGAAATCAACTTGAATGCCGATTTTGCTCAAGTCTTGTTTTATCTGCGATCCCATTGCCTCACGAATTTTATTTCCAGCATTAGTAAGCAAAGAGAAACGGACGCGATTTCCCTGAGCATCTACTAACTGATTGTTGTTGTACTTAAATCCTGCTTTTAGAAGTAATTCCTTCGCTTTTTGCTGATTGTAATCGTAAACTTTTAACCCCTCTTTAGGGGAAAGATAATAGGGGCTTTGCACAGAAATCGGTGAATCTTGTGCTACACCCAAGCCGCGAAAAGTGTTATTAATCATCGTTTGACGGTCAATTGCATAAGCTATAGCCTGCCGAAATTGCACATTATTGAACCACCCAGACTTAACCGGATCGACCAGTGGTTTTCCGTCCCTTTTACCTTTGTTGAGATTGAACCAAACAAACGATGTACTGGATGTTGGTCCACCATTATAAATTTGGAATTTTCCTTGCTTTTCTTGCACCTTTAGCAAAGAAAAATAATCTGGCGACACTGCCACAGTATCTAATCCGCCAGAACGAAATTGCAGCAAGGAAGTATCTGTTGATTCCACAATTTCCCAAATTACCCGTTCAATATAAGGCTGGGAATTGCCTTGAGTATCCTTGCGCCAGTAGTAGGGATTGCGCTGGAAGACCACACGCTGACTCGTGTCATAGCGCTCTAGCTTGTAAGGGCCGTTAGCAATAATTTGGTCGGGAGGAGTATCAACGCCCCATTTTGTCAGAAAGGTCGGATGCCCATTTCGATCTTTCGTTTTTACCGATTCTTGCAATGTATGGGCGGGTAAAATTGGCGAACCTGTACTCAGTAGAAAAGGTCTAAAGGGTTCGGGTACGCTAAACTCAACTCGGCGTTCATCCACTTTTCGCACACTGGGTAGTTTCCGACTTTTACCAATCCGCAGTGAGTCTCGAACATCAGTAGGAATCGCTTCGTTTAAATAAATATCGTTGTAGGTAAACAACACATCATCTACTGTTAGTGGCTGACCATCAGACCATTTCAACCCTTCGCGTAAGGTAAAAACAATTTTTAATTTATCATCGGAAATTTGCCACGATTCCGCTAATGCTGGCTCGACTTTCGCAGTTATCGGATTTTGGGTGATTAACCCCTCGTAAATTAGAGGAAAAACATTTGGAGATTCCTGACTGAGAGGATAGTTAAAGGTTTTGGGATCACTGAGAATGCTACTTACCAATTGCGGCACTTGAGCATCTGCACTTTTGAAGTTAGCTGGATTGCAGGCGGTAACTGTAAATGCTATTGCTGAAGTCAGAATTATTGGCAACCAAAAATGTTTAATTGCCAAAAAGATTTTCCTAAAAGATTTCATAATTTCAATATGCGAATAGTGTAATCAATTTGATTGAGATTGTAGCCAACCAAGGAAGTTTTGGGTTTTATTGAAATACTGAATGCCACTATCTCGTAAAGCCTCTATAACTTCACGTCTGCCAAATTCTTTAGAATTAGCGCTTAAAAATATTTTTGTTTCATTAGGATGTAAGCCAGCATGAAAAATTATACACTCCAAGATCACTCTATCTATAATGTGCTTCTCAAAAATTGCTCTATTTAAAGTTCCTTGAAAAATACCTGTACTTAATGTAATCATTTCTGATTTCATGGCAAGCTGATTAAAAGCTACACCAAAACGTTCTTTTATTTCGTTATTTCGTTCAAAAAAGCTAGTTCTTGATTGTTCTAGGTGAAACAGAAGTAATCGTGCATTATCTGAATTATCTCGCTTTGCTTGATTAATTTGTATATCTAACTTGCGGAGAAAATCTAGATTATGTTTTTCTTCTTGTTCCAATGTTGTCAATGATTCTACAAAACAAATACTTGGCACTACTAGACGTAAAAAAGAGGGTGTATTTTGCAGTAATTCTTGTGCTTGTGAATCTTGCCCTTTAGCAATACTCATCAACAAATTAGTTTCAACGTAAATTATCACTGCTAATCATTAATAAAGTTGAGTTTTTCCGTCTTCTAGTAGTTGCAATAAACCAATTTCTGTGATTTGCTTTGTGAAAGGTGGTATTGCAGATTTCCAATGATATGCCAAGTCACGTAGCCAAGCTTCTGTAAGACCTTTAAGGTAAAGACTAAATATCCTTTTGCCGAGGAATTTTGGCTCGTAATGACTAAGCACATCACCAGTATTAAGACTGAGAATTGGCTCTGATAAATTATTGCCATCCCATTGAAAAATCAGAATGTTATTTACATCAACAAGCATGGCAAAAGGAATCACTATCTTTGCAGCTTGCAAATAATCAATTAGCCGTAAAATAGCATACTTTTTGGCTTTTATTTCTTGGAAATTGAATGGTAAACCTTTAACTTCAGCTATGAGAACAATTTGTTCCTCTTTGTCTACAGCAACAATATCAGGAAAGTCTATATCTTCTATATTTATAGATTGTATAGCTCTGATTTCCCACCAAGTTACGGTTTGTTTGTCCTGATAAATCATTGATTTCTATCCTCGTGAGTCTTCGATATTTTTACCGATTGTTTCAAACAAAAGTTACTCTGAAGCTACTAGTAAAACAACAGCATAAGCACATATACCTTCTTCGCGTCCAACAGGGCCTAATTTTTCGTTTGTGGTAGCTTTGATGCCAATTTGATTTGGTTCTAATTCTAAAACCGCCGCTAGTTTGTCGCGCATATTGTGAATATGCGGCTTTAATTTTGGACGTTCTGCTACTACCACCGAGTCAATATTTCCGATTTGCCAGCCTCGATCGCAAATCAGTTGATGTACTTGAGTTAATAGTACTAAACTATCTGCTCCCGCCCATTGAGGGTCACTAGGCGGAAAATAATGACCAATATCTCCCAAAGATAATGCCCCAAGCATGGCATCCATAATCGCGTGAGTCAGCACATCAGCGTCACTGTGCCCCAACAAACCCAGCTCATGGGGAATTTGAATTCCCCCTAAAATCAAAGCGCGATCGCTCACCAGTTGGTGAATATCGTAGCCGTTACCAATCCGAATTTTAGTCATTTTTTTCATTTGTCATTCTCCCTCATCCCCCTCATCCCCCACTCCCTACTCCCTACTCCCCACTCCCTTTCCCCTCCTCCCATTTTTCCAAAAGATCGGGGCGGCGATCGCCTGTTCTTTGAATTTGTTGTTCGTAACGCCACCGCGCGATCGCGGCATGATTCCCACTGAGCAAGACATCAGGCACTTTCAAACCGCGAAAATTGGCAGGGCGAGTATATTGGGGATAGTCCAACAACCCTTCCTCAAAACTTTCTGCTGTGAGGGACTCCGTTTTGGCCACAGTTCCAGGCAAGAGCCGCACTACGCCATTAATCAAAGCCATTGCTGGAATTTCCCCACCAGTCAGAATAAAATCACCTAAAGATACCTCACGAGTTACCAAATGTAGCACCCTCTCATCCACTCCTTCGTAATGTCCGCAAATCACTACTAACTGGTCATAATTTGTCACCAATTCTTTCAAAAGAGGTTGATTAATTGTTTGACCCTGTGGACTCATCAAAATTACTTCTCTTCGGGGTAGAATTGGCAGCGACTCCACAGCAGAAAAAATCGGTTCCGGCTTCATTAGCATCCCAACGCCGCCACCGTAGGGTTCATCATCTACCTTTCGGTGCTTGTCAGTGGTAAAGTCCCGTGGGTTAACCAGATGCACTTCGGCAATCTGTTTAGCTAAGGCTTTACCCAACAGCCCAGAATTGAGAACAGAGTTAAAACAGTCAGGAAAAAGCGTAACTATATCAAAGCGCACAGTTATTCGTATTCAAGGACACTAATCTTAAATTTGAATGTCTAGCAAACATCATCAAGCCAAGGTCGGGTCAAATTCCAGTTAAACTTTATCAATAGTATCTAAAACTACCAGACCTCTTAGATTTTAGATGGGAGCAAAAGTTTTTCTAATTACTTAATTTATGTTTAAATGTTGTCACAACTACATTTAAATTAATAATCATATCAAGTTAACAACTTCCAGGATGCATCGAGCCAGCCTCACGAAAAAGCGTAGTCTTAACTGCTCGTCCCCAACCCGAAAGGGGGAATCTAGCCCCCTAAAGACTATTTTGCCCTGCTGCAAGTGGACAGGTGAAAAACAAGGCGCTGGCTTTGAGGAACGGGAACGAACACGTTTAGACCGAGGCAACGCGAGCGTTAAGCGAAAATTTGGAGAGTGCCTGACCCAGTTCCAAACTTCCAAAAAGTGTCCTCTCAAAGAAGCAAAGCCCAAAAATCATGGCTGCTTCTGAACCTTGTTAAATTCACCTGAAGTTGTTGACAGGAGAAACACAATGCCGCAATTACAAGCTAAATCGCTAGAAATGAGGACACCCCAAGCAACTAAAACCGCCGTTCTGGTTATCGGAGGCGCAGAAGATAAAGTTCATGGGCGCGAAATCCTACGAACTTTTTTTGGACGTGCTGGTGCTAGTAAGGCTTATATTACAATTATTCCATCAGCCTCTCGTGAACCCGCCATCATCGGTGGTCGGTATATTCGCATTTTTGAAGAAATGGGTGCCCAGAAGGTAGAAATTTTAGACATCCGTGAACGGGAACAATGTGAAGCTTCCCAGATCAAAGCATCCTTAGAAGCCTGTAGTGGGGTATTTTTAACAGGAGGAGACCAACTGCGTCTTTGTGGCGTGTTGGCAGATACGCCAGCAATGGAAATTATTCGGCAGCGAGTCAGGGCGGGGCAACTGACGTTAGCAGGCACTAGTGCAGGAGCGGCAGTGATGGGGCATCATATGATTGCTGGCGGCGGTAGTGGAGAGTCGCCAAATCGTTCCCTAGTAGATATGGCAACGGGTTTGGGATTTATTCCCGAAGTAATCGTTGACCAACACTTTAATAACCGTAATCGCATGGGGCGACTGATTAGCGCGATCGCAGCTCATCCCGATCGCTTAGGTATTGGCATTGACGAAGATACTTGTGCTGTATTTGAACGCGATGGTTGGTTACAAGTCATGGGCAAAGGCAGTGTCACCATTGTTGATCCCACCGAACTCACCCACACCAACGAACCCCATGTCGGTGCTAATGAACCGTTAACGGTGCATAATTTACGTCTTCATATCCTCAGCTACGGCGATCGCTTTCACTTGTATCAGCGGACTGTATTGCCTGCTGTACACCGAATCTCCAGCTGACGGGATAGAGTATCTGAGGTTACACTGAGTTGACCGCACATTTATTATTTCTTACCGTAGAAAAATGATAAGAATACCATGTAAAAAGAAAAAACTGTTTGCAATGAACAGTTTAGCGGTCAATTCGAGTAAGAAACTAGAATTTTGGTTCCGAATCTCCATCTACCTATTCCCATGAGAATCCTCAAGATCCAGACCTTACGCGGCCCAAACTATTGGAGCATTCGACGCCACAAGCTGATCGTCATGCGCCTCGATTTAGAAACCCTTGCCGAGACGCCCTCGAATGAAATCCCTGGCTTTTATGAAGGATTAGTTGAGGCGCTGCCAAGTCTGGAGGGTCACTATTGTTCGCCTGGCTGTCGTGGTGGTTTTTTGATGCGAGTCAAAGAAGGCACTATGATCGGCCATATCGTCGAACACGTAGCCCTAGAACTCCAGGAATTAGCTGGTATGCATGTCGGCTTTGGTCGCACCCGCGAAACTGCCACACCCGGAATTTTCCAAGTAGTGATCGAGTACCTGAACGAGGAAGCGGGACGTTACGCTGGACGAGCAGCTGTGCGGCTGTGTCAGAGTATCGTTGATCGAGGCCGTTATCCCAAGGCAGAACTAGAGCAAGATATCCAAGACCTGAAAGACTTTACCCGTGATGCTTCATTAGGTCCTTCTACGGAAGCGATCGTCAAAGAAGCAGAAAAAAGAGGTATTCCCTGGATGTCTCTGGAAGCCCGCTTTTTGATTCAGCTAGGCTACGGCGTGAATCAGAAGCGGATGCAGGCCACAATGACCGATAACACCAGCATTCTGGGTGTAGAGCTAGCTTGCGATAAAGAAGCCACTAAACGCATCCTCGCGGCTGCTGGTGCGCCAGTCCCCAGAGGTACAGTGATCAACTTCTTAGACGATTTGGAACAAGCCCTAGAATTAGTTGGCGGCTATCCCATCGTCATCAAGCCCCTAGATGGCAATCATGGACGTGGGATCACCATTGATATCAGAACTTGGGAAGAAGCTGAAGCCGGATACGAAGCTGCCAGACAGGTTTCCCGGTCAATTATTGTCGAAAGATATTACGTTGGGCGCGACCACCGGGTACTGGTGGTAAATGGCAAAGTAGTCGCAGTCGCCGAACGCGTTCCGGCTCATGTGATTGGCAACGGCAGATCAACGATCGCCGAACTGATTGAGGAAACAAACCTTGACCCGAATCGCGGTGAAGGACATGATAACGTCCTGACCAAGATTGAACTAGACCGCACCAGCTACCAGCTGCTAGAAAGGCAAGGCTATACCCTAAATAGCGTGCCACCCAAAGGCACTATTTCTTATCTCAGGGCAACGGCAAACTTGAGTACAGGTGGTAGCGCTGTAGACCGTACCGATGAAATTCACCCAGAAAATCTTTGGTTGGCACAACGGGTAGTCAAGATTATCGGTTTGGATATAGCTGGTTTAGATATCGTCACCACAGATATTAGCCGTCCTCTGCGGGAAGTCGATGGCGTAATTGTCGAAGTTAATGCCGCTCCCGGCTTCCGAATGCACGTCGCCCCAAGCGTGGGTATTCCCCGCAACGTCGCTGGCGCAGTCATGGATATGCTGTTTCCTAACGAGCAATCTAGCCAAATTCCCATCCTCAGCATCACGGGCACTAATGGCAAAACCACTACTACCCGACTACTAGCACATATTTATAAACAGACTGGTAAGGTAGTAGGTTATACAACTACCGATGGAACATATATCGGTGATTACTTAGTAGAATCTGGCGATAACACAGGCCCTCAAAGCGCCCAGGTGATCCTCCAAGATCCCACAGTAGAAGTAGCGGTACTGGAAACGGCTCGCGGTGGCATTCTCCGATCTGGATTGGGCTTTGAAGCCGCAAATGTGGGGGTGGTATTGAATGTAGCCTCCGACCACTTAGGAATAGGCGATATAGATACCATTGAGCAGTTAGCTAACCTCAAGAGCGTAGTGGCGGAAGCCGTATACCCTGATGGCTATGCGGTACTCAATGCCGACGATCGCCGCGTCGCCGCCATGTCAGAAAAAACTAAGGCTAATATTGCTTACTTCACCATGAACCCCGACTCGGAATTGGTGCGAAAGCACATCCAAAAAGGTGGAGTAGCCGCAGTGTATGAAAATGGCTATTTGTCAATTGTTAAAGGTGATTGGACACATCGGATAGAGAGAGCCGAAAATATACCTTTAACAATGGGCGGACGTGCGCCGTTTATGATTGCCAACGCTTTAGCTGCAAGTTTGGCAGCATTCGTGCAGAACGTCACAATTGAGCAGATTCGGGCTGGTTTGAGGACTTTCCGGGCTTCAGTTAGTCAAACGCCAGGACGGATGAATCTATTTAATTTAGGAAATTACCACGCTTTGGTGGATTATGCCCACAACGCAGCCAGTTACGAAGCTGTAGGTTCCTTTGTGCGGAACTGGACTACAGGACAACGGATTGGCGTAATTGGTGGCCCAGGCGATCGCCGGGACGAAGACTTTGTGACTTTGGGCAAATTAGCCGCACAAATTTTTGATTACATCATCATCAAAGAAGACGATGACTCGCGGGGACGAGTACGGGGATCAGCCACCCAGTTGATTATTCAAGGTATAACCCAAGTTAAGCCTGATAGCCGCTATGAATCAATTTTGGATGAAACTCAAGCGATAAATAAAGGCTTAGATATGGCTCCTGATAACAGTCTGGTGGTAATTTTGCCAGAAAGTGTTACTCGCGCTATTAAGTTAATTAAGCTGCGTGGTTTAGCGAAGGAAGAGACACTCCAACAAAATCCCGGCACAAATGTCATCGATTCCCAAAATGGGATCACACCTTCTTCTGTTGTTAATACCTTGTTGTAGTCAGGAATCAGGAGGAGCTAACACACTGACTCCTGTATTCTGACTTACTGTTTTTCTTCTTCCTGATTGGTTTCCTCGCTGGGAGTTTTCATCTCCTCCTTAAAACCTCGTAGGGTTTTGCCCAGTGCAGTTCCCAGTTCGGGAATTTTTTTCGGCCCAAAAATTAGAATAGCGACTATGCTAATTACAGCTATTTCTGGCCATCCCAGTCCAAACATATAAATTTCCTCTAAGGTATCTGTAATTAAATATAGACATTGATGGTTCAAATCTAATCAGTTCGCCACTGATCAGCGATCGACCCTCTTGCAGAAACAGGGTATAAATCAATACGGTTCAGTTAAGGTTAAAACTCTTTGTCAAACTCAATTTTTTTAACGAACCGCAGAGGCGCAGAGGAAACAGAGAGAAGAAAAAAATGCTTAACCCAAGCGTATTGCAATATAAATAAGTGTTTTTGTCCTCAAAAACTTTTGGTAAAGCAGCTTGGGATAATCGCTAATAACCCAAGTTGCTAGTTATGCGGGAGTGCGATCGCAGAAGTTGCGATACACTATTCTGGTAAATATCGCTACAGAGTTAGTGAGGTTTGCAGGTGAAAAACGAAAAACTGTTGCAAATTATTGAACAAGCTGCCAGAGAAAAGGCAACGGAGTTAGACCTCCGTTCCAATCAAGTGAGCAGCCTGCCGCCAGAAATCGGCCAACTCTTCAGCCTGACTAAGCTAAACCTCCGTAACAATCAACTAAGCAGTCTACCGCTAGAAATCGGCCAACTCTCCAATCTCACTGAGCTATTCCTCTATGACAATCAACTGAGCAATCTACCGCCAGAAATCGGCCAACTCTCCAATCTGAGAACGCTACAACTTACTAGCAATCAACTGAGCAGTCTACCGCCAGAAATCGGCCAACTCTCCAATCTCAATGGGCTATTCCTCGACGACAATCAACTGAGCAGTCTACCGCCAGAAATCGGCCAACTCTTTAATCTGACATTGCTACAACTTACTAGCAATCAACTGAGCAGTCTACCGCCAGAAATCGGCCAACTCTCCAATCTCGATGGGCTACACCTTTATGGCAATCAACTGAGTAGTCTACCGCCAGAAATCGGCCAACTCTCCAATCTCGATGGGCTATACCTCCACGACAATCAACTGAGCAGTCTACCGCCAGAAATCGGCCAACTCTCCAACCTGATTGAGTTATCCCTTTGTGGCAATCAACTGAGCAACTTGCCGCCAGAAATCGGACAACTCTCCAACTTGACAATGCTAGACCTCTCTAACAATCAATTGAGCAGCCTGCCGCCAGAAATCAGTCAACTCTCCAACTTGACAACGCTATCCCTCCATAACAATCCGCAATTAGCCTCGCCACCGCCTGAGATTGTCGAGCAAGGAATTCAGGCAATTTTCACCTATCTTCGAGAAAGGTTAGAAAAACTAGAAAATCAGGCGATTTTTGTCTATTCTCCAGAAAGTTTAGAAAGTAAATCGTGCGACTTGGAAATTTATAAAATTGCCTTTGAAGCGGCAATGAAAATTTTTGAACTATCAAAGAAGTTTCCTGTAGAGGAACGATATTCTTTAACTGATCAAATTCGTCGTGCTTCACGTTCTGTATGCGCGAAAATAGCAAAAGCTTGGCAGAAACGCCGTTATGAGGCTGCATTTGTCGCTAATTTGAACGATTGTGAAGCTGAAGTATCTGCAACTCAGACTTGGATTGAATTTGCGGTCAAATGCAACTACATGGATGTGCAAAGAGGACGAGAACTTCACGGAAGTTACTGCAAAATTTTATCTGGTCTGTTGAATATGATTAATCATCCATCACGTTGGTTAATCAAATATTAATCTTACCTTGAATCTCCATATATCCCATCTGTTTATGACGCGATTGTGCATTCAATGCAGAATCCTTAGCTAGCTGGCTAAAATGTTGCAAAAAAATTGTAGGTTGGGTGGAGGCTTTGCGTAACCCAACATCCTGATAATCAGTTGGGTTGCGCTCCGCTCCACCCAACCTACGTCTACTCATTTCTATAGCGGTTCTCGGCCCTTGTGAGGTACAAGAACCCCACCCCCAACCCCCTCCCCGCAAGCGAGGAAGGGACTATGATGTACTTTAGATGTTTTGAATTAATTCCATTAGCGATCGCCTTTTCCTTATAGTTGCCATTTTTAGACCTCTTTAATATTATTGATTTCGTTTATTCTCGCTGAATTGGCAAACCTAACCAATCGCTTAATTCATCAGCTACCCATTCCAGTTCCGCTTCAGATTTAATCGCACCACTAATACCACCAAGTTGAAATTTTTTTACTCCTACCCAAATATCCAATTGTGCTGGAACGGCAATTCTAGTGCCTTCAGAGTCTTTAGTAAAATGTTTGGGAATGTAAACCAACTTAGTAATACTTTGTCTTGGCGATGTCCGGGGACGATAAAATTTCCAAGCAAACAACTCCCAGGTTAGGCTAATTTGTTTAGGATTCAGGCGTAAGCAGATGCGTCCAAATAAATGAAACAGAATTTTATACACCATCACAAAGCCAGCACCCCAAAAAGGAAGTGAGAACATGGCAAAAGGGATGTTGACAGGAAAAGGCGCTGAGAGTGCGCCAATTGTCCAAATGAGGATAAATGAATTCCAGACGATCGCAAATAAACCTGTGAATAATATTGATGTATCAAAACCAGTCGGGGGAACGATAATTTCTAGAGAATCCCCATTTTTGGTTAGTTGAATCTTACTCCCATCTGGTTTGCCAACAACCAAAGCAGGTAAGTTTGTCGGTTGTGGTTTCTCTAAAGCTGCGATCGCTTCGGTAGCAGAACTCAAACGCCGTTCTAAACTGGGTTCAATCATCCATCTCAACCAATTGCTAAAGCTGGGACTCAGATTAGCTGCTTGTTCAAACTGAATGCGAAAATCCTTTTGGGGTAAATCGGCTGGATGAGTACCCGTAACTAAATAAATTAAGGTTGTGCCTAAACTATAAAGGTCAGATGCTGCAACAGTGCGTCCGCCAAATTGCTCCTGTGGCATATAGCCATAGGTTCCTACTACAGTTCTTGTCCCGTTTTCTGTGGCGAGGACAGTCTGTACTGAGCCAAAATCTACTAGGTAAACTTGACCGATACTATTGCCAGAGCGATCGCCCAATAAAATATTGCTAGGCTTAATATCACGGTGAATTACAGGCGGATACAGCCCATGTAGGTAAACGAGAATCTCTAAAAGTGCTTTAGCTATTTGTTTGACTTCTACTTCTGTAAAAGTCCGCCCATTTTGTAAATATTGCTCTAAACTTTGTGCAGGGATATAAGTTTGTACTAGGGCAAATCCTTTGATGTTTGGTAAATTTACCTCAAAATAGTTTAAATAGTGAGGAATTAAGGGATGTGACAAAGATTTTAAAATTTCAGCTTCCCGCTCAAACAGCTTGAGTGAATCCCATTCAAAGTCACCACCAAAAGAGAGTAACTTGATCACAACTAATTCTTGAGTTTGCAAATCACGAGCTAACAACGTCCGCCGCCCTGATTTTTTTCCTAATAGCTGCTGAACTTCGTAGCTATCGCCTAATATTTCGCCAATCATGATGGTTTCTGATAATGCTAGGGTTGAAAAGTTTTTAGAGCTTATGGCTTTTCAATTTGGCAAACCGATATCTTTAGTATAATTGCGTAGTTCTATGCCCTCCCAACTTTGGCCTTATATTACCCCTGGTATTCCCGATGAATTATTTGAACATTTGCCAGGAATTCCCCTGAGCCAGCGAGAAGTTCGACTACTATTAATTGCCCAACTGCGACTAAAATCAGATTCTGTGTTGTGGGATATTGGCGCAGGGACGGGTACAATTCCGGTAGAGGTGGGGCTATTGTGTCCAGGCGGACAGATTATTGCTATAGAAAGGGATGAAGAAGTAGCTAATTTGATCAAGCGTAACTGCGATCGCTTTGAAGTCAAGAATGTCGAAGTAATTGAAGGTAGTGCCCCAGAGTGTTTACATGACCTCAAAGTTACTCCTCACCGCGTTTGTATCGAGGGAGGACGCCCCATTCAGGAAATACTGCAAGCAGCTTGGCATTATTTGCCACCATCGGGTCGGGTTGTAGCCACAGCTGCTAATCTAGAAAGTCTATATGCTATTTCCCAGAGCTTTTCCCTGTTAAGGGCTAGAAATATCGAAGTCGTACAGTCTGCGGTGAACCGCTTAGAGACGCGCGGCTTTTCTCAAACCTTTACCGCCGTTGATCCCATTTTTATCCTCAGTGGTGAGAAACTGGATTAGGGAATGGGGCATGGGGCATTGCAAGAGGGCGCAAAGGAAGGGGGAAAACGGAGATGAGGAAGTAGGGGGAGCAGAGAAAGCAGGGAAGCAGGGGAAGAAAAAATAACTAATTAATTAATTAATGCCCAATGACCAATGACCAATGACCAATGACCAATGACCAATGACCAATGACCAATGCCCCATGCCCAATACTTCGACAACGCTCAGTACAAGTGCCCAATGCCCAATATTTAATACTTCTATGCCTTGGTCTCGGATTATTAGTGGAATTATTGCGATCGCTCTTGCTCTTTCTGTTACCCTTTTGGGGGGCTGGTACTTTACCATCATGTTTGCGATCGTGGTTTTCTTGGGTCAACAGGAATATTTTAATTTGGTGCGAGCCAGAGGCATTACTCCTGCTGCTAAAACCACAATGGCTGTCAGCCAAATTTTACTGGTGATTTGTACCCTTGATGGCAGTTTAGCTGATGCTGTGATGCCAATAGCTGGCACACTTATTTGTTTTTACCTGCTATTCCAGCCCAAATTTGCCACGATCGCTGATGTTTCCGCTTCTATTATGGGGCTATTTTACGTCGGTTATTTACCGAGTTACTGGGTGCGGTTACGAGCAATTGATAGTGCTGCTTTTAGCAATCTCCCTTTCGGAGGTTATTGGCCCACAAACTGGACAGATTTCTGGGAAAAGGCAAATTCCGCTTCTTTAGGACAAGGTTTTACTGCAACACTGCTAACTTTTTTGTGTATTTGGGCAGCCGATATCGGTGCTTACACCATTGGCAAATTCTTTGGGAAAACCCGTCTGTCTGAGATTAGTCCGAAAAAAACTGTAGAAGGTGCCGTCTTTGGCATCATCTCCAGTGTTGCCGTAGCCATAGCAGGAGCCTATTATCTACACTTGCCCAGATCCCCCTTCACTGGTTTAGCATTGGGTTTGCTGATTGGCATTGCTAGCATTTTAGGGGATCTTACCGAATCTATGCTCAAGCGGGATGCTGGAGTCAAAGATTCCGGGCAGTTAATCCCCGGTCACGGTGGTATTTTAGACCGTACTGATAGTTATATTTTTACAGCTCCTCTGGTTTACTATTTTGTGACACTATTGTTGCCACTACTATAAGGGCATTGGCCAAACAGGGCAATTCAATTTTGGATTTTAGATTGACGATTTTGGATTAAATTTCAATTCTTTAATCTAAAATCTAAAATCTAAAATCTAAAATTCTTACTCCCCACTCCCACTCCGCGATAGACACCGTATCATTTAAAATAAAATATTATTATAGCGTTTCCTAATCACATGAGGTATATCTTAGCCCCCTCATCGCTTGCGGGGAGGGGGTTGGGGGTGGGGTTCAGTACCTACTCAAGCGACAACTGCCATAGTATTTTTTAATTTCTAATCATCAAGGATTAACGTTAATCCGCCCACGACACACCAGCTTGCCTGGGATCAGTGTTAGTTCTTGGATATCCACATCTGAACCAAGATCGAGATTGTATTGATGATTGTCCTCTAATATATCTCCTTGGTCAGGCTTGATGTGGATATGTGCCACTTGCAACTCATACCCACTGAGTAACTGTAAACCCAGACAAATCTCTAGAGGTGTTGTTTCACTATTGGCTACTCTCACGCCTCGCAGTATAATTTGATTGTTATCAAGGATAATTTCTTGCCAATTAATTGGTTGTGACTGTGGGTAATATGTTGGTAAAACCTTAACCAGTAAATCGCTCAAAGCAGTAGATAATAAGTCAGATGAGAGAGAAGCATTCAGATCCTTCTCGTCTACGATCAAATCGCCAACCACTGGTACTATTTCTAATAGTCGTAGGGGCTGTCCCTTGAGTACCGAGCCGATATTGATCCGAATATTTTCTGCTATTAATTGAATTTGTGTAATCAGGAGACCTTGATAAACTGCATGAGTAGCAAAAATAGATACCGAGGGGATGCGCCCAGAGAGAATTTGGCGATCGCTCGCTTTAATCTCCACTTCTAATTCGGATATTTGGCTCACTTGCGCTCTCAACCAGAGCTTTAGTGCTGTTGTAAGTAGCTGCGTAATTATACGGATTTTATTTGCATTTGTTGCTTGGGAATTTTGCTCTGGCATCTCACCAATGTAATTAAACAAGCTTTAAATGTAACATTTATGCCTACTAGGGACAAAATGCAAATATCATTTAATTGTTAGTAAATAAGCAATTTCCACATGGAGGCACGGTTACAAAAAATTCTCGCTCAATGGGGTATCGCCTCACGTCGTGAAGCCGAAGAAATGATTAGGGACTCACGGGTGCAGATCAATGGGATATTGGCACATTTAGGTCAAAAAGTTGATCCCGAAAAAGATGCGATCGCTGTGGATGGTAAACCCTTATCGAAAAAGCACCGTCCGGCTTTAATATATCTATTGCTGCACAAACCTGCCGGAGTGGTTTCAACTTGCTACGACCCTCACCACAGACCGACAGTTCTGGATTTACTACCGAAAGAATTACGAGAGGGTTCCGGTATTCACCCAGTTGGGCGTTTAGATGCAGACTCTACAGGAGCATTAATCCTGACAAATGACGGAGAACTGACATTTGGACTAACCCATCCACGTCACAGTATTTCCAAGACATATCATGTTTTGGTCAAGGGACATCCTCCAGAAGCAGTGCTGCATAAGTGGCGTCAGGGTGTGATGTTGGAGGGTAGAAAAACTAGGGCGGCCAAGGTACACCTAATAGAACGTTGTGCCGAGCAAAGCTTTTTAGAAATAGTGTTGCAGGAGGGAAGAAATCGCCAAATTCGCCGTATAGCCCAACAGTTAGGATACCCAGTAATCAAGCTGCATCGGACTGCTATCGGTTCAATTCAATTACAAACTTCAAAAGAACCTTTTTTAGATGAGGGTAAATATCGTTCCCTCAAAGATGATGAGATTCAATTTTTGCAAAAGCAGTTGAAGAAGAATTCAGAAGTCAGAATTCAGGAGTCAGAATCAATCAGTCGCGGGTCAAAATCCCCGACTGATTGAAGACCACACTTCGGCGCTGCTCTGTTACCACCAAAAATTCTAGTTTTGTGGGGGTCTTAAACGCCGATTATTCATCCGCTTTTTCGGTCAGAATACCTAACTTGAATTCTGACTCCCGACTCCTGAATTCTGTTCGATAATGCAACCTATTTAAAGATTCAGTGGAATTAAGGAGCGTCAGTAGCCATGAAGTGGCCAAGAAAGAAGAATAATCACCAGCCATCACTTTCATTAGAGCAAGAACGAGCCGAAAAGTTGGCAGAATTGGGCGCTAAACTTTCGGCATTGCGTCAAGAACAAGGCTTATCTCTAGAGCAAGTGGTTGTATTGACTAGAATTCCCCGGCGATTATTGCAGGCGATCGAAGAAGGTAATTTAAACGAACTGCCAGAACCAATCTATATTCAGGGTTTGATCAGGCAATTTGCCGAAGCACTTGGCTTGAATGGAGTAGAATTTTCTAGCACTTTTCCGATCAGTTCTGCACCAGTGAACTCCCAAGGTATGGGGAATATTTCACCCCTTAGTCAACTACGTCCGATTCATCTTTACTTTCTTTACATATTGCTAATTTTCTGCTCTGTAAATGGCTTATCTCAGTTATTAAATAACGCTGTATTACAAGCAAGTAATAGCCAAAATCAGCCATACCCACAACAAAAGTCCCTTGTTAAACCAGAACTAGCCCAACGAAAAGATTCAGTTGAGGTTCAACCGATCAGCGATCGCCTTAGCGATATCCACCAAGGACAGGCTGTACAGATTGGTGTCACCTTGAAAGCGTCATCTTGGATTCGCGTAGTAGCTGATGGCAAAACTGAGTTTGAGGGTATTCTGCCAGAGGGAACTCACCGAATTTGGAAAGCCCAACAGCAACTGACAGTGAAAACTGATAATGCTGGTGGTGTGTTGATGAGCGTCAATCAAGAGAAAGCTAAGGAAATGGGAGAGCCTGGGAAGGAGGAAGAAATTAGGATTGCTGCTAAACCTAAGTTTTGAGATGAGGGGATGAGGGGGATGAGGGAGATGAGGAGGACAAGGAAGGACAAGGAGGCATTTACTCCTCCCTCTTCCTTGTCTCCCTTGTCTCCCCCACTCCCTACTCCCCACTCCCCACTCCCCACTCCTCATTGTGGTTGCGGGGCGCGTCCATTGAGTCTGGTAAGAACTTTCAAGCGATCGCCTAATTCCTCTGTCAACGCTGCTGCTTGATAGCGCCACTCCCAGTTACCCTCTGCAACACTGGGAAAATTCATCCGCGCTTCGTTTCCTAATCCCAAAATATCTTGCAAAGGAATAATCGCTTGGTTGGCTATGGAACTCAAAGCTAGGCGAATTAAATCCCAGTGGATACCTTCAGGACTAATACAACCTAAATAAAGCAACAGGTTTTGCTTTTCGTTGTCGTTAGCCGTGTTGAACCAGCCTACAGTTGTGTCATTATCGTGAGTACCGGTATAAACTACAGCATTTCGCAGGTAATTGAATGGTAAAAATGGATTATCGGGATCAGAACCAAAGGCAAACTGCAAAACTTTCATCCCAGGAAATTCATACTTGTCTCGCAGCGCATCTACCTCTGGCGTGATTACTCCCAAATCTTCCGCCAAGACGGGTAGTTTGCCCAATTTCTGCCTAATCACTTCAAAAAAAGCATCTCCAGGTGCTTCCACCCATTTACCATTCATAGCAGTTTCTTCACCTTGGGGTACAGACCAATAAGCCTCGAAGCCCCGGAAGTGGTCAATGCGAATTATATCTACATAATCCAGCATTGCTTCAAAACGCTGTACCCACCATTTAAAGTCTTGTTTTTGCAATTCCTCCCAGTTATAAACCGGGTTGCCCCACAATTGACCGGTGGCGCTGAAGTAATCTGGTGGAACTCCTGCCATTTGAGCCGCAACTCCTGTCTCTTCGTCTAAGCAAAAGATGTCGGGATGCGCCCACACGTCGGCACTATCATGAGCTACGTAAATGGGGATATCGCCGATAATGTCAATACCGCGCATATTGGCGTAGCTTTTCAGCTCTGACCACTGGCGGAAAAACTCAAATTGGACGAATTTATAATAAAAAATCTCTCCGTTGAGCCGATCCTCTGCCTGAGCTAATGCTTCCGGTTGCCGCTTGACAAGTTCTCGCTCCCATGTATGCCAGTTTGCATTGTTGTTGGCATCTTTCAGCGCCATAAATAAGGCGTAATTATCTAGCCAATAGGCTTTACTGTCGCAAAAACCTTCAAACTCTTTATGCTGGATAGGCGTAGCATTCGCTTTAAAGTTTTCACAGGCTTTTTTGAGTAGCCCAATTTTAATCGGCACAACCTGCTCGAAATCTACCTTTTCTACCGGGAATCCTGGTAAATTAGCAAAGTCTTCTTCAGCTAGCAAACCCTCTTCTAAGAGTTTTTCTGGGCTAATCAGCAGAGGATTTCCCGCCATTGCCGAGTAGCACATATACGGAGAATTGCCGTATCCAGTGGGACCCAACGGTAAAACTTGCCAATATTGTTGATGGCTCTCTTTGAGAAAATCAATGAAGCGATAGGCTTCTAAGCCTAAATCTCCAACGCCAAATCGACTGGGAAAGGAGGTAGGATGCAGCAAAATGCCACTGGATCTAGGAAAAGGCATATTTAACCTGAATTATGGGAAGAAGTAATTATCTGATCAACACGCTACGCGATTGCCCCTTGGGCAATCGCAAAGCCAATCGCATTGAATTTATCACGGAACAGCATTTGCAAAGTAAATCAAGTAAACTCATTTTGTTTGTCCTTAGTCATTTGTCCTTGACTAATGACTAATGACCAATGACCAATGACTAAATAACTATGACTTACCGAAATCCTACACCAACAGTTGATATCATCATTGAATTAGTAGATCGACCTCATCGGCCAATAGTGTTAATTGAAAGACATAATCTACCTTTAGGTTGGGCTATTCCTGGTGGTTTTGTAGATTATGGGGAAGCGGTGGAAGTGGCGGCGCGGCGAGAAGCTGAGGAAGAAACGGGTTTGCAGGTGGAGTTAGTTGAACAATTACTAGTGTATTCTGACCCCGATCGCGATCCCCGTCAGCATACTATTAGTATTGTGTTTTTGGCGACAGCGACGGGGGAACCTCTGGCTGGGGATGATGCTAAGGGTGTAGGAGTTTTTGAGTCTTGGCGAGTGCCTGGTAATTTATGTTTTGACCACGATCGCATTCTGCGGGATTATTGGCGATATCGGCATTATGGGATACGTCCGAGGTTGGGGTAGGAGGAACGAACCGCAGAGGCGCAGAGGGCGCAGAGAGTGGAGGGGAGAGGAATATCTGTGACACAAAGTTTTTGTGATTATACTGTGTCAGTGGTATTTAATGGTGCATCATGGACGCTAAGGAACTTTTGGAGAAATACGCCGCAGGGGAACGGAAATTTCATTCAGTAAATTTGAGTCAAGAAAATCTCAAAGGTGCAGACCTCAGTGAGATAGACCTAACTAGTGCAAATTTGAGTGGAGTTGATTTAAGTGGGGCAAACCTAACCAAAGCGAAGCTTAATAGTACAAATCTCACTAACGCGTCTCTAGCAGATGCAAACTTAAATTCGGTAAGTGCTTCTTCAGCAATATTTTATTCGACAGACCTCAATAGTGCTGACTTAAGTAGGTCAAATCTGAATAGCGCAAATTTGAATTATGCAAACTTAGAACAGGCAAACCTGACAGGTGTAGACCTAAGTAGTGCAAAATTAATTTATGCAAATCTAGATACAGCAAATTTAATTGGGGCAAATCTTAGTAATGCAGACCTAACTGGGGCTTCATTAGCTGAAGCTAATCTCAGTAAAGCTAATTTAACTAAGGCAAATTTGGTTCGGGCGTACTTGATTGGAGCAAACTTAACTCTGGCAAACTTAACTGAGGCAACATTGAAAAGTGCCAAACTCCAAGGAAGTATATTTCATAGAGCTAATCTGCACCAAGTTGATCTCTCAGATATGAATTTGGCTGATATAGATTTCACAGCAGCATCTCTTCAAAGTACAAACCTTACAAAAGCATTTCTCCAAGGAGCTAATTTAGAAAAAGCCAGTCCGCGATGGGCAAATTTAACCAAGGCAAATTTAGATGGAGCAAACTTGAGAAGGGCAAATCTAACTGGCGCAAATATCTACGGAGCAACTTTTAAAGATGCTGACCTGACTGGTGCGATAATGCCAGATGGAGAGGTTTACAAGCCGATCGCATCTGAAGCGGAAATCGGTACACAGGAAACATCGTTAGAGAAAGTAATATCTATGACTCGTAAAGTAATTCGTACTGATAACGGACCCGCTCCAGTCGGCCCTTATAATCAAGCGATCGCAGCTTCTGGTCAATTTATATTCATAGCTGGACAAATTGCCATCGATCCCCGCCTTGGTGATGTCGTCTACACTGATGATGTCAAAAAGCAAACTGAGCAGGTATTAGCTAATCTTGAAGCCATCCTCATAGCAGCTGGGGCGACTTTCCAAGATGTCGTGAAAACCACTGTATTTTTAGCTGATATGAATGATTTCGCGGCAGTGAATGCCGTATATGCTAAATATTTCCCGGAAGATACAGCCCCAGCGCGGGCTTGTGTTCAGGTATCGCGCTTACCTAAAGATGTGTTAGTAGAAATTGATGCGATCGCTGTAATTAGTGGTTAGAAAGAAGGTATCAATGAGCAAAATCTTAACGGTTACATTTGATGGTTCTGTTTTGCGACCAGATATACCACTTGATTTAGAGCCAAACAAGCGCTACGTAATTACTATCGTTTCTGAGGATATTAACTCATCTGAAACTAAAGCGGCTGATGTGTGGGATGTATTAGAAGATTTAACGGGAACAGTTGATGCACCCGAAGATTGGGCAAGTCAACATGACCATTACCTGTATGGCCACCAAATAAATGCGATCGCGGTGATTGGCGGTTAGAAGGAACGTATCAATGAGCAAAATCTTAACAGTTACATTTGATGGTTCTGTTTTGCGATGCAAATTCCATATTCCTACTCTAAAAACTCCATCACTTCTTGTAGCACATCGGCTATATGTGGCTTTTCACAAGCAATTACGTTGTCAAAAAGATGTTTATGGTGCGGGAAGCTAGGCAAGTTAGGAAAGTGTGGTGTACTGTCATAACGAAAAATTAGACTATTTTTCTCGTCTTGAAAGTGATAGCGGTAATCTATAGGACTCCTATTTGATTTTTGAAAAAACTCAGTACACCCCGAAAAGGCTTCTTCCCCACTCCCCACTCCCCACTCCCTACTCCCTGCCTACGCAAATAAGTTCAATAATCAAAGCGGATTACTATATATACAGCAGAATTCAGGGGTCAGAATTCAGAAGTAAAATAGCTTTTACACACGGGTTTGAGACTTTGCTTGTGTACCTCACCAACTTGAAATGCGCTGTATATAATCTGATTATCTACAATCACAAAGGCTTCACTGACTGCCAGTAAATATTTGAGAGCGAAACGTATCTTAATGCGGAGATTAGCTCTCTGTGTCGTTAAAATTACTGTACTATATTCCTCAACGTATGTGTTAGAGCAGTTGAGTAAAAGTTGCTCAATTTCATCTAAATAGGCTTGGATAACTTTACGCGACATCTTTGAGTTTGCTCTTTATATCTTGGTGTAGAGCTAGATAATGTTGGTAGTTTCCTGCCCATTCAACAAACACTTCATCGTCAGAAGTTTCGCCTTGACTATATTTGGCAAAAAAATCTTCTGAATTCATTTGGTACTTTATTTCATAGGTATTTAACTGTTTGGTAAGGGCAATTAGCGCATCTAGTGGAGATGTATATTCGATGATTTGTTTACGCATTGATTTCTGCATTCAGTTTCATTAGTTTATACTAAACACTTTTATCACGTTAATTATCTATCAACAATAGCGATCGCCTCTACAATTTTGGGAATACTGAAATTAAGCCCTACTAAAAGAGTAATAAAAATGGCAGAAAATCGCATCAGTGCCAACTTAGCCCCAGCAGACAAAGAAGCAGTCATGCAGGCGATCGCTACAATTAGAGAAAAGTTACCATTTTTGATTGATTTGACCCCTGAAGAGCGGCGAAAAATGCTAAAAATGGGAGATAAAAGTCGAGCTTTTGTAAGCATTGCCTTAGAAGTAGCGACACAAAACCCTAACTTTTTGCCTCGTTCTTTTGATTTAGAAGAGATGCGCCGAGATTTAGGGATATTTGAGGACTTGTATCCAGTGCTTTTGTCTCTAACACAACTGCAAGAACTGGTAGATGATACCTGTATAGCTGCTGCTAGCGAAGCCTATACCGCAGCATTAGCAATTTATAGCTATGCCAAAGCTAGCGGTGATGTCACAGGTTTAGATGCAGTAATTGATGAGATGGGACGCAGGTTTAACCGCCGTTCTAAGAAAAAGCAACCCGAAGTCCCAGTTAGCTAAAGTCTAAAGTAGGGGATTACAGCAGTTATTAATTTGGGAAAATACACATTCTTTGTCGGGGCATAACATTGTTATGCCCTTTTCGCGTTTTGTATCCCAAGATTTTTGTAACCTGCGAAGGCAGGTTTTGTTTGTGTAGCCGCGATTTCTATAGCGCATCTCGTTTATCTAAAATATACTTTGACCTCTCTCCAAACCTCTCCCCTACAAGGGGAGAGGCTTTGAATCTTACTCCCCTTCCCTTGTAGGGAAGGGGCTGGGGGTTAGGTCTATATTAAACTCCACCGAGAAGCGCTAAGTCCCCAAGCTATTTTTGAACCTCAGAAGGTGAACATTGAGCCTCAGAAGGTGAACATTGAGCTTCAGAAGGTCAACGTCGAGCCTCAGAAGGTCAACGTCGAGCCTCAGAAGGTCAACGTCGAGCCTCAGAAGGTCAACGTCGAGCCTCAGAAGGTCAACATCCAGCCTCAGAAGGTCAACATCCAGCCTCAGAAGGTCAACATCCAGCTTCAGAAGGTCAACATCCAGCCTCAGAAGGTCAATATCGAGCTTAAATCAAGGTTATACCTTTTACTTTAATAATGATACAAACACGTTGGTAGGGGCACAGCAATGCTCATTGGTGTCAACTTAAGGTGAAACCCTTGCCAAGACGTGATATTCAATTCTTTGGCTTCTGATCACGATCCGCGTTACCCCACCCTAACCCTCCCCTTATAAAGGGGAGGGAACTGGATTTTTTCCCCCCTTTATAAGGGGGGATTAAGGGGGGTAAAACGCCTGTGCGATAAGCGTTTGGGCTTAAGTTGACACCAATGAGCTTTTTCTGTGCCCCTACGAGAAATCTATATGTATCAGGGTTTGTGTGAAATGGTATTACACGTAAAAATTACCCCTGCTCATTTGACGACGATCTCACTATTTTCGCCCTACTTACTCTTGACTTGAATAGATGCCATCATGCCTTTGTCTTCGTGTTCCAAGATATGGCAGTGGTAAACAAAAGTACCTGCAATACTTGCATCATTCTGAACGCCTCGGAAATCCATTCGCAGTTTCACACTGGGAAACGGGGTATTTGGCTTACCGTTCCACATAGGTACATTGATTGTGTCGCGCATCATCCCGATCTCACTTGCATCGGAACTCTTCAAGACGAGGAAGTGGACTTGGTGGATATGGAAGTTATGGATTACCGAACTTCGGTTTTCTACGATCCAATCCTCAGTTGTTCCCTCCTGAACCGTGATATCGGGAGTCTTGAAGTTTGGATCGTAAACTTTAGGTTTATTTGGCTCTACTGTAATGTAATACTGCTCTGGTTGTACACCAGCAGCTGTTTGAGAGAAGTAGAGCTTGCGCTGCTTTACAGACTGGTTCTGATTTACTCCAGAAAAGCGATCGCCCGATACCTTGCTTAAGTCAACCCTTAACTCAGGATTTGAGGCTGAAGCAGATGATGCCGCTTGCATTTGAATTCTAGCGATCGTTCGTTGTGGGTTATTATAATTTTGGTCCCCTGTGTTATATTTGAGCGTCAAAAACTTGGCATCCTTCACCGACGCTTGCGGACCCCTGATCGTGAACTCTGCTCTTCCGCCTGGGGGTAGCAGAATGTGGTTGACAGATTTAGTCTGGTTCAGCAACTGACTGTCAGCATTGATCGGAACACCATCCATCCCTACTAATTGAAGCGGTTGAGCAATGCTATTGTATTGGACTTGCAAATCAAAGATAGTATCCGCCGCCGTATTAGCCACACGCCAAAACTGTTGTTCATTAGGTTTCATTTGAATGACGGCTGGCGGATCGTAAATCCCCCCACCTTTATACCTAATTGGAACTGAGTTGATGGAAATATCCCTGACTGGTTGCTGAAAGTCAAAATATTTTAATAGCAGCGTATCACGTAACACAAACACCCGTTCTGGAAGTTGAGCAGCTTGCTTGTTATACTTCCCGATGCCTTCAAAAATAATCGCACCTGTTAATCCACTCAGCACTTGGGCTTGACTCTGCATGTGGACATGTGGGTGATACCAATATAGTCCCGGTGGCTCTCCCTGTGGAATACTGACATTGTACAGGAAAGTCTGTTTCGGCTCAACCACCGTCCGCACAACTTCGTCCTGATGGCACTTTGAAGATATACTCAAGCCATGAAAATGCAAGTTGGTTGAATTTGGGGGTGCCATCCCTCCAGGATATTGGCGCTGACAATTTTGGTCTTGTGTTCCTTTTGCTTGACCTGGTAATTGGTTAGTCAATCTCACTACTAAGTTTGCCTTACCTGGACTCAACCTAAGCGTTGGTGCTTGCAAGTTACCATTGGCAACATAGCAGTTTTGCTTAGGGGAAATGTTGACAACCGTAAAATTTGCCGGATTCGTGGCATTAGGATTGCGGATTTCTGGTGGGTTTTTGACAATGCTTCCCGCAGGCGGTTGAGCGCAAACAGAAGATGTGGATGGGGTTTGCGCCCTCACTTGCAATGCATATATCACAACAACAAGAGCAAAAAAAATACTGCCAGCAATCCTTAAGAGTTGCCGCAGTTGTCTTTGCTTGAATCTCCCTGGAAGTGCTGCAACCTTTAACGCTATTTGTCTAATAATTCTGCTCATGAATGATTTGGTTTTTTCCTCAAAGAAGTTAAGTAGCAACTTGCCATGTATGTTTTCCAGGTATGGAATCAACAGCTAAGTAAGTGGGCGAAAAAACTTCCAAGTACATAATGAAATGTAAATTCGGTAGATGCCTTACAAATTAGTTATTTCACCGTTTTTACAAAACCAAATACATATTGGTTTAATCGTACCTACCTACTTATTCCGATTGAAATAAGCTAAAAAAGATTTCCTATTGGTGCAGATTACAGACAAATTTAATCTATAGAAATATGGTTTATAGATGCAAGCTATTCACTATAACTTTATGGAAACTTCAAATGTGACTGGAAAATATAGACATAAAAAAAACATCTGTGACACTCATTAATTACCACTTCGTCTGGATACCAAAAAGACGCAAAAAGAAAGGTATTAACAGGAAACTTTGGATCACAAGCTGCATTGCGCCGCTCTCCTCGCTCAACTCAACTGCATTAAAATATCAAGCGATCGCCTTTACAACTGTGCGCTGATCATGAGATGTTGTAGGCGTAGATGTAGCCCAACCCAGGTCTTACCCTGAGCCTGCGCCGAAGGGCATCGCTAGTCAAATCTCTTGATAAGCTGAAATAAGAGTTTAGAAAAACTAATCCAGTTTTCCGGTAACAACGATGCCAAAACTGACACTGAGCGATGAACAAGTAATTGAATTAGTCAAGCAGCTACCTCCAGAGAGTAAACGAGTAGTATTATTAGCCCTAGCAAAGGAAAGTGAGCAAGAGCGTGATTCTCGTATAGAGTATGCTGAATCTCAATTACGGAGCTTGTGTGCTGAACGTGGTTTAGATTGGGATAGTATGTCAGAAGATCAACGTGAGTCATTTATAGATGACTTAGTGCATGAGGACAGACAGTGCTACTAGTAGTAGTGTTTGATACAAATGTTTTACTCTCTGCTATTGGCTGGAAAGGTAGTCCTTATCACTGTATTGATTTGGCACGCCAAGGCCGAGTAAATGGTTTAATCTGTCCAGAGATACTTGATGAACTGACCGAAAAATTAGAACAGAAGTTGAAATTTACGCCTATTCAAGTAATTGAGACAATAGCTGATTTGCTTAGTTTTCTACGACTAATCACAATTGCTAACACTTTAAATTTTCTCACTACTGACCCAAACGATAACATGGTACTAGAATGCGCCGTTGTTGGGAATGCAACTCACATTGTTACGGGCGACAAGCGGCATTTGTTACCTCTGGGCAGTTATCAAGGTATTGCAATTGTTAGTGCCAGAGATTTTCTGACTTTGGTTATACCTGAATAATCAAGTCAACTTAACACTGAGGTTGAAGACTCTGCATATCCCCTGCACTGCGTTGTTAGGCTGTGGGTAATTGATCGTAAGATTCCGGTTCAATATCTGGTACTTTCGCTAAAACTGCGTCGTATTTTTCTCGACTGCCTCGCTTTGCTAACTCCCCTAGATAAATTTCAGTTGTTAGTGCAGCGATTTTCTCCGCAACTGCTGTCGCCACAAACTGATCGATAGAAATGCCGTCTTGTTTGGCAAGTTCCTGCAAACTTTTGTACAAAGAGTCAGGAAGCTGAACGCTGAGGTTGCTCATGACAATGCTCCAATAGATTGCAAAAAGTCCGCAGGTGTCAATATTTTTATAAGAAGAATTCAGGAGTCAGAATTCAGAATTCAGAATTAAATTCTGTACGAGTGGATGATGAATATTGGTTAAAACCTCGCTCCTGGTGTATCCACGAGGGTCAGCAGACGAAAAGCGCTCCCTCGTTTGGAACGCAGACCAGCAACGATAACATTTGTATCAAGGACAACTTGTGGAACTGTCATAGAGATCCTATTAACTCAAAAAACTGGCTTTAATTAAAGCCAGTTTTTTGAAGCTATTGCAATTTATCGCAATAGCTTACAGCCGAATATTAATGGAACACACTTGAGAAGATATTATTAAACTTTCTCATTACAATGTCAAGATTTCACTACTTACCTCAGCAAAACTTGCCATTAGATATCGCCACTTCCCTTAAATTCTCAGGCTGTGCTGACAAACTCTTGTCACCAAAATGCTGATTCATCAGCGCCGGAATTTGTGAGGCTTGAATTCGGCTATGGCGGGTTTTATCTGGCATTACTAAGTTAGGCCCAGCTTTACAATTTTTCATACAACCAGTGCCCTTGATTGTAACTTGGTCTTCTAAACCGCGATCGCTTAAAGCTGCTTCCAACGCCTGACAAACTGCGTTACCACCGCGTTTCATGCAATCAGACTTTTGACACACCAAAATCGTGGCTTTAGTCTTCGCTGATTTTACCTTGACATTATCAATAGATGGGGGTTCTTGTATTGGGGCGACGGTTTCAACTCTTACCATCTCAGAACGCGCCGCCATTACACGTTCAGCTTTCAGTGTAACTTTGTCTTTTTTTATATCGTATTCTTTATAACCAACAACTTGCAGCCAAGTACCTGGTGGTAAACGCAAGTCAAAAGCAGCCCGTAAATGTTTAGCTAGTTTAATGTAAGATTCACCCTCATTAGTCCCTAGCAGTAAGCCTTTAAGCTTATAGCCATCTTTAATAACAAAACCTATAAACCTGCCTTCAAGACAAAATTCTGATACTTCTGTAGTTTGGGATGCACTCATTTTTTTGACCTCTTTTTAACTAGTACAAGCTATCAAGCGAGAGATTCTTAGCAGTAGCCACAGATTATAACTATTGCTAACGACTATACCAGCAGCGTTCAAGAGTCAAAATCTGGTCTTGACGGGTGACTGTAAATTGCCGTATCACACTCCAAAGTTGAACAGCCGCACTAGGATTGCCAATTTCAACTTTTAATTGCTGGTTAGCCGCACAACTACAGGGAATGTCTAACTCCTTTAGGCGTTGATAGACTTGCCAGCGATCGGCCCAATTCACCTCTACAAGGTGCTTTATTTCAATTTCTGAACTAGATGATTTCAAGAAAATTGCCCTCAAAGTGCAACAAACTTGCAGTAACTACCAAAATTTAACTCCCTGCTTTTTGAAAGTCTTAGGAGTTTAACCTCTTAACACCAGCATACATTAAGTGCAAATGATTGTCATTAATTTTGGAAAAAAGAAAATTTTTGCAGCGATCGCATGAGGGGGATGAGGGGGATGAGGGGGATGAGGGAGATGAGGGAGATGAGGGAGATGGATAACTCCAAACTCCAAACTCCAAACTCCAAACTCCAAACTCCAAACTCCAAACTCCTAACTCCTCACTCCCCACTCCCCACTCCCCACTCCCCACTCCCCACTCCCCACTCCCCACTCTTCACTCTTCACTCTCCTAAAAATTATGCACACTTAAGTTTTTATGTCAACAATAATGATAAATATATGCAAGTTAATCAGCGTCTCATCATTCAGCAAACAATAAACTTGAGACTTTTAGTCAGCAAAAATACAAAATCTTGCGATCGCAAATCGGCTTGCTCTTAATTATTAAAATGTTAATATGTAAATAATAAGCAGTTAAAATCTATAACTGCTAAAGAGCGAGGAGAACAATGTCAGAAACGCAAACTTTGTTACGGAATTTTGGTCATGTATATGACAATCCCGTGTTGCTGGATCACAGTGTCACTGCTCCAGTTACAGAAGGATTCAACGTCTTATTAGCTAGTTTCCAAGCACTGTACTTGCAGTACCAAAAGCATCATTTTGTCGTTGAAGGCTCAGAATTTTATTCTCTGCATGAGTTTTTCAACGAAAGCTACAACCAAGTACAAGACCACGTTCATGAAATTGGGGAACGCTTGGATGGACTAGGTGGTGTGCCAGTAGCGACCTTCAGCAAATTAGCAGAATTAACTGTTTTTGAGCAAGAATCTGAAGGCGTATATTCCTCTCGCAAAATGGTAGAAAACGACCTAGCCGCCGAACAAGCCATTATTGGCGTAATTCGCCGCCAAGCTGCTCAGGCAGAGAGTTTGGGCGATAGAGGCACACGCTATCTATACGAAAAGATTTTGTTGAAGACTGAGGAACGTGCTTATCATTTGTCTCACTTCCTCGCCAAAGACAGCTTAACATTAGCGTTTGTCCAAGCTGCTCAAAGCTAAAACTCTCATAATCTAGATTTGTCTACCTAGACTGAAAGAAAAAGTTGGCAGCACTAACTCTTAAAATATTATAAAAAAATGGCAGAGAATGGTATCCCTATTTCTCTGCCATTTTTAATCTAGGTAAACATATTTATATAATCTTTAATATTGAAAATAATTAGCAATTAGCTAGTTAACAAATATTTATAATTAAGAAATTTAGTTGTGCTGAATAATCAGATAGATATATGCCAAAATAAATCACCATCTGTTGCAAACTGTCATCAGCTTAAATAATAAAGATTCGCAAAATCTTTAGAAATTTGAGCATCACAATTAAATAAAATTAGAAATACCAAATAATCGTTGGGCATTGGGCATTGGGCATGGGGCATTGGTTATTCTCTTTGTCTCCCTCATCTCCCTCATCTCCCTCATCTCGCTCATCTCCCTCATCTCCCTCATCTCCCTCATCTCCCTCATCTCCCTCATCTCCCTCATCCCCTCATCTCCCTCATCTCCCTCATCTCGCTCATCTCCCTCATCTCCCTCATCTCCCTCATCCCCTCTCTGTCATCAAACTTAGAAAACTTAATAATAAAAAGGACGACAGGGGGTAAAGACCCTTAAAATAATCAGGATTTGTATTCTCGTACTCCAACGCAACTACTATGCCCCGCCGTGACGACCTTCGGAAGATTCTCCTGTTAGGCTCTGGTCCAATTGTGATCGGACAAGCCTGTGAGTTTGACTACTCTGGCACTCAAGCCTGCAAAGCGCTGCGAGAAGAAGGCTATGAGGTGGTTTTGGTCAACTCCAACCCTGCAACGATTATGACCGACCCGGAAACAGCCGATCGCACTTACATTGAGCCGTTGACACCGGAATTGGTCGAAAAAGTCATCGAGAAAGAACGCCCTGATGCTCTCCTACCAACGATGGGAGGACAAACCGCCCTCAACCTCGCCGTTGCTTTAGCCAAAAATGGGGTGTTGGAAAAGTACGGCGTTGAGTTAATCGGTGCTAAACTGCCAGCGATCGAAAAAGCTGAAGATCGAAAACTTTTCGGCCAAGCAATGGCCAGGATCGGTATAGCTGTGTGTCCTAGCGACACAGCCGAATCTTTGGAAGAAGCCAAAGCTGTTGCCCGTCAAATTGGTACTTATCCCCTAATTATTCGTCCAGCTTTCACAATGGGTGGAAGTGGCGGCGGTATTGCCTATAACCAAGAAGAATTTGAAGAAATGGCACAGGTTGGTATAGATGCCAGCCCGGTTTCGCAAATTCTCATTGACCAGTCTTTACTCGGCTGGAAAGAATACGAACTCGAAGTGATGCGTGATTTGGCAGATAACGTGGTGATTATCTGCTCCATCGAAAACCTTGACCCTATGGGCATTCACACCGGCGACTCGATTACCGTCGCTCCCGCGCAAACCCTCACTGATAAAGAATATCAAAGGCTGCGGGATATGGCAATTAAAATCATCCGCGAGATCGGTGTGGAAACTGGCGGTTCTAATATTCAATTTGCTGTCAATCCGGTTAATGGGGATGTAGTTGTAATTGAGATGAACCCCCGCGTTTCCCGCAGTTCGGCTTTATCTTCCAAAGCCACGGGTTTCCCGATCGCTAAAATTGCCGCAAAATTGGCTGTAGGCTACACCCTGGATGAAATTCAAAATGACATCACCAAGAAAACTCCGGCATCTTTTGAGCCAACAATTGACTATGTGGTGACAAAAATTCCCCGCTTCGCCTTTGAAAAGTTCCCCGGTTCCGACCCAGTGCTGACAACTCAAATGAAGTCTGTCGGGGAAGCAATGGCAATTGGGCGGACATTCAACGAATCCTTCCAAAAGGCGCTGCGATCGCTCGAAACAGGACGCGCTGGTTGGGGTTGCGACAAAGCTGAGAAATTACCCAGTGGTGAACAAATTCGCGCCCAATTGCGGACACCTAACCCCGATCGCATTTTCGCCGTGCGTCATGCCTTGCAGCAAGGAATGACTATTGAGGAAATCTACGAACTCACTGGTATTGACCGATGGTTTTTGGATAAATTACAACAACTGCTAGATGTCGAGAAATTCCTGAAGCGGACACCTTTACAGCAATTGACAAAAGAGCAACTTTATGAAGTGAAGCGGGACGGATATAGCGATCGCCAGATTGCCTATGCCACCAAAACCACCGAAGATGAAGTTCGCGCCTACCGCAAGTCACTAGGGATTATCCCAGTTTACAAAACCGTAGATACCTGCGCTGCTGAGTTTGAAGCATTTACCCCCTACTACTATTCTACCTACGAAGAAGAAACAGAGGTTTTGCCAACAACCAAGCCAAAAGTATTGATTTTGGGTGGTGGCCCCAACCGCATTGGCCAGGGAATTGAGTTTGATTATTGTTGTTGTCATGCCGCCTATGCCTTGAAGGGAGCGGGGTATGAGACAATTATGGTCAACTCTAACCCAGAGACAGTTTCGACAGATTACGATACCAGCGATCGCCTTTACTTTGAGCCTTTAACAAAAGAAGATGTCCTTAACATCATCGAAACTGAAAATCCCGTCGGGGTGATCATCCAGTTTGGCGGACAAACACCGCTAAAGTTGGCTATCCCGTTACAAGAATTTCTTAACAATGACACATCAGGACTGGTCACTAAAATTTGGGGTACATCACCAGATTCCATCGACATGGCAGAAAACCGGGAGCGGTTTGAAAAGATTCTCCAACAGTTAAATATTGCTCAACCACCTAATGGTATCGCTCGGAGTTACGAAGATGCGCTGATTGTCGCCAAACGCATTGGCTATCCGGTGGTGGTGCGTCCCAGCTATGTGTTAGGGGGACGGGCGATGGAAATCGTTTATTCCGATGCTGAGTTGGAACGCTACATGACCTTTGCGGTGTTAGTGGAACCAGAACATCCGATTTTGATTGATAAATTTTTGGAAAATGCGATCGAAGTGGATGTCGATGCGATCGCCGATCATACAGGAAGGGTAGTGATTGGTGGCATCATGGAACACATCGAACAAGCGGGGATTCACTCAGGAGATTCTGCTTGTTCTTTACCTTCTATTTCTTTATCACCAGCAGTTCTCAATCAAATTCGCACTTGGACGGTACAGCTAGCACAAGCGCTGTCAGTCGTGGGTTTGATGAATATTCAATTTGCCGTTGTGGGTGCAAGCAGCTATTCTCCCCAAGTTTACATTCTAGAAGCCAACCCCCGCGCCTCTCGCACAGTCCCATTTGTATCTAAAGCAACGGGTGTACAGTTAGCAAAACTAGCATCCTTAATTATGTCAGGCAAAACCTTAGAGGAGTTACACTTCACCGAAGAAGTTATCCCCACGCATATTGCCGTCAAAGAAGCTGTATTACCCTTTAATAAATTCCCAGGAACTGATACAATATTAGGCCCAGAAATGCGATCCACTGGTGAGGTGATGGGGATTGACAGCGACTTTGGCCGTGCCTTTGCCAAAGCAGAATTGGGTGCTGGAGAGCGTTTACCGCTAACAGGAACCGTATTTGTATCAATGAGCGATCGCGATAAACCTGCTGCGGGTGCTGTAGTGAAGGAATTTATCGATTTGGGCTTTAAAGTCATGGCTACACTTGGTACACGGCGAGTTCTTCTCGAACACGGGTTAGATATCGAGTTGGTGTTGAAACTCCATGAAGGTCGTCCCCACGTTCTAGATGCAATCAAAAACCAAAAAATCCAACTTATTATCAACACACCTTCAGGGGAAGAAGCCCAGACTGATGCTAGGTTAATCCGTCGCACAGCCTTAGCTTACAAAATTCCGATTATTACTACGATCGCAGGTGCAAAAGCTACAGTCGCCGCCATTCGTTCCTTACAAAATACGACTTTGGACGTAAAAGCCATCCAAGATTACTGCAAGACTGTGAGGGAGTAGGGAGTGGGGAGTGGGGAGTGGTGAGTGCTGAGTGCTGAGTGAGGTATCTCACTTCTTTACTCGGAACTCGGAACTATTTTACCCTATTCCCTACTCCCTACTCCCCATTCCCCATTCGCAAGAAAAATTAAGCAATTGTTATAAGAGAATGGCTACACTTCTGATTGAGATATTTTGACAAATATGAGGAAGCTTACTTTGAGCTAGATAATTTCTGAAATTGACTTCTAGTCAGCCTTAAGAAAAAGGGCGACGTTGCATAAACTGGAACAGCCAGGAAATTTAACGTCGCCATCTAGCCAAAACATTCTCATAAATGTTACAATTATTAATAAGGTTCCAATAGAAAAATGTTTAAGAAGCTACCTTTTATCTAACTGTAGATACTTGTGAAAACTAGGAAATAACTGTAATTTTTAGCAGTTAGTAGCCCAAATTTGATTATTATGAGCAGCCGACGAGTTGATCGGGCGCGTAAGTTGCAAACCAGAGCATGGGTTCCCAGTCAGACTGGGTAGCACCCTAATAAAGCATCTATCCGTTAATGACCCTACCGCCAAACCTATCATTACCAAAGAGTAGCGCCATGAAGACCGCTCAGACAGCCACAGACCTCGTGCGGACTTACCTGCGTGAGATTGGCCGTGTGCCACTCTTAACCCACGAGGAAGAGATTTTCTATGGTAAACAGGTGCAACGTTCCTGTGCTTTGCATCAATCAAGCGAAAGTCTTGCCACCCAGTTAGGTCGTCAACCGACTCTAGAAGAATGGGCCAAAGCGACAAAGCTAGAACCAGCAGAGTTGAACGAAGCGATCGCAGATGGTGAAATTGCCAAGCGCAAGATGGTAGAAGCCAATTTGCGCTTGGTGGTGTCCGTTGCCAAAAAGTACATAAAGCGCAACGTCGATTTACTGGACTTGATCCAAGAAGGTAGTATTGGTATGCAACGGGGCGTAGAAAAGTTTGACCCCACCAAAGGCTACAGGTTTTCTACCTATGCCTATTGGTGGATTCGCCAAGCGATCACTCGTGCAATAGCCGAAAAAGCTCGTACCATTCGGCTACCTATCCACATAACCGAAAAATTAAATAAGATTAAAAAGGCACAGCGCCAATTGTCTCAAAAGTTGGGACGCGCTCCGACAGCAGGTGAGCTAGCTGACGAATTAGAATTGACCCCCAAACAAGTACGAGAGTATCTAGAAAAGGCGCGTTTACCGCTTTCCTTGGATTTGCGGCTGGGTGATAATTACGACACCGAACTTGGAGAAATGCTGGAAGATCCAGGAGCATCTCCCGAAGAGTTTGTCATGCAATCTTCTCTATCTTATGACTTAGATCGCCTGATGGGGGATCTCACGTCACAACAGAGGGAAGTGATCACACTGCGCTTTGGCTTAACTGATGGGCAAGCCCTGACTCTGGCTAGAATTGGTGAAATACTGAACATCAGCCGGGAACGAGTCCGGCAAATTGAGCGGGAAGCCTTAACCAAACTTCGCAAGTCTAAAGCCAGCATGGATGAATATTTGGCAAGTTAGTCATTTGTCATTTGTCATTTGTCATTAGTCTTTTGTCATTAGTCTTTTGTAAATAACAAAGGACTAATGACCAATGGGTGAGAAAATACGCTGACTTTGGTACGGTTACACCTACTTCCACTCTTACGCTAGGTTGTTACATTAGTTGACAGGAAGACCAAATAGCTAGCTAAGTCAAATCCAAAACAGGTATTTAATATTCAAATCACAAGCACCCCAACCAATAGTGGTAGTTAAGGAACTAAAAAATGAATAACCCATCCAATCGTGTCTCAGAATTTTTTAATAGCGAATCAGAAACTAGCGATTTACTGTGGCAGTACGTTAAATCCTTGAGTCCAGAGACAGTTAGCCAGCTATCCAAACCCACGTCTGCCGAAGTCTTTCAGGTGATGGAACGTAATATTACCGGACTGTTGGGAAATCTACCTTCAGAACACTTTGGTGTTACTGTAACTACAAATCGGGAAAATCTGGGTCGGCTTCTCGCCTCTGCGATGATTAGTGGTTATTTCTTGCGTAACGCTGAACAGAGAATGAGTTTTGAAGTCGCCATACAAGGAACTGAAAGCAACAACAGCGAAGTTGACTAGAAATATAAAATTTAGGAAATTCTATATTGTTCGGCTGATATCTAGTCACAGTCACGGCAATATGAATCTAAAGTAAGCCTCTGCGAAATCTTTGCCCCTAATTCCCAATCATGCATCAGGTCAATCTTTTTAAAAAATCCAAAATACTGAGGAATTAAGGTTGAAATCCAAACGCATAGGCGCTTCGCTTTCCCTAAGTGTAGGAACGCGGAGTTTTTAGATTTGGTTATCTGTGAACTCATGTAATTTGGTAATTAGTTCAACTAGAGGCATATTTCTAAATGATTAATAGAGATTGGTGAATAAACTAACAGAGGTAGAGGACATTCACAATAGAGACAAATTCATAAATACAAACTCGGCAGAGTTCAAACTAGTCTGCCGAGTTTTGTTATTAGAAGTTAGTATCCCTCGTCATCCCCTATTAACCGCTCTAGAGTATCTACACATACGTTTTCTTCACTATCTAATGCCTTTGGATCAATTCTTTTCAATTCTTGCTTAACCTCAAAAATCATAATTTACACTTACTTTAGCTATTCAAAATCTACACCATGTTTTACGAAGTCTTGATATTTTCGTGTTCTCTAAGAATTATTAATACCAACCTTTGTACGGATATGAATAGTACATTAATGTACCATTCGCAAAAGTAGTTACTCATGTCCCTTATCTCCCCAATTAACAATGAATGAAACCAGTTCTTTCCCACCCCATAAAATCATTGGTGTTGCAGTAATTTGGAATGACCAAAAGCAAATTTTAATCGATCGCCGTCGGAAAGAAGGAGCGATGGGTGGTTTGTGGGAATTTCCTGGTGGTAAAATTGAGCCTGGTGAAACTATCAGCGAGTGTATTCAACGGGAGATTTCTGAAGAACTGGGAATAGTAATTGAAGTCGGAGAGCATCTGATTACTATTGACCACACTTATACAGACTTGCGCGTTACCCTGACAGTACATCACTGCCGCCATCTTACAGGTGTTCCCCAACCTTTAGAATCCGATGAAATTCGCTGGGTAACTTTAGAAGAACTGGAGCAGTTTACTTTTCCGAAAGCAAATATTCAAATTATTGCTGCCTTAAAAGGGAGTGGGGAGTGGGGAGTGGGGAGTGGGGGAGATGAGGGAGATGAGGGGGATGAGGGGGATGAGGGAGATGGACTTTTCTCCAATGACAAATGACCAATGACAAATGACAAATGACAAATGACCAATGAGAAATGCCCAATACCGTAACAATCTATTAATTGCATCAGGTTGAGTCCCGCAATTTCCTACAATAGGCGCAGGGACTTTGATTTAAGGTGTCAGCAAATAAATGCCTAAAACCGTTACCGATGTAATGAGCCGCGATCCTATTGTCGTCCGGGCGGAAACTCCACTGAAGGAAGCTATCCAAATTCTCGCAGAACGCCACATCAGCGGATTACCTGTTGTGGATGATGTCGGTAAATTGGTGGGCATTATCTCAGAAACCGATTTGATGTGGCAAGAAACTGGTGTTACTCCACCTGCGTACATTATGTTTCTTGATAGCGTTATCTATTTACAAAATCCTGCTACTTATGATCGTGACTTGCATAAAGCACTAGGGCAAACCGTTGGGGAGGTGATGAGTAAAAACCCGATCGCTATTTCCCCTGATAAAACTTTAGCGGAAGCAGCCACAATCATGCACGATCGCAGCGTTCACCGCTTGCCAGTACTTGACAGCACAGGTCAAGTAATTGGTATCCTGACTCGTGGTGATATTATTCGGGCAATGGCTGCTAGTCAAGATTAGTCATTAGTCATTAGTCATTTGTCATTGGTCATTTGTCATTTGTCAAGAGTTTTTAACACTTAACTGTTGACTTTTGTCTGTCTTTTTTATACCTTTGAAAATCAAGGATAACTAAATGAGTATTACTTCGGAGTCTGTTAAGCAATTGCTCAGTTCTGAGGATTTAGGCGATCGCTTACGTGCAGTCAATCAAATCCGCCAGCTGGAACCTGCGATCGGCTTTGAATTGATTCAAACTGCCATTGGCGATCGCAATTCCCGTGTCCGTTACTCGGCGGTGAGTCAAATGGATACACTGGGAACGCAGGATTTACGGTTATCCTTGGATATCTTGCGCGATCGCTTGCTTCATGACTCCGAAGTAGATGTACAAGCAGCAGCAGCAGACTGTTTGGGCGCTCTGAAGTTACGTGAAGCTTTTGAAGATTTGCAACAACTTTACTATACAACCAGTGAATGGCTAATCCAATTCAGTATCATTGCGACATTAGGAGAGTTGGGCGATCCACGAGCCTTTGAACTACTCAAAGAGGCACTCTCATCAGAAAACGAATTAGTCCAAACTGCTGCTATTAGTTCTTTGGGCGACTTGGGAGATTTACAAGCAGTTCCCCTGTTGGCTCCCTATGCTACCAATCCAGATTGGCAAATTCGTTACAGACTTGTACAAGCCTTGGCTCGTTTGGGTAATGCAGAAGCCAAATCTATATTAGAAACTCTGGCTAATGATGAAGTAGATGCGATCGCAAACGAAGCGAAACATTCTTTGCAATCAGTTTAAGTCTATCTAAGGTTAAGAAAATTCACCTTTAATATAGATTTGTCTAATACTAAAAAATTCGACCTGGTTGGTAAATTTTGCATTCCAGCCAGATCGAATAGATAACTTAAAGTTACTTTTAATTGTTAAAAGTAACTTTTTTATATTTAGGATAAGTCTATTGAAGTACACTTTTGCGTCGGCGAGACATAGCCATTACCACACCTACGCACTCTTAGGTGGGAGCATCGATGACCCTGAGAGGAGGGATGGTTTATTCTGACAAATCTTAGATACTTTAGAATTGGCAATTTCTGCTTATAAAAGACTATTTGATATTGAGCGGAGCTGGAGACGTTTCCGTTAGCTCCGTTTATTTGGCTTATTTTGATAAAATCATCTTCAATGAAATTATAAGAGTCATAGTGCCAAACATTCTCTTCAACAAAACATCTGGTAATCCAACAGCTAACTTAGCACCTAACAAACTTCCTACAAAGAAACCAATACAGATAAGAATTACCACCTTCAAATCTACATATCCTTGCTGATAATATGTCAAAGCACCCATCAAACCTATTGGTGGAACTAGCAATGCTAATGTTGTACCTTGAGCTATATGCTGCTCGAAACCGAACAAATAAATAAGAGCTGGAGTTAACAAAGTTCCACCACCAATACCAACTAGTCCACTAGAAGTTCCAGCAACCGAACCTAATAGCAACAAAAGTATAGCCTTGAGCAACATTGTATTTTTCTCCTCTCAGTAATTTCTCGAAAATAATGTCAGTGAAAGCGAAACTTGCGTGATGTATTTATTATCTCCATAAAATCACATAGATTCGGAGTAGGCAATATTTACTTAGTAATCTTTATAGCATCTTCAGCGCATTGATATCTTTCATGAAATTTTAATTCCTTATATATCTTAGCTTCGTATATCTTTGATTTCATAGGGTTTAAATTGTTGGCAATAGCTCTGACTTTAAGAAAGGTCATTTACGTATAAGCAGTACAGGGATTATTTTTAGTACTGAAAGTTACTCAAGCATATTTTAGATAAATTGAGTATATAGTGTATCTATAATTACTGAAAAGTTTCCTCTCGTAGAATAAATGGGAGGAACTTCTGTATTTGTTTACTATGGATAGTCTTTGTGATCAAATTGAATGTTTGTCATAAATAGCTAACTGCTAGCTATTACCGCCCTTCTCAAATGTGTCAGATTTTTCAAATGCTAAGAGCTAAATACTTGTGGCCAAGTTGTCACAACAAAAACTACAACTGCGGCGATCGCTAACAATCCTTGAATCAAATTTCCAACCAAAGACCCGACTACAATTCCGATACCTGCCTTAACCGCCAACCCGAATTCACGTCGGTAAAGGTACTCACCAATAATTGCCCCCAAAAGCGGCCCTAGTAAAATTCCTAACAGTGGCCCCCCAAAAGGCAACGTTGGCAATAATCCCAAAAATCCTACTACTAAACCGACAATTGCGCCAATTTGCCCCCACTTGCTAGCACCAGCTTGTCTTGCTCCCACATAGCTGGCTAAAAAATCCACTCCGACACTCAGCAGTAAAACTATAATTGTCACAATTAGGGGAATCTTGATCGCTGCAAAGGAACTACTAACGATTCCCCAGACGATAATTGCAATTAAAATTAAGCTGCTACCAGGAATAGCTGGAACTACAGCACCGATAACACCCACAAGCATTACAGCAAGTAATAGCCAATAAATAATTTGCATAAATAGAATTGTAAATTTCTAAATTTCCGAGTAGCGTAGCACAGATGTCATTAGTGTTAACTTAAGCCCAAACTCATTTAAAATCTCGTTTCCAGCCTCTTGCTGGAAATGCACCTCATTGCGCCTCTGCCGCTAGTCTTGAGGCGGAGCCTCTCCAAATGCATTCCCAGTCAGAGACTGGGAACGAGACTATCTCTAAAAGCTGGTTCTAGGCTGGTTTTCACCTGAAGTTTACACGCATGGACAGCTGTGCGCCCCTACTGTATATTCTATCTGGGTAAGATGGTGACAAATGCCTAGCCAGTTGCTCTGAGCAACTTGTCTTAGTTGAGATGGTAGCTGGATTTACGCCGTGTCGCCTAATGCTTCCTAAACTGCTATTTTAAAACCCATGACGAGAAAACTATTAACTGGACTGAGTTCAGAAGCCTACGAACACCCCTTCGATCGCAAAGCCTTGGCTTCTTTGCAAAATATGCCCGGTGTCTCCCTACTACTCAAAAAAGTTAATGAATACGGCATCGATCGCCTACTTAGGCTACAAAGCCTTGGTAGTGAAATTAGAATTTCGCCTCGTAATTTTCCTCAATTACATCAGACATTTGTAGAAACCTGCCAAATTCTTGATGTTGCTCCACTTCCTGAACTATATCTGTTTCAAGGCACTGGTCACATTAAAACCTACATTGTTGGGGTGGAAAAACCCCTTGTTGGCATCAATTTAGATGCAATGGAGTGGCTTAACGCAGATGAGTTGCTTTACGTTTTCGGACACGAAGTCGCTCGCATCAAGAGTCAACACATGGTATATCACCAAATGGCAATTGTGATGCCAACTTTGAAAAATTTGTTGAGCAGTACCACACTGGGGATTGGTGGTTTGGTAGCTGGTGGAATGGAACTAGGTTTGTATAATTGGCGAATGATGGCTAGGTTCACTGCTGATCGGGCTGCAATGCTTGCTTGTCAAGATATTGACGTAGCAACTACTACATTGATGAAACTCGCGGGTTTACCAGACGAGTACTTAACTACTGCTGTAATCGAAGATTTCCTCGTCCAAGCCCGTGAGTTTGCATCCAATAACTTAGATAGTGTGGATAAAGTCACCAAAATATTAAGCTATACAGAATCAGGACTTTCCTGGGTAGTTATGCGGGCTGGCGAATTATTAAAATGGGTTGATTCAGGAGAATATGATAATTTAATTCAACAGGAAAATTTAAAGACACCGGAAGAACCGTCAGAAAAAGAAGAAAATACACCGTCAGAAAAGGAAGGGTGGAATTTTTTGACTTCTTGGTGATTGAATTTTAGATTTTAGATTTTGGCGTGAGCGCTCAGTCGAACGCTTTTGGATTTTGGATTGCTGATTTTAGATTAAATTCTAAACTAGCGAATCAGCTAAGTACACGTCACTGTAAAAGGGGTTCGGAAATATAGGAATCATATTTGATTTCTGAAAAAATATCGGTAGTCTTGTAGTGGACCCTCTTGCCTAAAATGTTGCAAAAAAATTGTAGGTTGGGTGGAGGCTTTGCGTAACCCAACACCCTGATAATCAGTTGGGTTAGGCTGTACTCCACCCAACCTACGTCTACGTCTAATGCACTATTAAAGCCATGAGGGTCTACTACGTGCATTTCACTAATCTTATACTAGTCCTACCTATATTGAGACTTGATGTTGGGTTCCACTTCGTTCTACCCAACCTACGAATGATTAAATTCTATACCCTTTTTGTGGTGTTCTGTACTAAGTACTAAGAGTAACGGCTAATTTATCAGCAATTCCCGCAATCCAGTTTTCATCTTGTTTGGTGTAACTCCGAGGAGTATTCGCTCCCAAAATTAGCGCACCTTGGTTGCCAATAGGTTGACAAATTACACCTTGAGTATTTTCTGGTAAATAATCAAATTCCAGCCTACCTGGATATACTTTTAGTGCAACTAGATAAATCGGCTTTTGTTTTTCGAGTACCTGTTTTAAAATTACTCCTGGTACTACCTCAGATTTAGTACCCAGAATCCCCCGACGCAACAAAACTTTACCTTGATAAAAAACCACAAGCGATCGCGTTACTGTATTAGTCAACAATAAATGAGATGCCCAGGCTAACTCTGTTTTCACGGCTTCTGGTAAATCTGGTGCTAGTACAAAACCAACTTCACCAATTAGTTCTACAGTATCAGGCGATCGCGGCTGAACTTGCTGCCAAATTAAACCCGTCAAAATTAACACCGCACTCAAAATCACGCCTACCACATCACCACGCGATTGAGACTGGGTTAATTCCGGTGTTAATAAACGGTTAATCAGCAAAAGCACAGCGCCTAGCCCACCCACGACAATGGGTAGACGCCGCAAAACTCGATTGTCATTAGTCATTAGTCATTAGTCATTAGTCATTTGTCATTTGTCATTTGTCATTGGGCATTGGGCATTGGTTACTAATTCTCCTCCCTCATCTCCCTCATCTCCCTCATCTCCCTCATCTCCCTCATCTCCCTCATCTCCCTCATCTCCCTCATCTCCCTCATCTCCCTCATCTCCCTCATCTCCTCACTCCTCACTCCTCCCCTGCTTCAATAATCCGTTGGAAAAGATAACCAGTACCCCGCGCTGTCAGAATCAATTCTGGGTTGCTAGGATCATCTTCTAACTTTGCCCGCAAACGGGATATATGCACATCTACTACACGGGTATCAACATGGCGTTCTGGTGTGTAACCCCAAACTTCCTGCAAAATTTCCGAACGAGAAAAAGCTTCTCCAGAACGACTGACTACCAACTCTAATAAGCTAAACTCCATACCCGTCAATCGAATTCGCTCATCGCCTTTGTAGACTTGTCGCTTATTCGTATCGATTTTAATATTAGCGACATGGATCACCCCAGAACTAGGAATGCCAGAACCACTGGCTTTGTCTACCCGCCGTAGCACCGAGCGAATTCTAGCTTCTAGCTCTTTGGGGGAAAATGGTTTAACTACGTAGTCATCTGCACCCAATTCTAGCCCAGTGATGCGATCGGCTACATCACCCAAGGCTGTTAGCATAATAATGGGGACATCTGATTCTTTTCGTAATTCTTGACATACACCATAGCCGTCTAGCTTTGGCATCATTACATCCAAAACTACCAGGTCAGGATCAGTTTTGCGAAAAGTTTCTAAAGCTTCTTCCCCGTCGCCAGCCGTCACTACATCGTAGCCAATCATGGAAAGGCGCGTTTCCAAAATCCGGCGAATGCTGGCTTCGTCGTCTACCACCAAGATTTTTTCTTTATGGCTTTCCAAGTTTCTCAAGGCTCCTTCACTAAAAATTTACATGATTAATTTTTAATACCATAATATTAAGATATCATTCTATGAATTGATTTGGAAAAAGCTCTAAATACTACTATGATTGGATTTTAGTTTTTTTCAAGAATTAAGTAAATATTAAGATTATTTAATAAGATTTCAGAATGGCAAAGCCAAAAACCTTTTTCGTTTGTAACGAATGTGGAGCAGAATCGCCCCAGTGGTTTGGTAAGTGTCCAGCTTGCGGCACTTACAACTCTTTGGAAGAACAAATTTCTATCCAATCCTCAGTAGATGTACCCAGTCGGGGGGGAGTGAGTAGTTGGCAATCAACTCAAACTAATGGCAAATCTCACGCTAAACCAGCTAAAGCGCGAGCCTCCTTAACATTTGACCAAATTACCGATCGCCAAATTGCCCGATGGGAGTCTGGTTATGAAGAATTGGATCGGGTACTTGGGGGTGGCATTGTCCCCGGCTCTATGGTGCTAATTGGTGGTGATCCGGGTATTGGTAAATCTACTCTATTATTGCAAGTATCAAATCAATTAGCGCAAAAATATCGCATCCTTTACGTAACTGGTGAAGAATCGGGACAGCAGGTAAAATTACGAGCTTCTCGTTTGGGAGTATCAAAACCCCTCAGTGTGGTTAATGAGGAGGATGTTACAGTAGTAGTAGAGACTATACTTCCCATAGACCCTGACAGTATAGGCGCAGATTTATATGTACTGCCGGAAACAGATTTAGAAGAAATTTTACGGGAAATAGACTCTCTAAAACCAAATGTGGCGGTGATTGATAGTATCCAAACGGTGTTTTTTCCCGCTTTGACTTCTGCACCCGGTTCGGTGGCTCAGGTACGGGAATGTACCGCAGCACTGATGAAGGTAGCGAAGCACGAAGATGTCACCATGCTAATTGTGGGACACGTCACCAAAGAAGGAGCGATCGCTGGGCCGAAAGTTTTAGAACATTTAGTTGATACGGTGTTGTATTTTGAAGGCGATCGCTTTGCCTCTCATCGGTTATTACGGACAGTGAAAAACCGCTTTGGCGCAACTCACGAAATCGGCATCTTTGAAATGGTGGCGGAGGGACTAAGGGAAGTTGCCAACCCGTCAGAGCTATTTTTAGGCAACCGTGACGATCCCGCTCCCGGTACTGCCATTGTCGTGGCTTGCGAAGGAACTCGTCCGATAGTTGTCGAGTTGCAAGCTTTGGTGAGTCCCACCAGCTACCCTTCCCCTCGGCGGGCTGGAACTGGCGTAGACTACAACCGCTTAGTGCAAATTCTCGCCGTCTTAGAAAAACGGGTGGGAATTCCGATGTCGAAATTGGATTCCTACGTTGCTTCTGCGGGTGGGTTGAATGTGGAAGAACCGGCGGTAGATTTGGGAATTGCGATCGCGATCGTTGCCAGTTTCCGCGATCGCATAGTTGATCCCGGTACAGTATTAATTGGTGAAGTTGGGCTAGGTGGACAAGTGCGATCGGTTTCCCAAATGGAACTGCGGTTAAAAGAAGCTGCTAAGTTGGGATTTAAACGAGCGATCGTGCCAAAAGGGACAAAATTTCCCGACCTTAATATTGAAATATTACCAGTATCGAAGGTGATAGATGCAATTATCGCCGCCATCCCCCATCAGGAATTGACAGCCGACGATTTAGAACCCGATGAAGATGAGTAGATACGTTGCACGCAAAGCCTCTACATTTACCTGTTACTAAAGGAAAACCCACCATGACAGTTACCCAAGACTATCAAATCACTTGGGAAAAACTACCCGATGATTACAAACTGCCAGATGATCCAGTGGACAACATCAACCAGCCAGCCTTAGCCGCAGCACTTACACAAAGCTTAGAACTTGCCGGAAAACTTCCACCCAATGCCCTCACGCCAACTAATTACGGCATCTGCGCCACACTAAACGGCAAAATCGTCGTTAAAGCTCCAGACTGGGCGTATATTTCTAAAATTGGCGTTAATAGAGAAGCAGTAATACGCAGTTACACCCCTCAACTACAGGGTGACATTCCGGTAATTGTGATGGAATTTATTTCCGATACACAGGAGACAGAGTATTCTATCAAAGCGACATATCCCCCAGGAAAATGGTTTTTCTACGAGCGCATCTTAAAAGTACCAAACTACATCATCTTTGAACCAGATAGCGGCAGTGTCGAAATGTATCGCTTAGAAAGCACAGAGCAGTACATTTTGCAAGAGCCTGATGAAAATCAACGCCACTGGATAGCAGAAATGAATCTTTACCTTGGGGTGTGGCAAGGTACTCGTGAAAATCGCGCCGGAAACTGGTTGCGGTGGTGGGATGAACAAGGAAACCTTCTGCTTTGGGGTGGAGAATTAGTTGAACAAGAACGCCAACGTGCCGAACAAGAACGACAGCGTGCTGAACGACTAGCAGCACAATTGCGGGCGGCGGGGATTGAGCCAGAAGATTAGACTTTCTGTAAAGAATTTAGGTTTGCTAGATTAGCTAAAAATTTGCTAATAAAAAGTTAGATCCCCGACTTCTTAGAGAAGTCGGGGATCTTGACAGTGCAACGTCTCTATAATCCATTAAGGCTTTTTCTGTCGTGGATCTTCAGTGGGAGGATGAAAATCTCCTTTTACCCAAAGCTGCCGGGATTTTTGGATAAAACGATCAGAACGCCGTTCATCGTTCAAATCAAATCGGTTGCAAGTTGCTCGACCTGTAGGTGTGATCCCAATAATTCTTGTAGCGTCCACTGACCAAATAAAGTGTTCAGCCCACTTTTGCAGACGAGGATTAAATAAGGCAATTTCTTGCTTAGTTTCGGGGTCAATTCCAACTGTGAAGTTATAATGACGTTCGTTACACCGACGACAAGCTAAAGCCAAATTATCCACATTATCGGAACCACCTAAAGATTGTGGATAAATATGGTCAATTGTTAGGGGTGAAGTGCTTAATAATTCAGGATAATGGCAGTATTCACATTGAAAGTTAGCACGTTTACGAACAAACTCTTGGGTTTTATTAGTAATCGTCATGCCTCAGAAGCAATCATCGCATTGATATAGCTAAAAATCACATCTAATTCTCCAATTGCTTCGAGTTCAGCTGCTTCTTCGGTTGTAAGAATATCAGCTTTTTTCCTATCCAAGAGTTCTTGCATCCGCAAACCTAATTCTTCTGTAAATTTAAAAAGATTAAGATTATTAACTTTCTCAACTCGAATACCAGTCGTTAGCCAAAATGAGGGTTTAACTACTATGGTTGTCATAAGTTTATTACGATTGAATATACTGCTTATTATAGGCTCCATCAGAATTGCCTAAGGTTTACCTTGCTAAACGCTCTAGTAATGAAACAAATCAAAATTATTGTAGAAAAACATTCTGACGGTTATGTTGCCTATCCTCTTGGTATAAAAGGGGCTATTGTTGGTCAAGGTGACACTTATGAAGAAGCCTTAACCGATGTCAAGTCAGCTATTCGCTGCTACATTGAGATATTTGGCAAAGAAATGCTCGAAGATGACTCACCAGTAATTGAAGCTTTTCTGACAGAAGCAGAGGTGGCTATTTAATGCCGAAGTTTCCTGTCGCAAATTTTGGCTAGTGCTAGTCATGACAAGACTATCCAATTGTGGTCAGTGGCAACCGGTCGAATAATTCACACTCTCATTGGTCATTCTTACGGGCTTAGATCAGTCGCCTTCAGTAATGATGGGCAAATTTTAGCTAGTAGTAGTAATGACAGAACTATCAAACTCTGGTCAGTAGCAACTGGTCGAGAAATTCACACAATCAGTCATTGCATTATAGTTAAATCTCTTGCCTTCAGCAGTGATGGGCAAATTTTAGCTAGTAATATTGGGGAGACTATAAAACTGTGGTCAGTGGCAACAGGGAAAGAAGTTCACACTCTGACTGGTCATTTTGAAAGGGTTACATCTGTCGCATTCAGTGGTGATGGGCAAATTCTGGCTAGTGCTAGCAATGACAACACTATTAAACTGTGGGAAGTAACAATAGGTAAAGAAATTCGTACTCTCACTGGCCATTCCAATGGAGTAAATTCCGTTGTCTTTAGTAGAGATGGGAAAACTCTGGTTAGCGGTGGTCAAGACAAAACTATCAAACTGTGGGAAGTAGAAACAGGTAGAGAAATTTGCACTCTCAGTCATTTTAATTCAGTTGAGTCTGTCGCCTTTATTTTTAATGGAGGTTGGCTTGCTGCTGCCGACGATAGCGGGAATATCAAAATTTGGCACCGCAGCTAGTCTGGCAATAACAACGTCAAAATAGTATTAATGCTTGAGAAGGTATTTCGCTATTAACATAAACTGCCTAGAAATTTATTTCCGGTTTAATAACGCAAGTCCATTAAAATGTAGGATTTGTGGGAGTTAGGATTAAACAATATATGAACGTCAGGTTGCATCCCCATGCACAAGCACGATTAAATGAACGTGGGGCAACAGAAGAAGAAGTTATTGCCACGATCGAAAGTAGTGTTACCTTTACCGCTCAATTTGGTAGAACTGGATTTAGGTGTAACTTTCCCTTCAATGCTGAATGGAATGGAAAGTTTTATACTACTAAAAAAGTTGAGGCAATAGCTATTCAAGAGGAAGAATACTGGTTAGTTATTACAGTCATCGTCAAATACTTTTAAAGGGAAAATTTCAATGAAAATCACCTACGACCCAAGATACAACATAGCTTATATCTATCTCCAAGAAAAAACTGCACAAGTAGAAACAATTCAAGTCAGTGACGAAATGAATGTGGATATTGCCCCTGATGGCACAATTTATGGGATTGAGTTGCTCAATGCTAACCAGCAATTAGGCGCTGATGAACAGGGTAAGGTAATCGTAGTAAACGAAGCATTAGGAGAATCTGCGGAAATTAAGTTGTTACTCTGATAGCTCTGAAAAACTATTTACGTTATGCAATGCGTTATTTATCAACACAGTTCTACTCAACATGAAAGCATACGAATTCCCAGCGAATGTTACCACATAAGGCAAAATAGAATCGCCGAATGCTGTTTTACAACAGTTAGCAAACAACCAGCAGGTTAAAGTAATTATTCTCGTCAATGAACCTACAGAAGAAGAACAAGAGGAAGCAGCTTGGCATCGTCTTGCAGCCGATCAATTATTAAAAGGCTACAGCGAAGATGATGCTATCTACGACACAACTTAATAGCAATCTTATAACAATAAATATATATATCAGTGATACCTTGCTAATCATCAGCCTTGCTGCGACGCCGAATAGCCCGTCGTAGACATCGCTTGACTTTTAAGACAGTCGCTACACTAATTTTAGTATTCCCATCGTCGTGCTTCTAAATGCAACCTTTGGCAATGTTCATAGCTATTAAAACACTACAATAGAAACACATATCGATAAATTGTATCGCCCTCAGTATAATGACTGTAATTGCTAGACCTTCATCCTTAATCGGCAGTATCAGAATAGAAAAGCTGGATAAATTTCACCTGTTCAAATTTAATGATGAACTGCAAGCACGGATGGAAGAACTTTTAGAACGCAAAAAAGCTGATTTACTAACTCCAGAAGAAGCGATCGAACTTGAAGAAATTGGAGAACTAGATAGAATTTTCACCCATATCAACGCGATGCTGGTAGCTCAACACAATGATTGATGATGCTACTAAAGAAATTGTGCGAAAACGCGCAAATTATTTGTGCGAGTATTGCCATTCTCCAGAACGCATTTCCACAACCAGATTTACAGTAGATCATTTGATACCAAAATCTATTGGTGGTCCTGATGATCTTAATAATTTAGCCTTAGCTTGTCGTCGTTGTAATGAACGTCGCTACAACTTTGTCGCCGGATATGACTTAGAGACTAAAGCAGTAGTACCTCTATTTAATCCTCGTCAACAAATTTGGTCAGAGCATTTTCTTTGGTCAGCAAATGCTAGGACAATTATTGGAGTTACTCCCACTGGTAGAGCAACCTGCAACCGACTTGATATTAATGATGAACGCTATCCAGCAGATGACTCCATTCGCAGTGCGCGGGGTTTTTGGGTTCAAGCTGGCTTACATCCTCCTAATGAAGATCCAAGGGCAAAGTAATCAATAAAATAATAAAATAGCTGAAAAATATCAAAGCCAGTTTTTATTATGACTTCTTCTCCTCACTATATTCCCCAATCTGACCCGCCACTTCCTCCTTGGGAAACGCTACCAACGATGTATGATTTACCAAGTGACAACCCAGAGGAACCAGGCTTGCCAGACGATTTTCACTTTTTACAGCCCTTACTTTTATACTTAACTTTTCAGCCCATTAACTGGAATCCAGAACTAGTTTACAGTGCTGCTGACCTCAATCTCTACTATGATATCCAGCATCCTTTATGGTATAAACGCCCAGATTGGTTTGGTGTGGTAGGGGTAGGAAAATTATACAAAGGGCAGGACTTACGGTTAAGTTATGTAACTTGGCAAGAGCCAGCAAATCCCTTCGTGGTTATTGAGTTATTATCTCCAGGTACGGAAGACGAAGATTTAGGCACAAGAACAGAAAGTGCAGCAGATAAACCTCCTAGCAAATGGGAAGTTTATGAACGAATTTTGCGGATTCCCTACTATGTTGTTTTTAGTCGCTACACTAATGAACTTCGGGCATTTCAGTTAGTAGGCGGTCACTATGAACCGATGAATTTAACTAATGGATGCGTACTAATGCCAGAGATAAATTTAAGTTTAGGCTTATGGCAGGGGTCATTTCGAGATATTGAAAGATTATGGTTAAGATGGTTCACTTTAGAAGGAAAATTAATTCCCGCACCTACAGAGGAGGCTGCTACTGCAACTCAACGAGCTATCATTGCTGAACAAGAAGCTACGGAAGCTAAACAAGAAGCTGCTCAAGCTAAACGAAAAGCGGAACAATTAGCAGAACGTTTGCGTCAGTTAGGTGTGAATCCTGATGAACTAGATGAATTATTGTAGCTTGAGAAATTTTTGTCTTATACCTAGCATGATTTTCTGCTTTTGAGGAATCACCTGTACTGAAAACTTTGATAGCCGATGCTGAAGCAGCTATTTAATAACGATATTGGCTCCCAGAAAGATTAACTTTTGAGCGCGATGTCTACGACGATCTGCGCGATCGCATATTCAGCACTTCAAATACATATAATATTCCCTTGAGGAAGTCTATAGCAACGTCAGTTTTTCTGAAAAACTATGATGTCACGCTATATCGTTACTGTTCCCAAAGCTTAGTGCCAATTGGGTTGCTAGGGGTAAGATAAGGTTCAGCAGCAAATCCAAAAGGCGATATTCGCAGATATTACCGCAGACACTGGTTATGTTGCGGCTGCTAAAATACGTAAGTATGAGTAGTATGATCAAACTATCCAGGTAAAAGTCGTCTATTTGGTCACACAAGACAATCAAAAGATTGTAGAAAAGTGTATTTCCTTGTCTCCGTAGTGGTGCTAATCTCAATTTGAAGGATATTATCAGCCTTTATCTGCTAGAGTTTCTGACTTTCAGCAAACTAGATAATTTATCAAGAATAAAATCGCTAGGAGTGCGATGAGATGTCACAGTCCCCTATGACAAGACCAGAAATAGCTGCTGGAACTCTAATCGATAACCGCTATATTATCCAAAAACTTCTGGGACAGGGAGGATTGGGGCGAACTTACTTGGCGTTTGACACTCGTCGGTTTAATGAAGCTTGTGTTCTCAAGGAGTTTGCGCCCATTGGCACAGGGGAGAGTGGACTGGAACAATATCGCAACTTATTTAAAAGAGAGGCAAAAATTCTTCATCAATTGCAACATCCTCAAATTCCCAAGTTTTTGGCTTGCTTTGAAGGAGATGGTCGGTTATTTCTAGTACAAGAGTATGTTGACGGTAAAACATATTCTCGGCTGCTAGGAGAACTTCAAGGTCAAGGAAGAAATTTTTCTCAAGAGGAAGTTATCCAGTGGCTAAAGAATCTGCTGCCTGTTTTGGAATATGTCCACCAGCACAACATCATCCATCGAGATATTTCTCCTGACAACATTATGTTACCTGATGGCAAGGATCTGCCAGTGCTGATTGATTTCGGCGTAGGTAAGCAAATTGCTGACATGAACGAGGGGAGAAGTTCCAACCATCAGGTCACGTTTGTTGGCAAAATGTCTCTAGTCGGCAAAGTGGGATATGCTCCCCGCGAACAGATTAGCTTGGGTTTATGTTCCCCCTGTAGTGACCTTTATGCTTTGGGGGTAACAGCTATTGTACTACTTACAGGTAGAGATCCATCCTTACTAATAGATCAGTATTCTTTAGAATGGAACTGGCGTTATTATACCTATATTACTGATGATTTCGCTCAAGTACTCGATCACATGTTAGCAGATAGACCTAACAAGCGATACCAAACAGCTAAGGAAGTTCTTATAGATTTAGAGCGGATTGGAGAACCAGAAGTGGCAATGTCTCCCGCAATCATGGTTGATGATTTGCCTCCCACGGTATTTAACCCGGAATTTCAGGCTATCTCGGCCATATCCCAGGCATACAAACAACCTGGAGAAACAATTTTTAGTTCAGCTAGTTCATCTGCTAGTCCGCAAATTGGGCGAATTGAACAACAACAACCTTCTCTTAAACCAGCATTTATCAAACGTTGTCAGCAAGAGTTAGCCTACCATATCGGTCCAATGGCAAATCTGATTATAGAAGAAATATTAGCTCAAAATCCTTACATTTCACCTGACGAATTTGTTGAACTCATAACCAAGGAAATTCCTGACTTTCAAGCAGCTTTTGAATTTAAAAAAAGCTTATTCTCATAGATATTTAGACACCACGAATTTCGGGATAATTTTTCACAAATTCGGTGGGTTTAAGTCCCCGGCTACTAACAAGCCGCAAGTATGTTAGGCGGCGTCCCTCTTAGAGGTTGTTTGAAAAGTGGTATGTTGTGATACTAATCGAATTATTACCCCCCTTAATCCCCCCGATATATTGGGGGGAAACAAGAAAATCTGGTTCCCTCACGCCACATGCTTCAAGTCGGGCATTGCCCGCCCAACGCAGTGGCTCCCCAATATATCGGGGAGGGTTAGGGTGGGGTAAAAGAATATTTGATACATCAATCATGACTTTTCAAACATCCTCTTACAAAGTTGAGGCAGTCCGTTGCGGAGGTTCCCTCCGTTGTCGGAACTGCCGTCAGAGCGCCGGAAACCGACGCTCCGAACTTTGCACTAAATCCCCGTCACAAAACGCAATTACGAATTACGAATTACGAATTACGAATTATTTTAATCTCCTGAACCTCCCTGAGTGCGTTTGATTCTTTTCATTGCCATTTCTAAACTTAACTGCATCCGTTTAAATGCTTTAGCTAAATTACCGATTTCATCATTAGACATCTGCTCAAATTCAACTTCCATATGTCCGGTACTAACTTCTTCGGCTATGCGAGTCATGCGTTTGAGAGGCATAACAACTTGTCGATTCAAGAACAAGTTGACTAATAGGATAGTCGCTATAAATATAGTTGATACAATTAGGATAATTAGTAAGGAAGACTGATGGGCTTTATTGATGACATTATTTGCCGGTACTGATATGATTTGGGCACCGACAATTTCATTAAGCTTCCACCCAAATCCATTAGCTGCACCATAAAGAGTAATCATACTTTGAGGTGCAGCTTCAGGTGTGCTATGACACTTCAGACAGCTTTCTTCAGAAATTGGTAGCGGACGAGCAATATAAAAGATATCACCACCAGGAAGTGAGCGAAATCCACTTACTTCTTTGAGGTCTGATTTATTTCTGAACCTTTCGACAATTTCTGTTTCAAAAGCGTCAGCCTTATCCCGAAGAGTTGTGGGATTGAGAGTTGCTTCTTTATAAAAGAAATCACTGTAGTCTTTTGTTTTCCGTAAAATCTCAAATACCTCCCGCGCTGAGTATGCAGGCACACTTTGCGGTAAAAACTCAGTAGCCAATTTATCAGCTAGCTGTGGATTCACTTGAGTACTAGTATATTTACGAACAGAACTCATTGTTTCCATGAGCATGAGAGCAGTTGAACTAATATCTTGTTTAGCATTTTCCCTGAGCAAAGAAGAAAGAGCAAATCCACTCAAGCTCAAACCAAATGTCAGAATTACAAGTAGCAGAATTGTAAATTTTTGTTTCAGATTGAGATTCTTTAGCATAATTTCTGATTATTTACAAGTCAAATTATTATGACCAAATATGGCTAAAGTGATCGTTTACTTTAGCATAAGCAATCAATTAAAGATTTTAGTATAAAGGTGATAGTTTAGTTAAAACTATTAGGCTATACCCAACTTTATATTAGTAATTATTGAGGCTAATGAAAATGTTCTTTAAGTAATTAAGTTCCAAAAAGCTACAACAGCAAAACAAAATGGAATTTCCAAAAATTCCTGTGGGCTGTTTTGATCCCGTGCCAAAATAAATACCAGCAATTGTCAAATATTACTAATGGTGTGGAATGCAGGAAAGTCTTTATTCGGTGGACGCTACATTATCGAAAACCAACTAGGCGAAGGCGGAATTGGCATTACTTATCTTGCCAGAAATCAACGGAATCAACAGCGAGTGATTAAAACTCTCAAAGAAGAAATCCTGAATCACCCCGCTTGGATGCTCCACCGAAACAAGTTACGGCAAGACTTCCGTGATGAAGCAGTTCGGCTGGCTGTGTGTCACCATCCTCATATAGTACAGATAGAAACCATCTTCGATGAGGGAAATTTACCCTGCATGGTGATGGATTACATCGAAGGCGAAGACTTAGCACAGCGCTTGAGGCGGATAGGGGTGCTATCAGAAGCAGAAGCGCTGCTGTACATCCGGCAAATTGGCGATGCTTTGACGCTAATCCACTCTAAAGGACTGCTACATCGGGATCTGAAACCACGTAATATTATGATCCGCATTCATAAATCAGAAGCAGTGCTGATAGATTTTGGCATTGCTAGAGAATTTATTCCTAATATGATTCAAAGGCATACCGTGTATCGCACTCCTGGTTTTGCCCCACCTGAGCAGTATGAATCAGAAGCGCCACGCGGAGAATACATTGATATTTACGCCCTAGCTGCTACCTTGTATAATTTGCTTACCGCCGTTATCCCGACGAGTGCAGACGATCGCCGTCATAATATTAATTTAGAACCACCACAATATTTTAATCCTAATATCAGTAACAGGGTGAATCAGGCTATTATGTGCGGGATGGATTTGGAGTCAACCTATCGTCCCCAGTCTGTGCAGGAGTGGTTGGATTTATTGGGGTCTGATATTGGGGAGGATGTAACAGTAATATCATCTACTTTAGTAATAACGCCTAGACTTAAACCACCTCGACCAGTTGTATTAGATCAACAGAACTGGCAATGCATACAGACCCTCAAAGGTCATTCTAGTATGGTTCAGGCGATCGCCATTAGTCCAGACGGGCAATTTATTGCTAGTGGCAGTAATGACAAGACTATCAAACTTTGGCAACTGGGTACTGGCAAGCTAGTGCGTCAACTAGGTCGTTGGTTTTCTGGTCATTCCAATATGGTTCATTCCGTCGCCTTTAGCCCAATCTCCTCAAACCTTTCTTATCAAGGAGAGTCGGGCAAATCTGCGGGAGTTACAGACCTGAACCGGGGGATTTTGGCTAGCGGTAGTTGGGATAACACAATCAAATTGTGGGATGTAAACACAGGCAAAGAAATTCGTACTCTCACTGGTCATGGTAATTGGGTGAATTCCGTTGCTTTTAGTCCAGATGGCAAGTTTCTGGCTAGCGGTAGTGCTGACTGCACAATTAAACTGTGGCAGGTACACACTGGCATAGAAATCAAAACTCTCACAGGTCATTCCGACTCAGTTTCGTCAGTCGCCTACTCTCCGAAAACCTCTGCAACGAATAGCAAGGATAGACAGCTGGTGGCTAGTGGCAGTAATGATTACACCATCAAACTGTGGCAAGTATACACAGGTAGAAACATTTGCACACTTACAGGTCATTCCTTCTTCGTCAACTGTATCGCCTTCAGCCAAGATGGGGAAATTATCGCCAGTGGCAGTGCTGACAACACGATTAAACTGTGGCACGTAAATACAGGCAGAGAAATTCGTTCTCTCATTGGTCATTCTGATTCAGTTTGGTCAGTCGCCTTTAGCCGAGATGGGCAATTTCTCGCTAGTGGCAGTTGGGACAACACTATCAAACTCTGGCACATACACAGTGGCAGAGAAATCAGCACACTTACAGGACATTCCAACTATGTTAGATGCGTTACCTTCAGTCCCGATGGCCAAACCCTAGTTAGCGGTGGTGATGACGATACTATCAAGATTTGGCGACGGGGATAATAACAATTCAAAATTCAAAATTCAAAATTCAAAATTAAAGACATTTCAGACGGGGATTTAAACCCCGACTGTAAGATTGCTGAATTCTGAATTCTGGATTCTTCTTCAAAATATTTTTGCTGAGTGTGGTTCGATACTTTTAAATCTACAGATAGAATTGCGATCGCCCCAAATTTGCGACAATAATGACGGCAACCGTGATTATTGAACCAGAATTAATATTTATGGGCTTTGGTATTGGTGATTTATTTTGGATTTTCCTCGCTCTGACTTCTTTGCAACCCCTTTGGCAAAAACGTCAAATAGAATATCGGCGCTTGCGTGCTTTACAAGAATTCCAGCAGGAACGCAAAAGTCGGGTGATTTTACTGATTCACCGCCAAGAGTCCCTTAGCTTCCTGGGAATTCCCATATCTCGCTACATTACTATTGAAGACTCAGAACAAATATTGCGAGCAATTCGCCTCACACCCCAAGATGTGCCAATTGATTTAATTTTGCACACTCCTGGTGGTTTGGTTTTGGCTACGGAACAAATCGCTAGAGCATTAATTCGCCACCAAGCAAAAGTCACAGTCTTTGTACCTCACTATGCCATGAGTGGCGGTACAATGCTGGCGATCGCCTCTGATGAAATTATTATGGATGCTAACGCTGTCTTGGGGCCAGTTGATCCCCAATTGGGTAATTACCCCGCAGCCAGTATCCTGAAAGTAGTTGAAGATAAACCCATCAGTGAGATTGATGACCAAACTTTAATTATGGCCGACATCTCACGCAAAGCAATTCAGCAGGTACAGCGATTTGTGCGGACTCTGCTAAAAGACAGTATACCCAAACAAAAAGTTCTGCCAGAAAATATCGAACCGATTATCGAAGCCCTGACAACTGGGCGCGTCACCCACGACTATCCCATCACTATTGAGGAAGCAACAGAAATGGGGCTGCCCGTAACTGTCGGACTGCCCCATTCTATTTATGATCTCATGGATCTTTACCCACAGCCACAAGGAGGGCGACCCAGCGTGCAGTACATTCCTATGCCTTACAATGACCTCCGCCCAATTCTACCTACACCCAAGGGCAGACCCTTAGAAGAACCAAATCAGATGATTTGAGGCTTTGAGGTAGGAATTTTTGTGGCGACTAGGGTGTAGTTGTCGGTGTAGCTGTTGGCGTAGCTGTTGGTGTAGCTGTCGGTGTAGCTGTCGGCGTAGCTGTTGGCGTAGCTGTCGGCGTAGCTGTCGGTGTAGACATCGGTTTAGGCGTCGGTTTAGCTGTTGGTTTAGCTGTCGGTTTAGCCGTCGGTTTAGCCGTCGGTTTAGCCGTCGGTGTAGCCGTTGGTGTAGATGATGGTGTAGCTGTCGGCTGACTGAAGACTGTCTTTGCTTCTTCATTCAGCTTTTGCCGGAGTGCTAAATTAGCAATTCCAGTTTCTTGCAACTGATATTTCTTCTGATACTCCTTCACCACTGCTTCAGTTTGTGAACCATAAAAATGATCACGCGGCAGGGGAGGATTTGGCTTCACCACTGCATTCAAATTTCTGTGCAGAATTTGAACGATGTTAGCAGCAAAATTTTGGGTTTTTGGCCCTGCTATCCCATCAACTGGTTTTAGCTTATAACCCGTCTGAAATTCACGAATTGCCTTTTTAGTTTCTTCATCCGTCAAAGCACTATTTGTTACCTTGACGTTATAGCCTAACCCCCGCAATACAGCACGGAATTGCTCGGGCGTATAGCTACGTTGAGAGGCTGCGAAACCTGTGTCTGCAATTACCACACTAGCAGTTATCAGGCAAGTAACAGCAAAGGTCGCGCTTGATTTTCCAAATCCACACCACATACTTAAAACTCCTTTGGATGAAATCAGCAGGATTATAAAGGTTAACAGCTGCATTTTAAGTTTGTTTAATAACTTTTTTCGCGATTATTTAATGATTTTTGAATAATTTGTAATTTATTTTTGTAAAATTTAAGTGAAACTACGAAACCTGCTTTATGTCATCTATCCAAAGAAGTATCTTATATTAGCAGAGATAGTTATCATTTGAATCAAATACACCCTTGAACACTAAATTACAGTATAGATGCACAGATATGCGCCTGTGTCAACTTAGGATTTGTGTAAAAATAACTTGAACAATTTTTGTGTGAAAGCTAGATTTAGCAAGCTATTCCAAATAAATTTTGTACAACTTATTTTTACATGATGCCTTAGAGCCAGTCCGAATTTTATGAGGCTGTTGGTCAATTCACTCTCTTGTTAAATCGCCCATCCCTAAAACATTGTTTTTGCGTTGGTTTCCCGCCCGACAATAAATTGCGGGCTAATAGCTAAAGTGCCTTGAAACGCACTGAAATTAAAGAAATTAAGATAGAGGCTGATGGGTTATAAGCTGTTACGTATACAACTTGCATTATCAGGGCGCTCATGTTGCCCACCCCACAACCATGTTGAAAAAATATTAGTGCAAATTAAAGGCGCAACAGCTTACCCCCGACCAATTCGCCAACATGCCCTTTTAACGTTAGGTTGACAGGCATGACAGATATGCGCCTGGGGTCTACTCAACTGCAAATTGCTGTAATTTCTGGAAAAGAGCCGAAAATTAATAAATGAAAGAGCTTATATTCCAAATATTCCAAGAATGTATAATATATGACAAAAGATGAAAGACGTAAAATCTTCTAAGCAGCGTAATCTTTGGTTTGAAAGATTTATGGCAATTACTGCCACAGTAAATTTAGGTTTAGTTTTGTTTGATTTAAGTTACGTACCTTGGCGAGATTTTTACTTGCGAAAACTTCCCCAAATTATTAAGATTTATGACCCAATAAAAGGTATTGAAGCTCATCGAGACACAAAAAGTTATCTAGAAACAGTAGACGCATTAGAAGAACAAGTTAAGCAAACAGGGTTACAGTCGTCTCAGGTAAATAACAGGCTAATACAAATAAGTCGTCTTAGTAGCGAGATGATTGACAGCAATCCGTTTGCGGGAGTGAATAAGAGTGGTACTCTGGAAAAAATCAAAAAGCGGATGCGCGATCGCATCGGTAAGGAATCTGCAAAACAGTCCTTTGGCACTTTTTGGAGTCAACCTTACTTATCACAACATGGCTGGATTCAAGAAATTAATTTTTTCAACCAGAGCATCCGCCCTTTGATTGCCTCTAACTACTACCGCAAAATCGGGGAAAGTGGCGAATTTGTTGATGATTTCTGGATTATTGACTTACCCTTTATGATTTTATTTGGCGTAGAATTGCTGGGGCGTACCTTCTTAATCAGACGCCAACATCCTGGTTTTAGCTGGTTGGAAGCAGTATTGTGGCGTTGGTACGATTTCTTTTTACTACTACCATTTTGGCGGGGGTTGCGAATCATACCTATATTAATTCGCCTCGATCAAGCGCGGTTATTGAATCTGCATCCAGTGCGAAAGCAACTTAATCAAGGGATTGTCGCCAATTTTGCCGAAGAACTTACAGAAATTGTCGTGGTGCGGGTGATTAATCAGGTTCAGGGTTCAATTAAGCGGGGTGAGTTAACGAGCTGGCTCTCACAACAGGAAAATTTACGTCCCTACATAGATATTAATAATGTGAATGAAGTGGAAGCGATCGCAGGTCTTTTGATAAAAACAATTGTCTACGAAGTGCTACCCGATATCCAACCTGCGATCGTTGCCATTTTGCGCCACAATATCGAAACCGTCTTTGATCAAATCCCCGTCTACCGCAACCTCCAAAACCTCCCCGGCTTGGGACAAGCCCAAACCCAGTTAAGTGAACAATTGGCGACTCAAATCACAACTAATCTTTACAAAACTTTAGTCAGCGCTGTTAAAGATCCAGTAGGAGCAAAACTCACCAGTCAACTTATACAAAGCTTCAGCGACGCCTTGGGAGCGGAAATAAAGGAAAAACACGTACTTTCAGAAATTCAGAGTTTACTTTTTGACTTCTTAGAGGAAATCAAACTCAACTACGTGCAGCGTTTATCCCAAGAAGACATAGACCAAATTATCGAGCAAACCAGGCAGCTACGAACACAAGTATCAGTTCCAGTAGTAGTTGATAAAAGCACTACTCTGCCAGAAATACGCCAAGGGTAAAAAGAGCAGGGGAGTAAGAATTTTAGATTTGAGATTTTAGACTTCGACTTCTCTACGAGACGCTACGCGAACGCTCAGTCGAACGATTTTAGATTGGAATTAAATCCAAAATCCAAAATCCAAAATCCCTTCGGCTTGGTGCAGTCACTCATGGGGGAAACCCCCAAGACCGTGCTGCTTCACCAAAATCCAAAATTGAATTGCCCAATGCACGACTATCCAAGAAATGCGCTAAACTCGATTTAGGGCGAACCATCATTGGTTCGTCACAAGACTTCTTGGAAGATATACCTATCGCAGGAAGTGGGTCGATGCCCACTTTTTTTATTGAATTCTCTCATGGCTCATCCTTTAATTCCACAAATTATTGATTTGGCGACACCAGTGGCAGAAGAACTGGGATTGGAAGTGGTTGGCGTGGTTTTTCACACTAACCAAAGTCCACCAGTGTTGCGAGTAGACATTCGCAATCCTCAGCAAGACACTGGGTTGAATGATTGTGAGAGGATGAGCCGTGCTTTAGAAGCCTCCTTAGATACTGCCCAAATCGTTCCAGATGCCTATGTCTTGGAAGTGTCTAGTCCTGGTATTTCGCGGCAACTGTTAACAGACAGGGAGTTTATTTCCTTTAAAGGATTTCCTGTCATCATCACCACCTCGCCACCCTACGACGGACAACAAGAGTGGACTGGCCAGTTGATTCGCCGGGACCAGACAGCACTTTACTTAAACCAAAAAGGTCGTGTAGTCGAAATTCCCCGCTCCCTAATTACTAAGGTGCAGTTAGACGAGCGCCAATAAACAAAGGGCTAGGGCTTAGGAGTTGGAGACTAGAGTGCGATTCGCTCAAGGCTAGAAGTTAGGGGCTAGAGGTTACGGACTAGGGCTAGAGATTAGGGGCTAGTGTAAAACTATTCTCTAATCCCTAGCTCTATCTAATGCGTAGTTTTCACTCCCCACTCCCCACTCCCCACTCCCCACTCCCCACTCCCCACTCCCTAATTTTTAAAGGAGATTGCTTATGTCAATGGTTACTTTACCTGGATTAAAAGAATTAATTGAAAGTATAAGTCGCGATCGCAATTTACCCCGGCTTGCAGTTCAATCAGCGATTAGAGAAGCACTACTCAAAGGCTATGAACGTTATCGCCGCGCCCAAAATTTAGAGCGCAAACAGTTTGACGAAGATTATTTTGAAAATTTTGAAGTAGAACTCGATATTGAAGGAGAAGGATTTCGCGTTCTTTCCACCAAAACCATTGTCGAAGAAGTCAATAACACAGACCATCAGATTTCCCTAGACGAAGTTCAACAAGTCGCTCCCGAAGCGCAGTTAGGGGACTCTGTAGTGCTAGATGTGACACCCGATCAAGGAGAATTTGGTCGGATGGCGGCGATGCAAACCAAGCAGGTACTAGCACAAAAATTACGGGATCAACAGCGCCAGATGGTGCAAGAAGAGTTCCAAGATTTAGAAGGAACTGTCCTGCAAGCAAGAGTCCTGCGGTTTGAGCGGCAATCGGTGGTTCTAGCAGTCACCAGTAATTTTGGTCAACCAGAAGTAGAAGCCGAATTACCAAAGCGGGAACAACTGCCCAACGATAATTATCGGGCAAATGCCACCTTCAAGGTATATCTCAAAAAAGTTTCCCAAGGTCAGCAACGAGGGCCACAGTTGCTTGTGTCTCGTGCTGATGCTGGTTTAGTGGTTTATCTGTTTGCCAACGAAGTCCCAGAAATCGAAGATGAAGTGGTACGGATTGTTGCCGTAGCGAGGGAGGCAAATCCCCCTTCCCGTTATGTCGGCCCCCGGACTAAAATAGCAGTAGATACTCTTGATCGCGATGTAGACCCAGTAGGCGCTTGTATCGGAGCCAGGGGATCGCGAATTCAAGTGGTAGTCAACGAATTACGCGGTGAAAAAATAGATGTAATTCGCTGGTCGCCAGACCCAGCAACGTACATCGCCAATGCCTTAAGTCCAGCACGGGTGGATGAAGTGCGCCTGATGGACCCAGAAACCCGGCAAACTCACGTACTCGTAGCTGAAGATCAATTGAGTTTGGCCATTGGCAAAGAAGGACAAAATGTGCGTTTGGCAGCCCGCCTGACTGGTTGGAAAATTGACATCAAAGATAAAGCTAAGTATGACTATGCAGGAGAGGATGCCAAATTTACAGCTGTCAGAGCAAAATATCAAACAGAAGAAGATGATCTTGACTTTGAGGAAGAATTAGACGATGAAAATCAGGACGAATTAGAAGAGGAGGATAGTTTTGACAATAACGATGATGAATAATTGATTAATTTTGTAAAGTTTTGATACTGTTGATTGTAGTCTCAGTCTCAAGGATTATTTTCTCAAAAGCGACTTGGTATAAGTAAAAAATAGTAATAATAAACTTCTTTTTACACCCAGAATGCTGGAGTGAGATCACATAGAATCGATGAAACCAAATTATCGGCGCTGTATTAGTTGCCGGAAAGTAGGCTCAAAAGATGAGTTTTGGCGGATTGTCCGCGTCTTTCCATCGGGAAAGGTACAATTAGATCAGGGCATGGGGCGTTCTGCCTATATTTGTCCAGAAACGAGTTGCTTACAAGCGGCTCAAAAAAAAAATCGACTAGGGCGATCGCTACATGCATCAGTGCCAGAAACACTGTACCAAAGCTTGTCGCAACGTCTACCCCGCAGCAATACCCAAAATAAAATTTAGTTGGAACAACTTTGTGGCGTAATCACCAGAGGAATTGTGCGAAAGCCGAAGTCGTGCTTTCATCACACCCTCTGTTGATCGTTAAGGTTAGTGCCAAAATAGTAAATGGGTGTAAAAAGCATTTCGGCTCTTCAATTAATGAGGGGCGAGGCAACATTCCCAGAACAAGATGTAATCTATTGTGTTGTGGAAGACTCAGAATCAACAAAACAAGAAACTACAAAATGGCAACCTGGTAGCGCTCAGGCGCAGTTCGGCGTCAAGGCTTCCCGTAGAAATCTTTTATTTAAGGAATTTTTATGGATGCCCCTCAACCATCATTCCTGGTGGGGATGCCATTATTAAACCGAAACATCTCTCTTTCCTGATTGGAGGCACCGGCAAAAACTGAACGGCAACCTAAAAACAGTAATCCAAGGATGGAGATGTCGCAAGCCAGGCAACCATCCGCTAAAACTGTAACTTAAAGGGGAAGAGTGGATGAACAACGGCAAAGTTAGAATCTATGAATTATCAAAGGAATTGAATTTGGATAACAAAGAGCTATTAGCAATTTGCGAGCAGCTCAGCATCTCGGTCAAAAGCCATAGCAGCACGATTTCAGAATCCGAGGCAGAAAGCATCCGGGCGGCAGCAGAAAAACTGCCAGCTACGACTGTGTCTGCCAAAAAGGAACTAGGTACAACCAGCCATAAGCCAAATTCACCACCGAACGGCGGACGTAACCGACCTGCTGCACCCCACAAACAGCAAATTTTGGAAATACGCAAACCCAAAATATTGAGAAATACTACCTCCAACGCCCCTGAGGCGTCACTTGCTAACAATACCCAAGCTGCCTTGTCTGAAGCTAATCCTCCCTCTCCTCCACGGCCTTTTGCGACACCAGTCTCACCCATGAAGCCGGCGGCACCAACTCGACCTGTACCCCGGAATCAATCTGAGACTCAAGAGCAACCTCCTGTCATCGACTTGGAACAAACGCCAAATCAAGATCAGGTATCGGAAAAAATACCAGGGCAAAAACCGGAAAAAATAGTTCCACCCAGACCGAAGTCGGAAAAACCGATCAAACCGCAATTAGTTGCTCCTCCAGCCAGACCGGCGGCGGAAGAAGCCCAGGTGGTAGATGAGCCGGTATCTCAGGCAGATAAACCGATCCTCAAACGCGACCAACGGCTACGACCCGTGGAAGGCGATCGCGATCAAATTAAGCCCAAAGTTGCTAAACTGCCAACTGACCAGTCCCCACAGGCTGCACCACAAAGAACAAGTCGTCCCACCCCTTCACCCAGCAGACCAGAGCAGAGGGCCAATAGACCATCTGCACCATCACAACTAGGAGAGGGGCAACGACCCAGGCCAGCACGTCCAGGTGAATCAGCAGCCGCAATGCCGATAGCGACTCCACCCAGACAGATGTCAGGAATAGCGGGCAAATCTGAAGGATTAGGTGATGATCTAGTCGCACCCGATCTCCTTGATTTGAAACGCCCAAGTCCGCCTCGCCCAACCAAAGGTGGCAAAAAGTGGGTAGAAGAGGAAATCATTGACGAAGTTAAAGAGAAGGCTAAAGCTGGCGTCAAAGGCAAGCGGATCAAGCCGATACTTGATGATGAGTTTGAAGAAGATTTGCTGGATGATGACGATCTCGACTCACCAGCCACCGTCCAAGTCAGCCTTTCCATCGCCCGTCCTCCGAAACCCAAAGCGACTCGACCTGTACAGATGCCAGGCGCAATCCTTGCTAGCGCCCCAACTGCAAGAGGGAGAAAGTCTGGTTCCAAGTCTGGTTCCAAGTCTGGTTCTGGCCGCGATCATCACCAAAACCGTCGCCAAGAAGCCGAGGCCAAGCGTGACCGTCCCGAAAAAGTGACGATCACAGGTCCGTTGACTGTGCAAGAACTGTCTGACGTTTTAGCCGTTCCCGATACAGAGATTGTGAAAATCCTGTTCCTCAAAGGCATGGCGGTGAGTATCACCCAAAATCTGGATATTCCCACAATTACCCTGGTAGGAAAAGAACTAGAAATAGAAGTAGAAACCGCCGAGCGAGAAGCAGAAGCTCGGAAAATTACGGAAATGGTCGGCGCAGAAGACCGAGAATATCTCCACCGCCGTCCGCCAGTCGTGACAATTATGGGTCACGTAGACCACGGTAAAACAACCCTGCTCGACTCAATCCGCAAAACAAAAGTGGCTGCTGGCGAAGCTGGCGGTATTACTCAACACATCGGTGCATACCATGTGGATATCGTACATGAGGGCAAACCGCAGCAGATAGTCTTCCTAGATACTCCCGGTCACGAAGCCTTTACAGCTATGCGGGCACGAGGAGCGCGGGTAACAGACATTGCCGTGTTGGTAGTAGCTGCTGATGATGGTGTCCGTCCCCAAACGATTGAAGCCATTAGCCACGCCCAAGCTGCGGGAGTGCCAATTGTGGTTGCAATCAACAAAATTGACAAAGAAGGGGCACAACCAGAACGGGTGAAACAAGAACTGACTCAGTATGGTCTGACCGCTGAAGACTGGGGCGGGGAGACTATTATGGTTCCGGTGAGCGCTATCAGAGGTGAAAATCTAGATACGCTCTTAGAGATGATTCTGCTAGTAGCAGAAGTTGGAGAACTATCTGCTAACCCAGATCGTTCCGCCAAAGGAACTGTAATTGAAGCACATCTGGATAAAGCCAAGGGAGCAGTTGCTACCCTGCTAATTCAGAATGGCACCCTGCATGTGGGAGATATCTTAGTAGCTGGCTCGGCTTTCGGTAAAGTCCGGGCGATGGTGGACGACAGAAGCAAGAGAGTAGAAATTGCTTCTCCTTCCTTTGCTGTCGAGGTGTTGGGTTTAAGTGATGTGCCAGCAGCCGGCGACGAGTTCGAGGTCTTCTATAACGAAAAAGAAGCCAGGGCACTCGCTAGCGATCGCGCCGATAGACAACGCCTATCCCGCCTGTTACAAGGACGTGTTACCCTTACAACCCTGTCGGCTCAAGCACAAGAAGGCGAGTTGAAAGAACTCAACTTGATCTTGAAAGGAGACGTACAAGGTTCTGTAGAAGCCATTGTGGGAGCGCTCAAGCAAATCCCGCAAAACGAAGTCCAAATTCGGATGCTGTTGGCGACTGCTGGGGAAATTACCGAGACAGATATCGACTTAGCAGCTGCCAGTAACGCTGTAATTATTGGCTTCAACACCACCTTCGCCAGTGGCGCTAGACAAGCCGCCGATGAAGCGGGTGTAGATGTCCGAGAATACAACGTGATCTACAAACTCCTGGAAGACATTCAAGATGCCTTGGAAGGTCTTTTGGAACCAGAGTTGGTGGAAGAACCCTTGGGTCAAACCGAAGTACGTGCCGTCTTCCCAGTCGGTCGCGGTGCTGTTGCCGGTTGCTACGTTCAATCAGGCAAGCTAGTTCGCAACTGCAAAGTCAGGGTGCGACGTGGCGGTAAGGTGATCTTTGAAGGCGTTCTTGACTCCTTAAAACGGATGAAAGAAGATACCCGTGAGGTCAACGCCGGTTATGAATGCGGTGTCGGCATAGATAAATTCAATGATTGGGTTGAAGGTGACATCATCGAATCCTATCAGATGGTTACGAAACGCCGCACTCTCACCTTAACGAGATAGTGTTGAGGGTAAAATGGTTAGAAGTTAGGAGTGATAAATTAGGAGTTAGGAGTTAAAGGCTGCTAACTCCTAACTCCTAACCCTTAACTCACAACTTTTTATAACATGCATTCATTTCGCTCTGAACCTATTTTGTGGATTCACGTCGCTGGATTGGCGACGTTGCCTGTTTTTTTAGTCCTCTGCTTATTGTTCCTCTCTGTAGGCGAGCCATTTTTGCCAGTCTGGATGGAGCTATTCTTAGTTGCCGCCATTGGTGTTCTGCCCCTGCTATGGATGCAGTTGCGCCGCCCTTTTTATATATTTGCTCTTTTAGGAATAGCCCTGAAGCCAGAAAATCTGACTGAACGGCAGCGAAAAATTCTCTGTTTAATTAATACAAAGTTAAATCGTATCCTAGCCCTAGTGGCAGCAGTATTATCGGTTTGGGTGCTGTGGCATCTCTACCAAATTGCCCCATTAGTAGCAAATTCCGCTAAATTTCTCCCACAATGGCGCAGTGTTGCATTAGTGCTTGCGGGGTTAGCCTTTTTGGGCAGCAATCTTTTTTTACAAATACCTGTGAGTGTAATGCGAGTTTTGGTGACTAATGAGACAGAATTCGCTGGCATAGAGCCATTATCTTTAGAAAAGATTAAGCAAGATTTCACAATTTTAGGGGTGCGGGTTAATCAAATCGTGCCCCGATTGTTGGAATCCCTGTTTAAGATTAATACAGATTCATAGCAGCCCCTAAAGTATATTATTTAACTTTAAAAGGCTACAAATAAGGAGCAGGGGAGTAAGAATTTTAGATTTTAGATTTTAGATTTTGGATTAAATTTCAATCTAAAATCCAAAATCCAAAATCCAAAATTGAATTGCCCCATGCCCAGTTACCGTTGAACTTAAAACAAAGGAATGAGGAACTATGGCTCAAATTCCAACTTCTAGCGATCGCCAATTTTCTGCTGATACTGAAATTTGGTATAGTCTCAAATATGCGATTTCCACGAGTTCCGGTTTTCAGCGCTGGCAACTAGAACGCGATGCTCAATTACAGGGAATTCGCTTGGAACAGCAGGTACAACGGTATTTAAGGGAAACTTTAGAAACTTTAGCTTACTAACTAAATACAAAATACAGCAGAATTCAGAATCCAGGAGTCAGAATTCAGAAGTAAAACAGGCTTTATACCTGGGTTTGAGACTAATCGTTGTGTACTTCACTTTCCTTGAAATCTGCTGTATTTGATTTTTGAAAAAACTCCGTACACTCAAAAAGTCTTCTTTCCTACTCCCTACTCCCCACTCCCAGCCTACGCAAATAATTTCAGGAATCAAACCGGATTCCTATACATGAGCTGATTATCATCTGCAAAGTGCAAATATATCTTACTCTCAACTTTTGCAGCATCTATAATTAATGTTGCCCTCTGAATAGTTCGTTACCATGTCGGAAGAAGATATCCGAGCCGCCAGGCTGGAGAAAGTAGAACAACTCAAGCAGCTAGGAACTAATCCCTATGCCTATCGTTGGGAATCTACCCATCATGCAGCACAGTTGCAAGAAAAGTTTGCCGATTTACCCAGTGGCGAAGAAGTTGATTTAGAAGTTGCGATCGCTGGACGTATTATGGCGCGTCGCGTTTTCGGGAAATTGGCTTTCTTCACTTTGCAAGATGAAACCGGCACAATTCAGCTTTATCTAGATAAAAATCGCATCCAAGAAGGTATGGCAGATATTGATGCTGATGCCTTCAATCACCTGAAGCAACTTACAGATGCAGGTGACATTCTGGGAGCCAAAGGTACTATTAAACGGACTGAAAAGGGCGAGTTATCTGTCTACGTTAAACAATATACTATCCTGACTAAATCCCTGTTGCCCCTACCCGACAAGTGGCATGGATTAACGGATGTTGCCAAGCGCTACCGTCAGCGCTACGTTGACTTGATTGTAAACCCGGAAGTGCGGCAAACTTTCCGCCGTCGCGCCCAAATTACTGCTGGTATTCGTCGCTATTTGGAAGAACGGGATTTTCTGGAAATTGAAACGCCTGTTTTGCAAAGTGAAACTGGGGGTGCAGATGCACGTCCATTTATCACTTACCACAACACCTTAGAAATGGAATTGTATCTGCGAATTGCCACAGAACTCCATCTCAAACGGTTGATTGTGGGTGGTTTTGAAAAGGTGTTTGAATTGGGGCGAGTTTTCCGCAATGAGGGAATTTCGACTCGCCACAATCCCGAATTTACGACAATTGAAGTTTACCAAGCCTACGCCGACTACAACGATATGATGGCGCTGACAGAAGGGATTATTACCACTGTCGCTCAAGAGGTACTCGGCACATTGCAAATCACCTACCAAGGGGAACCGATCGATTTGACACCACCTTGGCGGCGGGTGACAATGCACGATTTAGTTAAAGAATTTACGGGGTTGGATTTTAATTCGTTCCCAAGTTTGGAAGAAGCAAAAACAGCAAGTAAAAATGCTGGTATTCCTGGTGTAGATGAAGCCAAATCAATTGGTAAGTTACTAAATTTAGCTTTTGAAGAGAAGGTAGAGGCTAATTTAATTCAACCTACCTTTGTAATTGATTACCCTGTAGAAATTTCGCCCTTAGCAAAACCTCACCGTTCTCAACCTGGTTTGGTGGAAAGATTTGAGTTATTTATCGTCGGGCGAGAAACTGGGAACAGCTTCTCAGAACTTACCGATCCCATCGAGCAAAGAGAACGCTTAGAAGCCCAAGCTGAAAGAAAAGCTGCTGGCGACTTAGAAGCCCAAGGTGTAGATGAAGACTTTTTGACAGCTTTAGAATACGGTATGCCGCCTACAGGTGGTTTAGGAATTGGAATTGATCGGTTAGTAATGTTATTAACAGATTGTGCCAGTATTCGGGATGCGATCGCCTTCCCGCTACTCAAGCCTGAAGGCAGCGTTATTAAGCAATTTAGCTATGATCCAAAAACTCAAACACTGACTATTGAATTTGATAGTGGAAGTGTTTACGAGTATTTCAAAGTACCTCCTAGTGTCAAGGAAGACTTAGACAATGCACCGTCTAAAGGTCAGCATTTTAACAAGTTTATTAAAGGTAAATTTAAGTATGAACAATTGAGTTGAGATCGTAACTTGCGTGGGTAATTAAGCATAATACCCGGAGTCCCAAAGAGCCATAGCTGCGCTTTAGCTCCCCTCCCCGCCGGCGGGGTGGGGTTCTTTTATTATAAGTAATCACCCGAACTTGTTTTAATTTACGATCAGGACTTCCAGTAGAAATATTTATCGGCTGATTCAGAATTGGCATTACGGATGGTCGCAGATTAATAAATCCCCATTCATCTGAAAAAATTGGCTATGTAGGATTATAATCTTGCTGATTCGATATATCTTTTGAGGGGCGATCGCTACTCCAAGCCCACCAGACAGAACCACAGTGGCAATAGTAGAACTCCTGCCATTTGCGACGATGGTCTTCTGTAAGTACAGGCGATCGCCGATTTAGCCAAACTTTTTCAGCTTCCAAGCTACTTGAGCGGCAACTAGGACAGCAAAACTCGTAAGCGTGTGTTGCTTCATTCGTCCATTCAGGCGGGATCGGAACAAAAGCGTCCATGTAGTTAAAAGTGTAGTCTCAATGGTGATCGAGAACTTTGAGGTTTTGAACTTGGGCGCAAACGGATACAATAAAATCCCGCCACATTATCAAATCACAAATCAAAGATTAACACGAATGATAACTAAAATAGTTACCATGCACATTATGGCTAATAAGTGAACTACTCCTAGTAGCATAAAGCTGAACTAGGAGCTTCTGTAATCACGGGGGAGTGCCTAAACTTAGACTTTCGCCCAAGATTAGGACTTACATCCCCTCCTACAGCAGAGACGGCTGAACCTTCCGCCTTTATGATTCTGATACCCTCTGCTCTAATATTTATCGCTGCGTTTCCATCCCTGTCATGATGAGTATTGCAATGAGGACAAGTCCACTCACGAACATCCAATGACAACTCACTGATTTGATAAAAACAATTAGAGCAGAGTTTTGAACTGGGGAACCATCTATCAATTTCAATCAACTTACTACCATTGCGTTCTAGCTTGTAAGCTAAGAAATTAGTAAATGTTCCCCACCCAACATCAGATATTGATTTTGCCAATTTATGATTGCGTACCATGCCTTTGACATGAAGATTCTCTATTATGACAGCTTGGCTATCGCTGACCAACTTATAACTAAGTTTATGCAGAAAATCCTGCCGCGAATTACTAACTCGCTCGTACACCTTGGCAACAACTTTTCTATACCTATTCCTTGATTTACTTCCCTTTTGTTTACGTGCTAATTTTTTCTGCTTGCGTTTGAGGTTTTTTTCATGTTTGGCAAGGTGTTTAGGATTATCGTAAAAAGATACTTTTTCGCCATCCGTGACGACAGCGAAGTGTTTTAGTCCTAAATCAATACCGTAAATTTTACCCTCCGAAAAACGCGGGTTTTCACTTGTGTTGAGCGGAGTCGAAACACCTTCTACCTCAGTGAGTATAGACGCAAGATATTTACCTGATGACGTTTTGCTTACAGTAACAGTCTTTATTATTCCTTCAATCGATCTATGTATTTTGGCTTTCACTATCCCAATGTTGCCAGGGAGTTTGACATCACCATCTACAATCTTGACGTTTTGAGGATACTGGATAGACTGTTTTCCAAACTTAGATTTGAACTTAGGGAATCCAGCACGTTTTGCAAAAAAGTTTTTGTACGCAGTAGTTAGATTGAGTGTTGTAGCCTGTAAAATTTGACTGTAACAATCACCTAACCAAATAGTTTCTTCTGCTTTCTTGAGTGCGGGTAAAAATGCGTTGAGTGCAACACGGCTAAGTCCCTTACCCGTCTCCTTATAAGTCTCGATCGACTTATTCAGAGCATAGTTCCACCACCATCTAGCACACCCAAAAGCCTGTGCTAATTGAATTTGCTGCTCAAGTGACGGATATAAACGAACTTGCACAACCCTGAGCGTAGTCGTTCGCGCTTGCGTCTCTGATAGAGTTGGGTGTAACACTCAACATCACCTCGTTAGTATCTATACTTTACCACAATGTATATATGTGGTAAAGTACTAAAATAAAATAATTGGTGAGGCAGTCTGCAAAAGAGGGGGTTTCCACGCCACTTGCTTCACTTGGGGAGACCCCAAGTGAAGCAAGTGGCTCCCCATGAAGAACTGCCGTTCGCCCAAGCCGCGCACCGGAGGCATCACCTCGAAGAGGGGATTCGTCATACATAAGCGTATTTGTTTTTGCTTCCCGCTTAAAAATAATACTGGATGTAATCCTCACCCCCCGCTCATAATCCCCACCTTATGAGTACATTGAAGGTGGGGACTTCCGCGACACGTTAAATTTATGGAGCCAAATGTTGAAATTCGCCGTTTGTTAGATGTGATGCCTGCTTCTGGTCGGATGACGACAAAACTTGTTAGTAAGCCACAGCAGGCAAAAGTGATTGATGCCTCCTTTCCGCAACCCTGGAATCAGGCACGACCAATATATATTAATTTTGATTTGTGGCATCGCTTGACAAAACCGCAACGAGATTTGCTGTTGTTGCAGATGGTTAGCTGGTTGACGGGGGTGAAGTGGTTTAAACCCGACATTTATCAAGGTGTAGTGCTGGCTGGGCTGTTAGGCGGATCATTGGAAGCAGTACAGTCAGATGTGGTAGGTGTAGCCGTAGCTGGGGGATTAAGTGCGATCGCTGCTTTTCGCATCTGGCGCACTAATAAATCTCAAGAGTCAGAGTTAAATGCCGATACAGCAGCAATTAAAATAGCACAACGGCGGGGTTATTCGGAATCAGAAGCAGCACAACACCTGTTATCTGCAATTGAAGCGGTAGCTAAAATTGAAGGGCGTTCCAGTTTAAATTTTACTGAGTTGATTCGTTGTCAAAACTTACGAGCGATCGCGGGTTTATCACCAGTCGGTATGCCAGAAAGTTATGATAAGTAGAGTAAATGTCTCTGCTGCCCATTTGTAGCAACATTTAAAGTGAAAGGTCTTTATATGGGTTTTTGACCGCGATGCCTTCTCTACGAGACGCTACGCGAACGGCGGGCTACGCCTACGGTAAAACTTAACTTAAATTCTGTCAGTTACTAATGGAGTTGATGGGAATGGGTAACTTTATTATTTTTGCCTTGATAGTGGTTTACGGAGGCGGCGTTTGGAAGTTTTGGAATGGGTTTGGCCGGACTAATTTTAATCCAACTTTGACCAATCGCATTGGTTTATCTTTGCTATGGCCAGCTTTGTTTATTACAAATCAATCCTATCGTCGAAACTTTAGAAAGGCGTTGAAGGGCTAGAGTTTACTATTAAGTCTAAGTTCATCCGATCCTGACCGTAGCATATAGCCTTTCCTAATCATATAAGGTAAGTCATACTCCCCTCCTCGCTTGCTCTTAGGGGTTGGGGGTGGGGTTCTTCTACCTCACAAGGGCCGAGAACCGCTATATCTCAATATAAATCTAACGCCCCAACCTCCCTTCCCGACTAGGGAAGAGAGGTTGGGTTTGTTCCTTTTAGCAAGGAGAGAAATTAGGGAGGGATAAGTTCGTTAACCGTTGGAAGTATTTCAGGTGATGAATTTACTTGGTTAATACATGGATTACTCCACCTACAGCTGCACCATCAACAGCATTGCCAAGGGTATCTCTACTATCGCCGGTAATTACGCCAGTCAATGCGCTAGCCCCTGCACCGACTCCGACATCTTGACCAAGGTTTCGGTGACGAGGATGGTTTCTCAAACCATTTGCACCATTGACTGCTGCACCAGTGACACCACCCTTAACAGCATTGCCTAATACACTACCATTTCCCCTAATAGCTCCTGTTACCACATTGGTAACAGCTCCAATACCTGCATCTCTTAGTACTTGGTCATCAGCAGCAGCCGGTTTCGCGGGAACTAAGGTGACACCAGCTAAACTTGCAGCCATGAGGCTGGGTAGAAGTGTGCGTTTTAGGATGTTATTCATTGTGTTACCTTCTCAAAACATCAAACAATTGGCTAAAAACCAAAGTTACTGCGATCGGATAAAATCTGATTTCATCTGAACAACAACAACTATTTATTGTTTGAGAACATATACATCATCGCATTTGCAAAGTCATAACTGCATCTACTGAAAGCATGAATATAGATTCAGTCCAGAGAAAGTCTTGGTAATTTATTAGGTAATGCTACGGGATTACGTATTGACAAAATAAACTAAAGATGGTATAGGGAGGTGAAAGTTGCATTTTTTCATTACTACCACGCGATTTATCACTAGAAATCGCGTAGTGTTTACCCTATCTATCTAAAGGTAGTTGCCAATATTCTAAAATGAGCAAACTGTCATTTGTGCTTTCTACAGTTGTCTGAGATGTGGAGTGCTAGGGTGCGATCGTATTTGTATCTGTCGAGTTGTAAGATTATACATAAAATAATACAGTCACCTTTTATTTAAATTCAAAAAGTCATTTACCAAAAATAAACTATACTTTCATGCATTGCCTACGTTGAAAAATCATATCAACATGGCATTTTATTCAGGAAACTTATGCAATTTGCTGATGATTATCTCTCACATCATACTAAAGAATTGGCGAAATTTTCTCTCAGTAGATGTTGAATTAGGTGACAGAGTTTTTGTAGTTGGTCCTAATGCTTGTGGTAAATCTAACTTTCTTGATGTATTCCGCTTTTTGCGGGACATTGCCAAACCAGGAGGCGGTTTACAGACAGCTGTCAGAGATCGGGGAGGTGTATCCAAGATTCGCTGTCTTTCAGCGCGGCAAAATCCAAAGGTTGAAATTGAGGTACATCTTTCAGAGTACTCTAGTCATGAACCTATATGGAAATATGCTATTGGAATCACACAACAGACTAGAGGTTACCGTCAACCTATTTTGGCTTACGAGCGCGTATGGAAGGGAAATGTTAAGTTAATTGACCGACCAGATAAAAATGATGAAAAAGACGAGTTAAGACGGACACAGACGCACCTAGAACAAATCAGTGCCAATGCAGATTTCAGAGAAATTACTAAATTTTTTGAATCTGTTCTATATTTACACCTAGTACCTCAGTTACTCCGTTATCCAGATGCCTTTTCTGGACCAGGCGTTTCCGAAGATCCTTTTGGGCGAAGTTTTCTTGAGCGAATTACCAAAACTCCTGAAAAGACTCGTAAATCACGCTTGACAAAGATTGAAAATGCTTTACGTTCAGCTGTTCCCCAACTGAAACGTCTAACTGATACAAAAGATGAGATGGGTGTTCCACATTTAGAGGCGGTATATGAGCATTGGCGTCCTAAAGCAGGTAAACAAAGAGAGGATCAATTTTCAGATGGGACATTACGGTTAATAGGTTTGCTTTGGTCATTATTGGAAACCGACTCACTACTACTTCTTGAAGAACCAGAGTTATCATTGAACGCAGCTATAGTTAAGAAATTGCCCTCTTTAATGTATAGAATTCAACGTCAGAAGAAAAGACAAATAATTCTCACTACACATAGCGCTGATTTACTAGAAGATGAGGGAATTGGGCTTGAAGAGATCCTGCTTTTAACACCAAGTCCAGAAGGAACTAATGTGATTCAGGCATCTTCGCTTGATAATGTGCGGGATCTGCTAGACGGAGGCTTAAACGTAGCTGAAGCTGTCTTGCCATTAACTAAACCATCTGAAATTAATCAATTGGAGCTTCAGTTATAGTGGACTTTATCCCTATTAACCTGGCTGTTGAAGATTCGCTAAGTGAGGCAGTGTTACGGGCAATTTTACTTCAATCTAAACTTCCTTATAAGGTAGGCACATGTTATTGTAAGGGCGGCTTTGGCTACCTTAAAAATAAAATCAAGGGCTTCAATAATGCTGCTAAAGGAACGCCTTACATAGTCTTAACAGACCTTGACAAAATGGAGTGTCCATTGAAAGTAATTCAAGAATGGCTACCATCCCCAAAACACTCTAATCTTTTATTTCGTATCGCTGTCAGGGAAGTGGAAGCATGGCTTTTAGCTGATCGTGAAGCCTTTGCCAACTTTCTGGGAGTTCAGCAAACATTAATTCCTCAAGACGTTGAGAAAATTAGTGATCCTAAACAAACACTGATTAATATTGCTAAAAAAGCCAAAAAACGTGAATTGCGTGAAGCTATTGTCCCACAACCTAACAGTACTGCAAAGGTAGGCCGAGACTATAATGGACAGTTGGTTTACTTTGTTGAAAAGTTCTGGCAAGTGGACGTGGCTAAGTACTATTCTCCAAGTCTGGAACGGGCTGTAAATGCCATAGCTGCATTTGAGCCTACATGGTAAAATAAAATTATAAATAAAAGGCCAGTGCAATTACTCTCACAATCACTCATCAATAACGGATATTTTTCAGGGCGATCGCTTTTCTCTTAGCACTCCACACTCAATATTTTGTGCTTGCCCAATTTTCTAAATTAATTCCCTGCACTCTCAGCAAATCAGAATCATTAGAAACTAGAACTAAACCGCGTGCGATCGCTGTAGCTGCTATCAATATATCTTGCTCTTGGATAGTAAACCCCCTCCGTTGTAAGTCTATATATATTTCACACGCCAGTTCAATAATCTCTAAATCATCTATTAATAAAATTTTATATATTCGACAAAATTTATTAAACTCAGCTAACTGTCTAGTTGCATTGATAGCTAAAAGACCTCGTTTGACTTCATAGTAAGTTATGCAACTAATAAACACATCTTGTTTCAGACGACGGGCTTCCCGAAATTTCTGATCTACAATTGCATTTCTCTTCAAAATGTAACTAACAATATTTGTATCTAATAAATAAGTCACTTTGTCTATTTTCGCTTTACTGCTTCATCGTACATTTTGATTTGCTCTGGTGTTAAATCGTTTAACGTACCTGAAATTGCCTCTAAAATTAAAATACTATCAATTCTGTCTGTCAAATCATCATCTTTAATTTCCCTCATTTCTTCTCGTGAGAATTGCCCAAATAGTTCAACTAACATTTCAATCATCTCCTGTTTTTTTAACTTTACAAGGTATAGACTATTACCTTTAAATAAATTTTCGACTACTGGCGAGATACGGTTTATAAGCTCATGATTGTAGCTAGATTCTTGCATAACTTCGTGCATAAAGACCTCCAAATTTGGGATTAAATATATTATATTTCTGATATTAACACCCAATTTTCTAAATTAATTCCCTGCACTCTCAGCAAATCAGAATCATTAGAAACCAGAATTAAACCCTGTGCGATCGCTGTAGCTGCTATCAATATATCTTGTTCTTGTATCGTCAAACCTCTACGTTTTAAATCCACATGAATATCGCAGGCTCTCTCAATAATTTCTATATCATCCAGGAATAAAATTTCATAATCTTTGCAAAACCGATGAAAATTTGCAAGCTGTCTAGTAGCATTTATAGCTAAAAGTCCTCGCTTAATTTCATAGTAAGTGATGCAACTGATAAATATTTATTCCCCGCGAAGATTTACCTCCTGTAATTTATTATTAACAGTTGCAATTTTCTTTAAAATATAACTAACAATATTTGAATCTAGTAGATAAGTCACTCTTTATCTACCTTCCACTGCTGCATCGAAAATTGCTATTTGCTCAGGTGTTAAATCATTTAAAGTGCCTGAAACTGCTTCTAAAGTCAATATTTTCCTAATTCTACGTGTCAGTTCATGCTCCGTAATAGCTTTTATTTCTTTCGGTGAAAACTGCCCAAACATATCTACTAACATTTCTATCATTTCTTGTTTGTCTAATTTCAATTGATATACATTATTATCTCGAAACAATTTTTCTACGATTGGTAATATTCGAGCGACTAACGCATCTTTTTGGTTTGAAACTTCCTGCATAACTTCCTCCCAATTCTTTACTTATTTATTTTCAATTATAGTGAATCTCCCAAACCCTCAAATCTTCCTTAGCACCCCTCTGCGTTAAAAAAAAGGTGGACAAGATGCCCACCCCACAAAATTTTGAGAATATTCTGTTGCTATTAACCCAACAATTGTTTAGCCTTAGCTAACACATTATCAACGCTAAAACCAAACTTCTCTAAACAAACATTGCCTGGAGCCGAAGCACCAAAGCGATCGATGCTCACAGTATCGCCTTCAGTACCTATGTACTTGTGCCAACCGAAACTGCTACCAGCTTCTACAGACAAACGCTTGGTGACAGCTTTCGGCAAAACGGACTCTCTATAAGCCGCATCCTGTGCTTCAAACAGTTCCCATGAAGGTAGCGAGACAACACGGACTTTCTTGCCTTCAGCCGTGAGTTTTTCGGCTGCGCTGACGGCGAGGCTCAATTCTGAACCAGTGCCAATCAAGATAATCTCAGGCGTACCTTGGCTATCCACCACGGTGTATCCACCCTTTGCCACACCCTCAACCGATGTACCTGGCAAGTTGGGGACGTTTTGACGAGTGAACGCCAACAGAGACGGAGCGTTTTGCTTCGCCTTTTCGATCGCTATTTTATAAGCGCCAGAGGTTTCGTTACCGTCTGCGGGACGAAACACGGTTAAATTAGGAATGGCTCGCAGGGAAGCCAGAGTTTCAATGGGTTGGTGTGTCGGACCATCTTCACCTTGTCCAATGGAATCGTGAGTCATCACCCAAATTACGCCAGCTTGGGAAAGGGCGGATAAGCGGATGGCAGCACGCATATAATCTGTGAAGATCAAGAAGGTAGCGCCGTAGGGAATTAATCCCGAACTGTGCAGCGCTATACCATTACAGATTGCGCCCATACCATGTTCCCGCACACCAAAGTGGATGTTGGGGTTTTGATATTGCCCTTTTTGGAAGTCGCCCTTGCCCTTGATTTCTGTCAGGTTAGAGTGAGTTAAGTCAGCCGAACCACCAATCAATTCAGGTAAAACCGCCGCCAGTTTGTTGAGGCAAGTTTCTGAGTGTTTGCGGGTGGGCAATCCTTTGTCTTCGGGGGTGTAGGTGGGTAGTACTTTATCCCAACCATCGGGTAGTTTGCCGCTTATGTAGCGTTCAAATTCAGCCGCTTCTTGGGCATACTTCGCTTTGTAGTCCGCAAAGGTTTTGTTCCATTCGGTTTCGTAACCTGCGCCGCGCTCAACAGCTTTGCGTGTGTGGTTGAGAGCGTCTTCGGGTACTACGAAAGGCTCGTATTCCCAACCCAAATTTTTCCGAGTCAATGCTACTTCGTCTCCACCAAGGGCAGCACCGTGAACACCAGCAGTGTTTGCTTTATTGGGTGAACCGTAACCAATGGTGGTTGTTACCTTAATGAAAGAAGGCTTATCGGTTACAGCTTTAGCTTCGGCGATCGCTTTTTCAATCGCCGCTAAATCGGTATTACCATCTTTGACGTGCAGAACGTGCCAACCGTAAGCTTCAAATCGCTTGGAAACATCTTCGGTGAATGCCACATCTGTGGAACCGTCGATGGAAATGTGGTTGTCGTCGTACAGAGCGATGAGTTTGCCTAATCCCAAGTGTCCTGCGAAAGAAGCCGCTTCACCGGAAATACCTTCCATGTTGCAACCATCACCTACAATCACGTAGGTGTAATGGTCAACAATCTTGGTATCGGGTTTGTTAAATTTAGCGGCAAGGTGCGCTTCAGCGATCGCTAAACCGACTGCATTGGCAATTCCCTGACCTAGTGGCCCGGTGGTGACTTCCACGCCTGGGGTCATGAAGTTTTCGGGGTGTCCAGGGGTTTTGGATTCCCATTGACGGAATTGCTTGATATCTTCAATGCTTACACTGTCGTAGCCTGTCAAGTAAAGCAGGGCATACTGCAACATCGAGCCATGACCGGCTGACAAAACAAAGCGATCGCGGTTAAACCATTTGGGATTCTTGGGGTTAAACTTCAAAAAGCGATCCCAAAGTACAAAAGCCATCGGAGCCGCGCCCATCGGTAGTCCTGGGTGTCCCGATTTGGCCTTTTCTACGGCATCAACAGCCAAGAAGCGGATTGAGTTAATACAAAGTTCTTCGAGGGACAGTTCTTTGAGGGATTGGGTTGCAACAGTCATAATCTCTTGTTTTTAACGACGGGTTAGCACTCTTCGTAGGTTCTCTTGCTGGGGTTATTTTAGATTCCCCACAGTATCCTCATCATCCCATTCCCGCTTGTGGATGGACAAGCGGGATCTCCTGAGTTTCTGGTGATAAATCAAGCTAATAATTGGGTCATGCTGAACGCTTAAATTATATCGGAATGATATTTCTGATACTTTGGGCATGGGGCATTGGGCATTGGGCATGGGGCATTGGGCATTGGGCACTTGTACTGAGCGAAGTCGAAGTATTGGGCATGGGGCATTGGGCATGGGGCATTGGTTATTTCCCTTGTCTCCCTCATCCCCCTCATCTCCCTCATCCCCCTCATCTCCCTCTGCCTCCTGCCTCCTGACTTTTTTTAGAGGTATTTCTTAAAGGCCAGTGTGACATTATGACCGCCAAACCCAAAAGAATTGGATATTGCCACCTCGACTTTTTGAGCGCGGCTAGAGTTAGGCACGTAATCTAAGTCACACTCTGGATCGGGATTTTCCAGATTGATTGTCGGTGGAATTTGGTCATTAGCGATCGCCAGTACTGTTGCCACTGCTTCAATACCTCCAGAACCGCCCAATAAATGACCTGTCATCGATTTGGTGGAGCTAATTGCCACCTTATAGGCATATTCTCCCAAGGCTTTTTTGATTGCTGAGGTTTCAGTTGAATCATTCGCTGGGGTGCTAGTGCCGTGAGCATTAATGTAGCTGATTTCTTCGGGAGTTATTCGTGCATCCTTGAGGGCTAGTTCGATCGCTCTAGCGGCTCCGAGTCCACCAGGTACGGGGGAGGTGATATGGTAGGCGTCACAGGTCATCCCATAGCCGATCATTTCGGCATAAATGTGAGCGCCGCGACTGATTGCGTGTTCTAGTTCTTCTAGAATTAAAATTCCTGAACCTTCACCCAAAACAAATCCGTTGCGATCGCGGTCAAAGGGACGGCAAGCTGTATATGGGTCATCATTGCGAAAAGAGAGTGCCTTACAAGCGGCGAACCCAGCTATCGACAACGGTGTGACAGCTGACTCCGTTCCGCCGCAAATCATCGCCTGGGCGTATCCCCCTTGAATTAAGCGAAAAGCATCTCCGATGGCGTTAGAGCCAGCAGCGCAGGCAGTTACAGGACAGGAGTTTGGCCCTTTAGCACCCGTGTGAATTGCCGTTAATCCTGCGGCCATATTGGCGATCATCATCGGGATCATGAATGGACTACAGCGATCGGGGCCACGGTTGAGGTAGATAGTTTGCTGGTCTTCTAATACCTTAATACCACCAACGCCAGAACCGATCATGACACCTACCTGTTCTGCATTCAGGTCATTGATCACTAACTCCGCGTTAGATAGAGCCTGTTTTGCTGCCGCAACCCCAAATTGGGCAAATCGATCCATGCGCTTGGCCTCTTTGCGCTCCAAGTAATCATGTGGATCGAAGTTTTTCACTTCACCAGCAATGCGGCAATCATGGCGAGACGCATCAAATAATGTGATGTAGTCTATGCCATTTCGTCCACTCAATAATCCATCCCAATATTCTGTTGCTGTGTTACCTATAGGTGTAATCGCGCCAACACCAGTTACAACAACGCGTTTACGTGTATGATCTGTCATGATTCAGTTAAAAATGGCGAAAAAGCAGCAGGCAAAAAATTCCAGACTAGCGACTAGTAGCGCAACGCCGAATTCGTAATTCGTAATTCGTAATTCGTAATTACGTTTTAGCAAGGGTTTCAGACATTACAAATGGGTGGCTTATTTACGCCGTGCTGTACTAGGTACTGTTTAGCCAGCGCAGTAAGAGCGTCACCCGAAGGGTCTTAAAGATTTCCTTTATGAGAGACTGGCGTTAGTGTCAGCGTTAGCGACGTTCCTAACGTCACCCTTCGTGTGACTAGGTGAGCCAGAAAAATCTCCCCAATCCCCAATCAAGAGTTAAGCTGATGCGGTAACTTTGTTATTGATGTAGTCTACTGCGTCTTGAACCGATATAATCTGCTCGGCAGCTTCGTCGGGAATTTCGATATCAAATTCTTCTTCTAAGGCCATCACCAGTTCAACGGTATCCAAAGAATCTGCTCCTAGATCGTCCATAAACTTGGACTCGGGTTTGATTTTGGCAGGGTCGTCAACACTCAATTGTTCGGTGACGATTTTCTTGACCTTTTCAAAAAGTTCCGTTTGGCTCATAAATAATAAAAGTCCTTAACCAGTTGCGAGAATCTGCTCATTTAGAGGAGACATTGTTTTGAGCATATACATCTTATCTTGACATCCTCACCGTCCTAAAGGAGCAATGATTCCTCACCACGCTACCACCCCAACGGGAAGTAGTTGCTGAATGGGGTTGACGCTTCAACAAGCACTGCCTCTACTGAGGTCTTACACGCTCTCCACGTCCGTTTTAAGTCTCGGAATGCCCTCCCGCGACTAACGAACACAAGCAAAAAATGACTTGCTTTCAGCTTCTGGGATAGATTTTAGACAATTGCCCAGTTGCTTTTCTCTACGCCTGCTCTCACCGTAACTGTTTCAACGTGTCTTGAGCCTAGAGTTCTATTTTTAACTCCATTCGCAGTTTATCAAAAAGCCGCCCTAGAAGTGCGTAGCTCTGTGTCCCATTTTTTCAGTTAAGCGCAATCGCCCTTATACTACTAAGTTTTTCTGTAAGAAAACCTTTCTTCTAAAAAGAATCGGGTAAGTTTTCTCTTAACACTACGTGAGTTCGACAAATCTTGTTTGACCTCTCCCCCAACCCCTCGACCTTGGCGTCAGCCTGCCGTTAGGCAAGCCCAGAGGGGATTCAGAAGGCAGAAGGCAGTTCTTGCTGAAGGCAGAAGGAACCCAAGAAAGTTAATTGGGTGAGATTGAAAACTTGGACATTTTATACCTCGCTGCAAGCAGTCTCGGTATAATTATTTATTTTTACTGAGCTTTAAACTCTGAAACTTTAGTTCTCATTATACTTTCTTACCTTCTGCCTTCTGCCCTCTGCCCTCTGCCTTTCTTTGTAAAAAGCTTAATTTTTCGTTGCCCCTCCCTTTCCGTTTCGGAGAGGGAGGCTGTCCGGGAGAGGTTCATCGAACTCACGTTAACACTTGGTCAATGGAGCGTGCTACGCGATCGCTGATACCGTGTAAATGCTTCGGCTTTCCAATTATTGCTAAAATTTTTTACAATGTCTCGATCAGTATTTACAGCCTTCCTAGCAATCAGAATATGTAGACGCGGCGGCTTTGAACCTAGACGGTTAAATAATTCGTAATTCGTAATAGAGCCTCCGGCACGCACTCGCGTTCGTAATTCGTAATTAAGTTTTGTGACGGGGATTTAAACCCACTCGTACAGAATTCATACTGAATTCTGACTCCTGAGTTCTGAATTCTTCTTATAAAACAGTTATTGTTTAGAGCGATCGCTCTAACCCAAACATACTTCTATGCTATCTCACACCCTGAAATACGCTTACTTCCCCGGTTGTGTTGCCCAAGGCGCCTGTCGGGAACTTTACCAGTCAACTCAAGCGCTGACGCAAGCACTGGGGATTGAATTGGTTGAACTTAAAAAAGCTGCTTGCTGCGGTTCTGGCACATTTAAAGAAGATTCTCAACTGCTAGAAGATACAGTCAATGCCAGAAATATTGCTTTAGCAGAAGAATTAAATCTGCCCTTACTTACTCATTGCAGCACTTGTCAAGGTGTTATCGGTCACGTCAACGAACACCTGAAAGAATGCCAAACTACTAACCCTGCTTACATTGAACAGGTTAATGGCTTGCTCCATAAAGAAGGCTGTTCACCTTATCGCGGCACTGCTGACGTTAAACATCTCCTTTACGCCTTAGTAACAGATTACGGTTTAGAGGAAATTACCAAACGTGTCACCCGGAAGTTAACTGGATTAAAATGTGCGGCTTTTTATGGCTGTTATCTCCTCCGCGCCCAAAAATCTATGCCCGATGATGACCCGTTCCAACCGGAAGCGATGGAAAATATGTTTCGGGCCGTGGGTGCAACACCAATTTATTACCGAGGGCGGACGCAATGTTGCGGTTGGCCGCTTTCTAGTTATGCTACTACCCAATCTTTCAAAATGGCGGGGATGCATATTCAGGACGCTTTGGCATCTGGTGCTGACTGTATAGTTACGCCTTGTCCTTTGTGCCACTTAAATTTAGATTCGCGTCAGCCAGAAGTGGAAAAGGTGATTGAACAGAAACTAGGTTTACCAGTGTTGCATTTACCTCAGTTAATTGCCTTGGCACTTGGGGTTAGTCCAAAAGAATTGGGTTTAGAACGTCACATTGTTTCCACAAAGCCAGTGTTGGAGAAATTAGGATTTTAGTTTATGAATTAGAAGTTTCGAGTTCTGAAGCTCAACTGCCGAGTAAAAAGGTGCAACTGCCGAGTAAAAAGGTGCAACTGCCGAGTTAAAAGGCTCAACTGCCGAGTTAAAAAGTTCAACTGCCGAGTTAAAAGGCTCAACTGCCGAGCTAAAAGGCTCAACTGCCGAGTTAAAAGGCTCAACTGCCGAGTTAAAAGGCTCAACTGCCGAGTTAAAAGGTTCAACTGCCGAGTTAAAAGGTTCAACTGCCGAGTTAAAAGGCTCAACTGCCGAGTTATATTATCGTATAGGGGCACGGCATGCCGTGCCCCTACGGGTGTACCTCACATAAACGAGAACCGCTATAAGTAATCAAGCGGACATGATATTAAAACCTCGTTTCTAGTCAGAGACTAGAAATGCTGCTCTTGGCGGCTCTGCCGCCAGTGAGGGAGGCGGAGCCTCAACGAGGGGCATTCCCAGTCGGAGACTGGGAACGAGATAGCGCAGCCGAAGTATTACGAATTACGAATTAATACAAGTGCGACTACAGCTTGAACTAACTCTTCTGAGTCAAGGGGCTTTGTAACCTGCCGTTGATAGCCACTGGCGATCGCAGTTTGTCAAATCAATCGTCTCGTCAGTCATTCTCAGTTTCTCAAACTCCTTAATGTTTGGATTGCACTTCTGGGTAATAGCGATCGATCTGAAAAGTATTTTCGGAAATTATCCAACAGAAATATTGGTGCCAGTCGTCAGAATACAGGAAACGTATTCTGTGCGACACAACGACCGGCTCAGTGCATCGCTGGCGGATGAATAATCGGCGTTTAATTCAGTGGTGGTAACAGACTTGTGCCGAGCGCAGTCGAGGTAGCGCGGCCGTTGTGCGGGTCCCAATCCCCGACTGATGGTTACGTAGCTCTGCCGAAGTATTGATTCTGATTCCTGAATTCTGACTTCTGAATTCTTCTTCAATCATTGCTATTTTTAAATTTACGTTGCAATTGTTTTAGCGATTGATACATATCTGGCAAGCGGCCATAAACAGCACATACTTTGAGATATAGTTTATGAGGAATGGCTGGAGTTCCAGAGACAATTTCTCCTGGTGCAACATCGTGTAAAATGCCAGTTTGAGCCGATGCGATCGCCCCATCACCCATTTTCGCTTGATTGGCAATTCCGACTTGCCCAGCTAGGATTACCCGATTCCCAAGTTTGACAGCGCCCGCCATCCCAGCCTGACCTGCGATCGCACAACCAGAACCAATTTGGCAACCGTGACCTATTTGCACTAAATTATCTATTACTGTACTGCGACCGATGCGGGTTTCTCCGACGGCTGGGCGGTCAATGGCGGTATTGCAGCCTATTTCTACGCTATCTTCTAAGACTGTATAGCCAGATTGTTGCATTTTGAACCAACCAGTCCGAGTAGGAACAAAACCAAAGCCTTCTGCACCGATGACAGCACCACTGTGAATGACGCAATCTGCACCGATGCGGGTGCGTTCGTGGATGGTACAGTTGGCGTGTAAGGTGGTGCGATCGCCGATTTTGGCATCTGGATAAATCACCACATTCGGATGAATGATTGCGCGATCGCCAATTTCTACGCCTTGTTGAATCACAGCATGGGGGCCAATATAAACATCACTACCAATTTTTGCGGTGGAGTGAATCACAGCAGTGGGATGAATTTCTGGGATGGGGCGATATGGTTGGTAAAAAAGTGCGATCGCTTTGGCAAACAACAGTCGCGGATCTGAGGTCGCTATCCAGACAATACCGCTTTGGTGTGCAAGCACCTGTAATTTTTCGTCTTGGGGCAAAATTAAAGCACTAGCATTGGTCTTGCCGATAAAAGACCCAAATTTTGCACCTTCTACGTAGCTGATAGTGCCGTTAGTAGCTTCATCAATGGCTGCTACCCCGGTAATTTCTGGGTCATGGTCTGGGTTGCTAGTCAGGCTATGATTGGTGGCGGCATCACCAAATTGGCGGAGGATTTCGCTGAATTTCATTGTTGGGTGTGTTCAAAATTGATCTACAAAGGATGGTAGCTTTATTTTTGCCATTTTGTGCTAGTCAGATAATTAGTAAACCTCTTACGAAAATACTTGAACCGCCAGGGACTTAAGTCCCTGGCTAATAGCAAAAGTCCGTTTCAACGGACTAAAACTAGTGTTATTAGTCGGTTGAAAACGACTTGAGCTATTAGCCCAAAAATTTATTTTTGGACGGGTGTTTGACTTTTGCAAGAGGTTAATTAAGGGACTTCCAAATACAAAATACTCAACTACTTCTTGTGGATTGGATAATTTATTTGTTGGAAATCCCTAATTAAGATAGAGATGATTCATCCTCCAGAAAGTTCGAGGTTTTGAAATGATTAATAATATACAAGAATTAAGAGAGCGCTTGTTTACTAGTGGAATAGTAAAAAATGAGCAAGAGCTACAAGGATGTACCTTAGAGGAAATTGCATACATTGAGAGTAAATATGGAGTTTTGCCAAGGACTTATAGGGAAATCTTAGGCTTACTTGGGCATAGTGCCGGAAAGCTTGTTAGCAGATCGGAATTTGAGTTTTACTTCCACCAACTTATCAAAATGAATGAGTGGCAGCGAGAGACTATTCTTGAGTCAATTGCTGAGGGAGAAGAATGTACTATCTTAGCTGAAAATGCCTTCTGTATCGTTGCTAGAAATGGAGACCCATGTTTTATTATTGCCGATGGACAAGATGATTGTTCTGTTTATATGCTACATGAAAATGGTACAATCGAAGAAATACACACATGTGTTATGGATTGGATAGAGGTATATGTAAAAGATGCTGAACATTGGATAAGGAAAGGAGTAAGATAAACTTTCAAAGTTATCTTTTTGATAAGAAATTTTAACGATAACGGTTATAGTAGTCTGATACATTAATTTTGATAAGTTCATAGTAAGGACTTTAGTGCTTACTACGAACTCTCTTAAACTCTCATAATCTCTGTGGTGGCACTAATCGCTACTCGCCATTGCCACTCCTGCTAAATACCCGGTTGTCCAAGCACTTTGGAAGTTAAACCCACCGGTGATGCCATCAATATCTAAGATTTCTCCGGCAAAATAAAGACCGGGAATTAATCTACTTTCCATTGTCTTGAAGTTGACTTCTTTGAGGTTGATGCCGCCACAGGTAACAAATTCTTCTTTGAAGGCTCCTTTGCCGTTGATTAAATATTGTCCCTGAGTAAGTTCTTGCACCAGTTGATTTAAGGTTTTACTAGATATTTCTGCCCAACGGTCTTCTGTGGTAATGCCTGCACGAGCAATGATATATTGCCAGAGACGATGCGGTAGATCAACGCCGCGATGCAATGCGATCGCTTTCTTTCCCCATTCATCTTTAACTGCTAAAACTTTTTCTCGCACTTGTTCTTGGTGCAAATCAGGCAGCCAATTAATCAATAATCTGGCTTGATAGCGGCTTTCGTGCAGAACTCTCGCACCCCAAGCAGAAAGCTTCAAAACGGCGGGTCCACTCAAACCCCAATGGGTAATTAGCAATGGCCCAGTTTGTTGTAATTGCGATTTTCCACCCGCAGATAACCGCAATTGGGCAGGGTTAACGCTAACTCCAGCTAATTCCCTCAGCTTTTGATCGAGAATATTGAAGGTAAATAACGAGGGTACTGGCGGTTCAATTTGATGACCTAACTCTCGGACAATTTTATAACCCACAGGGCTGCTGCCGGTTGCCAGAAGTAAGCGATCGCATTTAATTGTCTCTCCCGACTTCAGAAGAATTTCAAACCCCCCATCTGCTGCGGTTCTCACTGAAGTTACATGTGTACCGATACGGAGTTTTACCCCAGATGTCGCCACGGCTTTAATCAGACATTCCACAATGGTTTCTGAACTATTGGTGACAGGAAACATCCGGCCATCAGCTTCAGTTTTGAGATAGACTCCACCAGCAGCAAACCAAGCTACTGTATCTTGAGGCCCAAACCGAGTCAAAGCACCCCGCAAAGCTTTTGCACCTCTGGGGTAATTTTGCACTAACTCCTCAGAGTCAAAGCAAGCATGAGTAACATTGCAGCGTCCGCCACCAGAAATTAGCACTTTTGCTAGGGGTTGGCGACTGGCTTCGAGTAAAGTAACTTCGGCATCAGGATTGACTCTAGCACAAGCGATCGCGCCAAAAAATCCTGCTGCCCCACCCCCAATAACTACAATTTGTAACGGTAGCAAATTCTAAAATTTCTCAATAGCACGTACTTTACTAGGCTAGCCGTTATCTTCACTCTTCAACTAGTTCAAATTGGTCTTTTGTAGCACCGCAAACGGCGCATACCCAATCATCTGGTATATTTTCAAAAGCTGTTCCCGGTGCGATGCCGCTATCTGGATCGCCTACTTCTGGGTCATATTCATAGGCGCAAACAGTACATATATACTTTGCCATGCTCCTTTCCCCTAGTAAATTATTGGCATTGCTTTACTATTAAATACTTTTGGTAGTGAGTCAAAATAGGCACGCTACAATTCTTAAACGAGACTACGGCATGAAAATTATCAAATTAAACCGCAACGCGAGAGTCATTAGTCCTTGAGTTACCACGCCGACTCTTTAACGTGGTTTGAATTAGTCCTAATCATTAGTTTTTTTCGCCCACCCAACGGCCACGCTCAGGGCATCGCCAGGGGCGAAGTATGTACCAAAAACTCTTGTATCTTAGACTAATGACCAATGACCAATGACCAATGACTAATGACCAATGACTAATGACTCCTTTATAAATCAGATTAAAAACGCCACCATCTCCTTTGGGCGTAACTGATAATCGCGATCGCGATCGCCCCAAGTAGCAATAGCCAAATAATTCCACCTGGAATAAAAGTGAGAATACCAAAGCCTCTCAGTACCCAGACGGCAACGCTAATGCCGAGAAGGATACCAAAAATCTGGATTAATCTACGATTTAAAGAAGATTGACTCACCTACTTTTCCTCTCAACTCAACAGACATTACATTTGATATTGACAATAAGATATGAAGTTACGATGAAATTACGGTTTCATCATAAATAACACATGAAAATCGAGAAATGCTATTCAAACGTTGGGGTAAGTGCTTGATATTAGATCCCGTTTGTGCAATTCTAGCTGTTAACAATGCAGTTTTTCATCTACAGATATTGCTTTGATTAAACTGACTTAAGTCTTGATTGTGTTAATTGTGTTAAGAAATACAGCTTTGATCGTAAACTGTCTGAAATAATTACCAAAAAATCACAGTTTCCAGAATAAGTATTAGACTGGAACTAAAATTTAATGGGTTGGATCTAAATCAAGTTTTATAGCTTGTAGTTTTAACTCCATTTAGGTGGATGAGTTGAGGAGTAACTTAAGTCTTATGTCTGCGTCTTATATATCAGACTCAATTATTGCAGGTTCAGATATGGCTTGGAATCAAGACAAGCAAAAGTTGCTGGTAGAGGGTGAAATTTTGGTAGAAACGCGATCGCACAAGATGTGGGGTGGCGCTGTCACAGCCTGGATGTATTTGCCGATGGTGCGATCGCAAGTCTGGCAACAATTAACTGATTACCCTCGGTGGGTACAATATTTTCCTGACATCATCAAAAGCGAAGTTTTGTATAAGGACGATACCAAACATCTGTATCAAGTAGCACAAAAAGCCTTTATCTTTTTCACGGCTCAAGTTGAAATTTATCTCAACGTTATAGAAGTGCTGGGGCAGCAAATCCAATTTCGCATGGTAAAAGGGACTTTTGAGGACTTTAACGCCAATTTAGAACTCAAAGATTGCGGTAATGGCACAATGCTAGCTTATACTGTGCAAGCTACACCTCTGATTCCAATTCCATCTATTTTCATTCAACAAGCAATGAACTTTGAGTTACCTACAAATATGCGTAAAATGCGACAAGTGCTTTGTAAGAGTCAAAATAATTCGTAATTCGTAATTCGTAATTATTACGCCACGAATGTTTCACAAAAAAACGCCAAGACGTTCTTATACCAATTTAATGTGAAGTTGCACATATCTTGATCCCTCTAAATCCCCCTTAAAAAGGGGGACTTTGATAGATGTTTTTCCGGTTCCCCCCTTTTTAAGGGGGGCTAGGGGGGATCGAATTCTATGCAGCTTCATAAAAAATTGGTATTAGTTGATTTTGCTTCTTGGCGTGAGATTATCTTCAATTAGCTACTAAACACCTCAACAGGTAAGCGACTAAACGATAACCTTTCATTCTGCACATCTACAAAAATAGTGTCGCCGTCGTTGAATTCGCCGCGCAAGATGTGTTTAGCAATTTGAGTTTCTAACTCTCGCTGAATCGCTCGCTTCAGTGGACGCGCCCCATATACGGGGTCATACCCTACTTCTGCTAAAAAGTCAAGTGCAATATCTGAGAGTTTGAGGGATATTTTGCGATCGCTAAGTCTTTTCCGCAATCTCTCCACTTGCAATAGCACAATTTGCCGCAATTCCTTCTTATCTAAACCGTGGAAGATGATGATTTCGTCAACTCGGTTCAGGAACTCTGGACGGAAGCTATTTCGCATCGCCTCCATGACTCGACGGCGCATTTCGTCGTAGTGGGCGTTATCTCCAGCGACATCGAGAATATACTGTGAACCGATGTTGCTGGTCATGATGATAATAGCGTTCTTGAAGTCCACCTTATGACCTTGGGCATCAGTGACGCGACCATCATCAAGAATTTGCAAGAAGATATTAAATACATCGGGGTGTGCTTTCTCGATTTCATCAAAGAGAATCACTGAGTAAGGACGGCGACGAATCGCTTCTGTAAGTTGTCCGCCTTCTTCATAACCCACGTATCCTGGAGGCGCACCAATCAGCCTGGAGACGGCGTGTTTCTCCATATACTCCGACATATCGATTCGCACCAGCGCATCTTCGCTATCGAACATATACGCCGCCAGCGCTTTCGCCAATTCAGTTTTACCCACACCCGTCGGCCCAAGGAAAATAAAGCTAGCAATGGGACGATTCGGATCAGCCAATCCAGCGCGCGATCGCTGAATTGCATCCGCTACAGCTGTGACTGCTTCTTCTTGTCCAATCACGCGACCGTGTAGTTCATCTTCTAAATGCAGCAGTTTCTCTTTCTCCGATTCCACTAATTTGCTAATGGGAATCCCTGTCCATTTAGAAATAATTTCAGCAATATCAGCTTCTGTGACTTCTTCCCGTAATAGTGATTTACCACTTCTTTGAGTGCTTGCCAATTCAGCTTCTACTGCTTCCAATTGACGATGCAAACTGGTTAAAGTGCCGTATTTCAACTCGGCAGCGCGGTTAAGATCGTAGTCGCGTTCTGCTTGCTGAATCTCTAAGTTAGCCTGTTCAATCTCTTTTTTAACGGACTGAATTTTGTCAATGATATCTTTTTCAGACTGCCATTGAGTATTCAGTGTTCTTTGTTCTTCTTTGAGATCGGCAATTTCTTTTTCCAGTCTTTCTAGACGTTCACGAGAAGCTGCATCACTTTCTTTTTGTAGTGATAGCTTCTCCATTTCCAATTGCAGAATCTTGCGATCAATTTCGTCGAGTTCTTCTGGTTTGGAGGTAATCTCCATTTTTAATCTAGCTGCGGCTTCGTCTACCAAATCAATTGCTTTATCTGGGAGGAAGCGATCGCTAATATAACGACTCGACAATATAGCTGCTGCAACTAAAGCACTATCAGAAATCTTTACCCCGTGGTGGTTTTCATAACGTTCTCTCAACCCGCGCAAAATCGAAATACTATCTTCCACACTGGGTTGATCCACATAAACTTGCTGGAAGCGTCTTTCCAGTGCGGCATCTTTTTCGATATATTTGCGGTATTCATCCAAAGTTGTCGCCCCAATGCAGCGTAATTCGCCCCGCGCCAACATCGGTTTTAACAAGTTACCCGCATCCATCGCGCCTTGGGTTGCACCAGCGCCGACAACGGTGTGAATTTCATCAATAAATAAAACAATCTTACCGCCAGATTCGGTAACTTCTTTTAATACCGCTTTCAGACGTTCTTCAAATTCACCCCGAAATTTTGCCCCTGCAATCAAAGCACCCATATCTAAAGCGATTAGCTTGCGGTCTTTGAGAGATTGAGGTACATCACCTGCAATAATGCGCTGTGCTAATCCTTCAGCGATCGCAGTTTTACCAACACCAGGTTCACCAATTAACACAGGGTTATTTTTGGTGCGGCGTGACAAAATTTGGATAGTGCGGCGAATCTCATCATCCCGCCCAATCACTGGGTCAAGTTGACCTTTACGGGCGGCTTCGGTGAGGTCGCGCCCGTATTTTTCCAGTGCTTCGTATTTGCCTTCTGGATTTTGGTCGGTCACTTTTTGGCTCCCCCGAATTTGTTTAATAATATCTTTTAGTTTGCTTTCGTCTAAACCGAATTCTTGGAATAAACCTTTGCCAAAGCGGTCATCTTTAGCGTAAGCCAGCAATAAGTGTTCAATTGAAATATATTCATCTTGAAACTCTTTGCGATATCCGTCTGCTCGATCTAGAAGTGTATCCAAGCTGCGTCCTAAATAGACAGAACTGCTGCTACCAGATACTTTCGGCTGACGTTGTAAAAATTGTTCAGTGCGATCGCGCAGTTTTTGAAGGTTAACACCCGCCTTGGTGAAAATCGCAGTTGCTAGACCATCTTGTTCTAGCAGTGCTTTCATCAGATGTTCACTTTCTATCTGCTGTTGTTGATATTGCTTAACAATATCGGGGGTATGAGCGATCGCTTCCCAGGCTTTTTCTGTAAATTGGTCAGGATTAGTAGGTTGCATAGGCTTTTTCAGTTAAAAGGGCGGTTGTAAACCGCGTCTACACAGGCAAAACCCACCTCCGTGGGTTACAAAAAGCTTTATTCTCTCTTAGTCCACGAAGGTGGACTTCGTTTGTATAGCCGCGAATTCTATTCGCCCTGGCTCTAAGTTGACACTAATGTACTACCAGAACCCCAAGTAAAGAAAATTTCTGCTTTCAATAGACATTGTAAGAACAGGAGAGCGATCGCCTAGATCGGTGTTCACGTCTTGTAAAAGTGGTATTTTCCCCTAGTCCCCATTTCTTATAGGCATCGCCGTTATAGCAAATGCGATCGCCGTTATAGCAAATGAGGTCGCCGTTATAGCAAATGCGATCGCCGTTATAGCAAATGAGGTCGCCGTTATAGCAAATGAGGTCGCCGTTATAGCAAATGTGGTCGCCGTTATAGCAAATGCGATCGCCGATATAGCAAATGCGACCGCCGATATAGCAAATGTGGTCGCCGTTATAGCAAATGCGATCGCCGTTATAGCAAATGCGATCGCCGTTATAGCAAATGCGAGCTTAGAGGATGTTTGAAAAATATTGGGCGAATAGAATTCGCTACTACACAAACGAAGTCCACCTTCATGGACTAATACAAAATCAAGGATTTTAACGAACTTTGGGGGTTTGGCTCGTTGTGCGATCGCAGTATAAACCACATCTATTTTGAGAACCATAGTTTTTAAAAGTAGTGGGAGCATCTTGCTCCCTGCTCGTAGTAGCGGGCAAGATGCCCGCACTACTCCAGGTTTCAAAATGGACGAGGTTTAATACCGATTCAAAAACTCTCTTGCTGTATCAATGCAGCTGTTCTGGCTGTTGCTGCTTTTAATTCTGCCTCAACCAAAGTATCCAGATCTGCTTGTAGCTCTGGTGGCAATGCTTGCCCATGATCTCATCCTAACCGCCACAAACTCATCAATTCCGATAACCGTTCTTGTTGTTTAGCGCTGAAAAATGGGTCAGGGCTAAAATTTTGAATGACAAGCAGTGCGCTGAACTCCGTTTCACCCAATTGAGTAGTTAACGCATCTAGGGCTTGCCCCGCAGTTTTGCCAACAGAGTGCTTATCCCCTGCAATGGCGCGATAAGTTTTTTCACCATCAGCATCAAAGATTGGCAAGATTGCTACTGTAGTCATGCTTGGAGTTTGGAATCCTTTGCCTCAAATTACAACTCTACACCACCCAACGTTTGAACTCACCGGATGGCGATAATTGATACTGCCGAGAAGAAAATGACCTGATTGGATTGCGATCGCTTCATAACGAATTAAATGACAAAAATGATTTTGTCTTAACCTCTCACGGATGCTCTACGGTCGGTGTAGCTACTTGTTGGGCTGCTGGCGACAACTAGAGTATATCAGATATGATATAAAATGGTATGGATAACGATGATAAACCTTTGGTTTGGCTACGCGGCGAGGTTAAAACTCCACCTTTTAGTCAAGAAGCTCGTGTTGAGGCAGGTTTTCTGTTGAGGTGCTTGCAGCAAGGTGAGAACCTGGAATTGCCTCACTCACCACCAATGCCAAGTATTGGAGCGCATTGCCATGAGTTACGCATTCGAGACGTGGACAAAAATTGGAGAATCATTTATCGAATTGACGACGATGCCATTTTGATTGTCGAGGTGTTCAATAAAACTACACGAACAACACCTGAGCAAGTGATTGAGAATTGTCAAAAGCGATTGAGTAAATACGATATAGATACACAGGATTAGTCATGGATCAACTAAAAAAGGAACGTCTAGAAGCAAAGGGTTGGAAGGTTGGCACAGTTTCAGAATTTTTGGAACTAACGCCAGAAGAAAATGCTCTGATTGGAATCAAATTAGCACTCAGCCGGAGTTTAAAAGCACGACGACAAAAAGTAATGACACAAGTTGAATTAGCCGAGAGAATTCACTCAAGTCAACCGCGTGTTGCTAAGGCAGAGAATGGTGATGCTTCAGTTTCAATTGAACTGTTGATACGTGCGATGCTGGCAACAGGTGCAAGCCTTCAAGAAATTGGAAAGGTTATTGCTGAAGCTGGGTATGTATAGATTAGATTGCAAGATAGATCATAAATTCGGAAGTTAATCCTACTAACATCAGGCTATTCAGTAATTCATTTCGCAATTCTTGTTTGCAATTAACACTATCACTATCCAAATGTGAATGATGAAAACACGGCTTGGGTTGTTTACATAGGATATTTAATAGAAAATTCATACTTGCTTTATAAATTAGTTTTTACTTAAAGGGTCTTACCAGATAAAGGTCTAGCAGAATTACTGAACCAGTTATAGGTAATAGACAAATAGAATGTGGTATCTGATGAACCTGCTAAAAGGTAGTTATACTCTTGCAGGCAAAAATCAGATTTTAACCATGCAAAACTTTTAATTAAGATATCAGTTTTATGAAACGAATTCTAGGATTAGCAATTGTTTCTTTAATAGCATTTCCTTCGACTGCATTGGCTGCTGATTGGGTTTTAGTTAACGAATCATCGGATGGTACTCGTATTTTTATTGATAACGAGTCGTATGAAAAACGAGGAACCATAGCGTGGTATTGGCAGTTAGTGAAGCAAGAATCCGGTGTCGATGAAGTTACTTTCAAAACATCCTATTTTTCTATGGATTGTCGTAATCGGAAAGTTCGGCTCAGAGAAGGTTTTCAACATGACAGCACAGGTAAACTCATTTTTAGTCATAGCTATGGGGATACCGGGCCTTTAATGCAAATTATTCCTGACACTACTGGTGAGAAGATTTTTAGAGCAGTATGCTTTCGCTAACTAACAATTGATAAGTTTTTTATAGAAAGCAGATTAAAAAATAAAACAAGTACAATGAATTCACAAGTAGCTATCAAAGAAACGCTCAAAGCTTTTTCGATTAATATTGATGACATCCTAGAGATGCTTATTAAACAAAATTATTCCCAAGAAAGAGATTTGGAGCAGGTAAAGTTATATTTAAAAGATGTGAAATGATCAAGTAGATATTTTATAAGGTCAACTACACTTAATCGCATTGAAAACAGCTTACCCCCGAAAGCTAAAGCTTACTATTTTTTTCTTAGAATGTATGGGTAACTGTCTTAACAATATCTATAGAGACATGATCATAAACAGAATTACTCCTTCATAAGCATAAATTTAAATGCATATACCAAGCATGACGTATTAAAATTCTTCTACCTTCCCTCACCATTCTCTTCCTGCCCCCACACAGAGTTACCATAATCCCAGGTCGCCTAGTGGATGCTGAAAATGATTGACCCCTACGACTTTGAAGATGATGACTTTGACTTTGAGGATGAGGATTTATTAAAAATAAAACCCATTAGCCAAATGACTGAAGGGGAAAAGCTAGTGCGATTCGTTGATTAGTGAATCACGGTATCCAGTCCGTACATAACTAATCCAGTCCGTCAGCAGATCACTGACATTAAAGGCTGAACTCTCGGATTGATGCAAGTGCAAGCCTTGCCATTCAGACTCAGAATTGACTCCTTACCTGCCCACACCGAACAAGCTCGGTTCTTGTAGAGTGAAGCTGGGAACAGGGCGCAATCAGACGACCGTTGCGGGTTTACACTGGCGCTAACAGGGAGTTCCCACGATGAAACAGAGCCTAGAAAAGCGACTTAATCCTCCGGCAGGGCGCAACACAAAACCCCTGACCCCACTGGAGCTAATTCCCGCCGAACATGAGCTTAGTATCGGCAAGAGTCTAGGGAATCCAGCAGTCGAAGTGGCTACATCTAACGGAACAATCAATCTCTCCGAGGGAACGAATAAAAACGAGTTGTGGGTCTAGGGGCAGTCGAACCCCAAGTAGCCCAGACGAGAGGAGGAATCCCCACAATTCGGGTAGGACAGACCGTAATTGGTCTGAGGTGTTCAGAATACACTAACTAGAGAAGAGTAAATGATTAGACACAGTTACAAAACTAGTGAATCTTGGGTAGCACTACCGTGGAAGAAATTCCGCCGAAATCTATTCCGCCTTCAAAAGCGCGTGTACAAAGCGGTTCTTGTTGGAGACAAACGGAAAGCTAGGTCACTCCAAAAGCTTATTCTTAAAACCACCTCGGCTCGATTTCTTGCAATAAGACAAGTATCTCAGCTAAATGTTGGTAAGAAGACGGCTGGTATTGATGGTAAGAAATCCCTCTCATTTGAAGAACGCTTCAACCTTGAAGAACTACTGAAAATGAACAGTGGAAATTGGAAACATCAAGGCTTACGGGAAATCCCCATCCCTAAGAAGGACGGGACAACCAGAATGCTTAAGATACCCACCATCGCGGACAGAGCTTGGCAATGCCTCGCAAAATATGCATTAGAACCAGCACACGAAGCCACTTTCCACGCTAGGAGCTACGGGTTTAGAACTGGGCGCTCTGCCCATGATGCACAAAAGTACATCTTTTCAAACCTCAACTCCAAGTCCTATGGAATAGAAAAACGAGTAATTGAACTCGATATCGAAAAATGCAACGACCTGATTAACCACTCAGCAATAATGGACGAACTCATTGCCCCCAAAGGCTTAAAACTCGGAATCTTCCGATGTTTAAAATCAGGAGTAAACCCAGAATTTCCCGAACAGGGTACACCTCAAGGAGGAGTGGTCAGTCCTTTACTAGCCAACATTGCACTCAACGGGATTGAGAGTATACATAGATACCACTACAACTACAAACGAGGAAACAGAATCACTGATAAAACCTCGGACAGTGATATCACCGAGCCATCAGTCCGTTACGCGGACGACATGGTTATTATACTCCGACCCGAAGATGACGCGACAGAGATACTTGAAAGAATCAGCGAGTTCCTCCGCAAACGCGGAATGAATGTAAGCCAAAAGAAAACCAAAGTTACCGCCGCGACAGATGGGTTTGATTTCCTCGGCTGGCACTTCAAAGTCCAGAAAAACGGAAAGTTCAAAAGTACTCCCTCAGTGGACAACTTTAAAGCATTCCGTAAGAAAGTAAAACACATCGTCAACAACTCGAATTATGGTGCTACCACAAAGGCGGAGAAATTAGCCCCGGTAGTAAGAGGGTGGAGAAATTACCATAAGTTCTGCAAGATGGACGGGTCTAGAAACTCGTTATACCACATTCAAAAGAGAGCTTACACGGTATTCAACAAGGAAACCAAGCAAAACAGCTACTCTAGCAAGAAATTACTAGACAAGGCATTCCCAGCAGTTTCCTACTCCGAAAACAAGCACATTTCTGTCAAGGGAACTAAATCACCTTACGACGGAAATACAGCCTATTGGAGCGAGCGCAAAAGTAAGCTCCATGACGGCGAAACCTCTAAAGCTCTTAAGAAGCAAAACCATAGATGTGCCTCCTGCGGTTTAAAATTCATCGATGAAGAACGGATTCATCTGCATCACATCGATGAAAATCACGCCAACTGGAAGAAAAATAATCTGGAAGCAATTCACGAGAGTTGCCACGATTACAAACACATGAGCAAAAGCGCAAGCTGAGAACATCGGAAGCTGGGTGCGGTGAAAGCCGCACGCCCAGATTTAACAGAGAGGTGCCCCGGACAATACCGGGCATCGACTCTACCCAGAGGTTTAAGCGATTCTTCGACAGCAGCAGCCGTGCGATGTTGCAAGACTGTCTATTTCGCATCGTCAATTACGAAGATGGTACGGGCACGTTAGAAATTCTTTGCCCTAACGAAGTTGTAAGACAACGACTTTCCAAGAAAAAGCGCAAAATTACCAACAACATCAACACCTGCTGGAGCCATATCAGATGGTTTTCGCTATGTGTCCAGCAAGATAGTGAGTTGGATTGTCAGAAGTTTACCCGTAATGGTGATTTAGTGACATCTTAGCTGGGGAGTGGGGAGTAGGGGGAGATGAGGGAGATGAGGGAGATGAGGGGGATGAGGGGGATGAGGGAGATGAGGGAGAAATTAAGCAATAACAAATGACAAATGACAAATGACAAATGACAAATGACAAATGACAAATGACAAATGACAAAAAAACAAAAATTTCCTTACCTAGTTGGTTCTAAGTGGACGGCACAGCAAAAAGTTGATGGCTGGCGCCACTTCCAAGTTGTCAATCGAAAAAATCAGGCTAAGTGGGTTTACGCCGAAATGGTTGCTGCTTGTGATCCGAAAGTCCGTTTCTGGATAAATGCCAAATTATTACAAGATAACTCCCAGTGGCAAGCTGGCTGGCAAACATTACAGGAAATCGAGGAACTTGAAGGTAACGCATCCTAATTGCCTTGCCTCGTTCCCAGTCTCTGACTGGGAATGCCCATCAAGAGGCAGAGCCTCTTGATTTAGTAATTTAATAATTTTTTACAAAATCACCCTAACTTACTCTCAAGCAGCAATTAAAGGGTGTTAGCTACCGACTGAAAACTACCAATTTATCTGCGATACCTTCTCTACGAGACGCTACGCGAACGGTGAGCTACGCGATCGCAAATTGCAGTACTATTTCCAGCATCGCGCTGCATATAACTCTCTTTACCCTTGACCCTGCGCCCCAATGCCATGAAAACACGTTGTACAACCATCAGCTAATTCTATGAAAACCATTCCAAAAACCCAATTACAGCTTTTTGTCTTTTGTAACTATTTTTATAAAAATAAGTAATAAAAACTTTTTATTTACTATTTGTAGAGTTATTAAAGTCTTTTAGCTTGATAAAACCATAAATACACATAATTAGGCTCTAATTCATCAGATTAGACCGATTTACAGATTAAGAGCCACTTTCTTTTCTATGCAATTTGCCCAATAATTACATCAACAGACCTCACGCATCGCCATCTCAGGAAAGGTGAAGGCAAATGTTTGAGCCACAAGTTTGACAAAAAGCTATAAGAGGCAAACAACAGTGAAACTAGCAGTCTACGGAAAAGGTGGTATCGGTAAATCCACGACTAGCTGTAATATATCCGTCGCCCTAGCTAAACGTGGCAAGAAAGTGCTGCAAATTGGCTGCGACCCCAAACATGACAGCACCTTTACCCTGACTGGGTTTTTGATTCCCACAATTATCGACACCCTCCAAGAAAAGGACTATCACTACGAAGATGTCTGGCCGGAAGATGTGATTTACAAAGGCTACGGCGGTGTTGATTGCGTAGAAGCTGGTGGCCCACCTGCGGGTGCTGGGTGCGGCGGCTACGTAGTCGGTGAGACCGTAAAATTACTTAAGGAACTCAACGCCTTTGATGAATACGATATAATTCTTTTCGATGTTCTGGGTGACGTGGTTTGCGGTGGTTTTGCAGCACCACTCAACTATGCAGATTACTGCCTGATCGTTACAGACAACGGCTTTGATGCTTTGTTTGCTGCTAACCGAATTGCTGCTTCAGTCCGCGAAAAAGCCCGAACTCACCCACTACGTCTAGCTGGGTTAATTGGCAACCGCACCTCCAAACGCGACTTGATTGAAAAATATATAGAAGCAGTGCCCATGCCAGTTCTAGAAGTTTTGCCTTTGATTGAAGATATCCGTGTTTCCCGTGTGAAAGGGAAGACTTTGTTTGAGATGGCAGAGCAAGATCCTTCCCTAGACTACGTTTGCGATTACTATCTCAACATCGCCGATCAAATTCTGGCGCGTCCCGAAGGTGTTGTACCTAACGACACACCAGATCGGGAATTGTTCTCTTTGTTGTCTGATTTTTATTTAAATCCGGGTAAACCCCAGGTTCCTAATTCAGAAGAGGAACTAGACTTGATGATTGTATAAATCACCAAGTTCTCAGGATGGGGGACAATAATATGGCTTTCTTTCACAGCTTTACGGATTCATTAAAGCAAAAATGGTTGCAATTTTTCCAGAACAACCGGGACTGGATTACCCTGCACATGCAAGTAGAATCAGTGTACACCCCTGATGGCGGGAAGCGACCACCTTCTTACCTCATCCTGGGAGTAGTTAACGCCCTAGAGCCAAAGCTAGCGCAGTTAATGTTGCCCTTTGCCAAACTTAATCCTGACGCCGATACGCTGATTGAGGTGCTGGATTTGCATTTTGACCCAGATTTCGCTCTCGGTAATCGCTTTGCCATCAACCCAGAAGAGGAAAAATACGGAGATGATTCAGCAGATGTCATTGACGAAAAGCCTGAAGACGAAACATTGACACATTCTCATACAAATGGGTTTGGGTTGGTGGCGGCAGTTGAAGAGTTCCCAATTGTGGATTCTGATGAGCAAAGCCTGGGGATCGGCGAGTTGGAGGAAACCGAAAATGCCTTTGGCGATATTTCCTTATCCAACGTAGACGACTCAAAAGATGAGTCTCTCGAAATCCCTAGTTTAGAAGGGGATGAGTTTGGGGAAATTGCCTTCGATGCAACAGATGCAATCGAAGTAAACCTGGATGACGACGAGGTGCTTGAGGATAGTCCACTAGATGAGAATGCGTTTAAAGACGTGTTATCGGATGTCTGGGGCGATCAAACAGCTTTGCAAAAGGAAAAGGCTGAAGAAAGTAACGATTTTTTAGGGGAAGAACTGCCAGCAGGCGTTTTTGATGAATCAGAAATTGCCCGTCTCTTCCCCAACGCTTAATTACTAAGTTAGGAGTTAAAAAAAGTTAGGAGTTAGGAGTTAGTAAAAAAACTCATAAACCACATCTATCTTGAGAACCATAGTTTTTAAAAGTAGTGGGAGCATCTTGCTCCCTGTCGGTACTAGCGGGCAAGATGCCCGCACTACTCCAGGTTTCAAAATGTACGAGGTTTAACTCATAACTCATAACTTAATTACTCCTAATTTGAAAATCAAGGGGAGAATAAACGAATATGACTGTCGCTCAACAACCAGAAGCTTTAAACTTTGAATGTGAAACTGGGAATTACCATACCTTTTGCCCAATTAGCTGCGTGGCGTGGTTATACCAAAAAATTGAAGATAGCTTCTTTTTGGTGATTGGGACAAAAACTTGTGGCTACTTCTTGCAAAACGCGATGGGAGTGATGATTTTTGCTGAACCTCGCTATGCAATGGCTGAGTTGGAAGAGGGCGATATTTCGGCACAGCTGAATGATTATGAAGAGTTAAAGCGGTTGTGCTTGCAGATTAAACGCGATCGCAATCCGAGTGTAATTGTCTGGATTGGCACTTGCACTACCGAAATTATTAAAACTGATTTGGAAGGCTTGGCACCGAAATTAGAATCCGAAATCGGGATTCCCATCGTTGTAGCGCGTGCAAATGGTCTAGATTACGCCTTCACCCAAGGAGAAGACACCGTATTAGCTGCTATGGCTAACCGTTGCCCTGATAAGGCTCCTGTGGCGGAAACAGAGAAAAATGAACGTAATGCGATCGCAAAATTGCTCAACTTCGGTAAGAAGAAAGAAGATGTCGCCCAAGATGAATCTGAGTACGTGGATCACACACCACTGGTTCTCTTTGGCTCCCTTCCCGACCCCGTAGTTACTCAGTTAACCTTGGAACTGAAGAAACAAGGCATCAAAGTTTCCGGCTGGCTACCCGCGAAGCGCTTCACAGAATTGCCAGTACTGGAAGAAGGGTATTATGTCGCTGGTGTCAACCCTTTCCTCAGCCGCACAGCTACCACCTTAATGCGCCGCCGCAAGTGTAAACTCATTGGCGCACCCTTCCCCATTGGCCCCGATGGCACCCGCGCTTGGATTGAGAAAATCTGCTCGGTGTTCGGTATTACTCCCAAGGGTTTGGATGAACGGGAAGCACAAATTTGGGCAGGTTTGGAAGATTATGTAAAACTGATTCGCGGTAAGTCTGTATTCTTCATGGGTGATAACTTGCTGGAAGTTTCCCAAGCACGATTTTTAATCCGGTGTGGGATGACGGTTCACGAAATCGGTATTCCCTACATGGATAAGCGCTATCAAGCTGCTGAGTTGGCATTGCTGGAGAAAACTTGCCAGGAAATGAATTCACCTCTGCCAAGGATTGTGGAGAAGCCGGATAATTACAATCAACTTCAGCGAATTTATGAGTTGAAACCAGACTTGGTAATTACTGGTATGGCTCACGCTAACCCACTGGAAGCACGCGGTATTAATACTAAGTGGTCTGTGGAGTTCACTTTTGCTCAAATTCACGGCTTTACGAATGCGCGTGACATGTTAGAGTTGGTGACTCGTCCGCTACGTCGAAATAATAATTTGAAAGACTTGGGTTGGGATAAGTTGGTGAGAGAAGAAGCGAAAATTTAAATTTTGGTTTGGATTGAGCAACAGCATAACATCATACAAGTGGAGGCGAACACTTTAAAGTTCGCCTTTTTTTAATGAATTAATGATAATTCTTAGGAATAATTGCGTAATTACACCCATCTTTTTTAAGATTGTAAAGTTATATAGTGATCTAACACAGTCATGACTTATGGTAGCGCTTCTGAAATAATATGACACAAGCTGGAAGGAAATTAGAGAAATTTGCATTTTTGCATAACCAAGCTTTTGAAGAGAAACTAGACATGTTAGCGCAAAAGGCAGAAGAAGAAAATTGGCAATATGAAGATATTACTGGCTCAACAGTTAATAATATAATTGGAACATTTGAAACAAACTATCCAATATTAAGAAATTACTTAAATTACACGTTTAAACGTGTTGATGAAGAAAATAAAGTAATTTACGATACTGGTGATGAAAAAACTGCTAAATATGCCTGTTTTAACACAGGATTAATTTCAACAAATTTAAGCAAGCCTATATTTGGCTTATTTGAAGTTCACGAAAATTATAAGAATAATGAGCGCTTGATAAAATGGCATTTATTTGGTTTTTTTGACCGTAGCCAAGTAGAGTTTACTAGAAAATTTGCTGTATTACCTAAGTTAGCAAGATATGTTGATTTCAGTAATTCAGAAGATTTTTCCAATTATGTATATAATCCTGATTTGGAATTAGATATAGCTGATGAGAATCAAATAAAGCATATTATTAGTCGTGATAATATATCTCGATTTCCACAAGAATTTCAGGAATTACCAGGAAATTATAGGTTACGTATATTAAATGATGCAATTAGAAGGGCTAAAGAATTAGCTGAACAAAGTAATAGGATAGCATTACCCCAATGGCGCCCTAATCAAAGACAATTGCAAATACTTTTACCACTTTTTCTTGATTCAGGTAATGAAGATGAAGCTAGTGTTGCACTTCCGATTCAAACGCAAGGAAATGTATATGCGGTCAAGACTGTACTGCCTTTAAGTTGGGCTTATAGTAATGCAAGACTTCTATCTAGATTTAGAAGAGATTGGCTAAAACCAATAAAAGCCGAATCTATGAAAAATGAAGAAGATATTGATTCTGAAAACTAGATAATGACAATCACTAGTATTCAAAAATTAAATACTCGAGTTTTATTTTTTTTAATTAACGAACCGCCCACGCTAACAAAGAAAAGTGATCGAGGAGTATTACAATGGTGAATACAGGATTTGGGGTTGGATTTTGAGATACAAAATAATCTCTTATAACAAATTCAACCATTAGAGTGAATTATGCTTAAAAACATTATAGAAGTTATTCCTTACGATAATTATCAACTATATTTGAAGTTTGAAGACGGAAAAGAAGGTATTGTTGATGTTAACCAGTTAATCGAATTTACAGGAATTTTTGCAGCTTTAAAAGATTTAAACTATTTTAAAACTGTTAAAATTAACGCTGAATGGGGAACAATTCACTGGGAGAATGGCGCAGATTTAGACCCAGATGTTCTTTATTCTGTGGTTACTAACCAATCTATTCCCACCTATAGAAATCTGGAAGAATATGAAAAAACTTGGAGTTAAAACAGAAGCAATTCCAGAAATCGGTGATTTATTAAAGCCTAGTAAATTTTTTTCAGTAACTAAATTAGATGATGTAGCAGGTTGCTTAAAATATCAGGGAAAACCTAAAACTATTGAGGATATGGATAATGCAATTCGCCAAGGTGTAGAGGAATCGTGATTTAAAAGTAGAAAACTTGCTCAAACCTGATTAAAAAAGCTAACAAGTTTCTATTCCCTAACTCCAGAACTCACCATGACTCAAAAAACCTATCAACTACCCCTAACCTTCGAGCAAATTCTTAATCTTGTCCTACAACTTCCCGCACAAGATCAAGAACAACTTATTCAAGAAATAAAGAAAACCTCTTCAAATAATAAAGATGCAGATTTACTTAGTGTTTTTGACAGAATCGGCAGAAATGCTCAAGCCAAAGGATTAACCGAAGAGACTCTAGAAGAATTACTTGTCGATGAATCATAAACTAATTGTCTCTTTAGCTTTTTGTTCAGATGATTTTTCAAAAAAGAGTTTGTTTACCATGCTTGATAATAAACTAAAGGTAAAGGCTAAAATGCCTAAAAAAATGCGAATTGTTTTGTTCATATTGACTTAATTAATCTCTAAGTATTGATGGATTAAGAGTGACTTTATACTTTATATAGTCACTTAGCTTTTAACGCTTCAAAAGCTAAAATTTCTATAGTTTTATAGGTGTAAGTAAAAAAACAAAACTGATTAAAAATGATATAATCTTGATACTTTCACTTACCCAATTTTTGAGCATACATAAACGAGAACCATTGGTTATTTCAAATAAACTAGGACACTCATAAAAAGAATTGCTCCCAAAAATAATTGATAATGGAAAAACAACGAACTTTAATAATTGTTCTGACACTGCCCATACCAACATAAAAATAATAATATATAATATCGCAATTAATATAAAATTATTTTTAACGTCTTTTGGAAGACCGTCAAGCATTGAATCACTTACTGCTATTATTCTTATTTTCTTTTGAGGAGAAGACATTGGTCTACTATATAAAACTTATTTATAATCTTATATTTTCAAAATATTTACCTGAGAGAAAACCCTTAATTTAGCCTGCTAAAAAGTAATCATGTTCTTTGATTTCAGTAATTACACACTTTACATTATAAATAGTTATATAAAAATAAAAATAAACTTGTTTAAAATTAGTGTAATTCATTAAATTCCCAGTTTTCTCCTAATTACTAAACCTTAGCAAGCTAATACCTACCCTTTACTCAGTGTTCCCAATTTGAGTTCTATTCTCTCTAATAGCGAAGCGATCGCTCTTTTTCACGAACCGCCCACGCTAACAAAGAAAAGCAAGCGATCGCAGATATAGTAATCCTATGTTCTTGTGGTAAATCTCTATTTAGAGATTCCAAAAAAGCTTTGATTTTATTGGAACGATGGTAAGTTGCTCCGTCCCAAAAAATTAGTAATCTTTTGAAGCTTTAGTTTTAATATTCAGTTTTTTTTTGCGCCATTTGTCCACGCTTTTTTTAACTGCTTCTATTTCTGCAAAATCTACTTGCACAGTTGCAATTTCAAATTCAACACCCAAAGCGGTGCTGACTTCGAGAATTTCTACAAAACTGGCACATTGATAATCTGTATCCTCATATTCTTTCACTCTTTGTTCATCAATTCCTAATATATCAGCAAGTTCTTGCTGACTAATTTGGGCTGCTATCCGAGCTTTAATTAAAGCATTTGGCAGCTTATTTAAAGAATCAACTTTAATTTTTAAAGGTTTGCTGATGTCGCAATTAATAAGTCTTTCGTATTCTGTGATTTCTGATTTTAGCTCGTCAACTTGACTTTGATATGAGTCTCGGTGAAGCTTCCATCGCTCTGCTTCTGCTTTCAAGTGTTCATTGCTATCCAATGACACTATAGACTGTTCAAAGCGTTGCAACCAATCTAAGGAATGTTGATATTGTTGCTCGTTTTTGATCATCATGGTTTCCACCTTTGTAAATCTATAGCAATAATTCCTTTGCGCGTATTCGTTCTGGTATCAAATTGAAAAAAATCTATGTAGGCTGTACCAGAATCATTAGCTGGATAATTTGAGGGAAAGATTTCACCCTTGTACTTAATTTTTTGTTCGGCACGCCGCAGCGCAAAATTAAATAAAGTAGGAGCAATAGATTCTAGGTAATTTATATCAACTCCATTGTCCTCCCAACAGGCATCGAAGTCTCCTGGTTTTTGTTTACTGGTGACGAAACTACCATCAATATAAATAGTTATACAGCCAGCTGCTTTTAGTTGCGTCATTGCCAGTTCCAGACCGTCTATCATGCGCTGTCTAGTCAAACTTGTACCAAATATTTCTTGAAATTCTGACCATTCTGCCCAATGCACCCCTGATGGTAAAATACCACTTTCGTCAAATTCTGGAATCATTTCTCACACCCTAACACAGCTTAATTATCCAGTTATGAGTGTCCCATAATTATTTAAAAATCCCAGTTTTAACCAAAAACCACATAAGGACTAAAGTGATCGAGGAGCATTACAATGGTGAATACAGGATTTGGGGTTGGATTTTGAGAGAGTTTATTAGCTGCTACAATAATTAAAAATTTTGCAGGGTGCGTTAGCGATGGGTAACGCACCTTGAGCTTTTTTGACAAACCGCCAAAACACTAAGTATCCCAAGGAAGAAAAACAAGCGATCGCACAAATTCATCTCACTCGATACAGTTACAATATGATGATAAAGATGCGAAAACTGTAGTACAAGTCATTATGCTAATTGAACCACCATTTGAAGAAGACGAAACTACCTATCTTCTGAAATCAGAAACTAACAAGAAACATCTAATCAAAGCTTTAGAAAATGTAGAAAAAGGTAACTTAATTTTTGTTAATTTAGATGAACATGAAAAAATTGTATTTGAACCACAAACTTATGAAATTGAAGAAGATTGATTATTTTGACTTGTAAATCTCATTATTACAATAAATTTTATTGAGGCAGGGATATTTTTTTACTTCAGGCGATCGCACTTTTTCAACTAGAGGGTGGGAAGCAAAACAAGAGAGCGATCGCAGATACAATCATAAGTAAAAGGCAATCTGGTAGAAAATGACTGAAATTGTCACCCTTCAACTCCCTGAAACACTGGCACAAAAAGCAAAGGAAATCGCAGCTTTCACACATCGGCGACTTGAAGATGTATTACTAGAATGGATTGACCGCGCTATTACCGAACTACCTATGGAGTCATTACCGGATGATCAGGTTTTGGCTATGTGCGATATGCAGATGGAAGGTCAGCAACAAGAAGTTTTCAGTGAATTGTTAGCGCGTCACCGCGAGGGACAGCTTAATGATGCAGAAGTTCGTCAACTAGATGAACTCATGCAGGTCTACCGACGTGGCTTAGTAAGTAAAGCAAGAGCCTTAAAAGTGGCTGTTGAACGCGGCTTGAAACCAGCCCTCAATTAACAGCAATGGCCCGCTTTTATATTTCTGTAGAAATAGAACGTCGTGTCCGCACAGATGCTCAAAACCGTTGTGGCTATTGTTTAAGTCCTCAGCGTTTGGTAATGGCACGTTTGGAAATTGAACACATTATTCCCATCTCTAAAGGTGGTAGCAATGATGAATCAAACTTATGGCTAGCTTGTCCCTTGTGTAATCGCTACAAAAGTGATAAAACTACAGGGGTTGATCCAGAGACGAGCGAAACTGTAAGGCTATTTAACCCTCGTACTCAAGTCTGGTTAGAGCATTTTGGCTGGAGTGAAGATGGTCTACGTATTGTTGGCAAAACGGCGACTGGTAGAGCAACTGTTGTAGTTCTACATTTGAGTGATGATCCAGATGCACTGGAAGTTCGTAGTTATTGGGTACTTGCGGGTTGGCATCCTCCAGAAGATTGAACAAACCGCAGATCAGAGAGCGATCGCTATTTTTAATAAATTCAATTAACTAACAGCAAAATCTGTATATTTACGCACAGATGGTAACTGAAAACCTAAAACAATATCTTCTTTTGGGACACCTAATTCAACCAATTCATTAGCAATTCCTACCTCTGTTCCATCTTGCTGAATCCAGATTTTATCGTCAATAATATCTAGATGGAGAACAGGCCCATATATGCGGTCTTGATCACGCCAACCTACATAAACTAATTGATAATGATCCTGATCTGGATCAAAAATTGTCTGTGCTTGAATGCGATTATCCCAAACAGTGCTAGCGTGTTGTTGAAGCAAGTTCTTAATATATTGTCGATATTCGTCTAGCTTTGCCATTCTGATATCGCCTCCTGTTCAATATTATAAATTAGTAAACAGAGTTGATTAATTTTAATAACAGATTGGATAAATGGAAGTATAAAAAACTCATTGTAAACAGTACTAGGAACTGCTAAATATAAAGTGCGATTGGCTTCTTGTTTTTGTAAAGCAATTCGGTAAATGATAAATTGTCCTAATGCAGCATAAAGCTCTGTGATTTTTGATGGGTTCAGAAAACTTTTAATTTCAACCGCTATTTTTTGTCCTTGTTTTTCGGCTGCAATAACTTTTTCTGCTCCTAAATCAACATATAGCTCAAGGGTTCCCGCCTGGAGAGCATAAGGATCATGAGTGATTAACCACCCTTCTTTCTCAAGTGCTGTTTTGACAACTGTATGAAAAGCATCTTTAGCAGACACAGGTTTAATTCCAATTTATGGCGGTGCTTGATTTAAGAATTCCATTTCAACAATACATTGACAACCTAGCGAAACAACCATTTGAAGTGCGCTTCTTTAATAATGAGCAAAAGTCATAAAAGAAAATATCAGTCACAGCGCCGAACAATCATCTGTTTTTCCTGTCTTCAATGCCCAATGACGCCAGTCGCTCATGGGGGAAACCCCCAAGACCGCGCTGGCTCCCCAATCCCCCTTGCCCTAATTGCATACTTCTATGTGATGAGAAGTATCTACACCAACCCAAACAACTGTCACTAGCAGGTTAAACTAGGTCTGTTAACCAGCTGCTCCACGTTCCTTATGAGGCTTTTATGGGAGCTAACCTCAAACAGATTGCCAACTATTTAGATAACCTTGGTTGGGACTACCGTTTAGATGATGAAGAAGAACGAATTATAACAGGTGTGGAGGCTGATAACTTAGAAGATTTTCTAATAGTTGTCCAACTGGATGAAGAGGGAAAATTTTTTCGGGTATTTGCACCTCAAGTTCTGGCAGGAATCCAAGACCATCCTCACAAGGCAGCTATCCTACAGACAATGCTTGCCATTTCCTGGGAAACCAAAATGTTGCAATGGGAGTATGATCCATCAGATGGCGAAATCCGTGCCATTATTGAGTTCCCCTTGGAAGACTCGATTCTCACAGAAAGGCAATTCCACCGTTGTCTGAGTGGGTTAATTCAGATTGTGGATGGCATAGCGGTACCCCGCCTGAAAGAAGTTATGGACACAGGCATTGATCCGGGGAATATAGAACTTGGGGAAAGACTGTTACTCAGTATCCAAGAAGAAGCCCCTGGATTGCTAGATTTACTGGAAAAAGCAATGGAAGCGCGAAAAAAGCGAGGAAGTTTTAAGAGCGAGTGAGCCGGATCATCACTTAAATAGCTATACTCCAAAGTGATACCCTCACTATATACACTGAAATTTTCTGGGGCTGGATATTATGACATCATATGCAACCTCCTCTGCCAAAGCGGAAATGAGTGAACTTCGGCGGTTGAAAGGCTTACTACCGCCAGAATTGCAAAGCTGGGTCACGGTTGAAGGCACAACTGAGGTCAATCCACCCCTGGTTCGTTGCGAAGAAATTGGTAAAGACCAGGTAGAAATTCAAATTGACTTGGTGAAATGGGATGCCCTCGCAATGGATCAGCGTAATCTGCTGTTCTGGCATGAAGTTGCTCGCGTTCAAAATGACACAATTCCTAAAGATGGTTGGGAAATGGCAGCACTAGCCATCGGTTTAGGTGGTGCTGTAGGTGAATTATGGGTACAAGATGGATTGCTGCTGGTGTTAGCTTTGTCGCTGTGTGGTGTGTCAGGCTGGCGACTGTACCAAAAGAATAATGGGGAAAAGCAAATAAAAGAATTGCTCAATGCTGATGAGAAAGCGATCGCTTTGGCAACTCGTTTTGGTTATAGCCTCCCCAATGCCTACAAGAGTCTTGGTAGCGCCTTGAAAACCCTGATTGACAATACTCCTGGTAAGCGCCAACGGTCGAGATACGAAGCAAGGCTCTCCGCCCTCAAACGTAGTGCGAATAAGGCAAAAGCTAAATCCAAAACCACAGATGAGGACTCACTGTAGAAACCAGAAATTAGGTTGGGTGGGTATTGCCCACCCCATAAAATACCTAAATTAGTTTTAAACAGACTTGAAACGCCGCTTTAACTAGAACATACCCAAACCAAAAAGTATTAGTCCAGCCTTTGCCGTTCATTCTGGTACTTTTTTTTGGTGGCACAAATCCCTTCAGACTTTCACCTCAAACGTTTTCCTCATTCCCAGTCGGAGACTGGGAATGCCTACTGAGGGGGCTGCTGCCTCCCAGATTAGCAGCAGCCCAATGACCTCATAAAATCTTACTTTTTTCTTGATGACATCTTTGTAAAACTCAAATTTTACAACTGGTTCAGCATTTTATGTGTCTGGGGGATCACACGCACATGCTTGACAAACCGCTTCATTAAAGCCTGCCACGTCAAAACTTGATCGCTCGAAGGCGCAAGCACAGGGATTGGGGAAAATTGTTCAGATACTGCCAAAGGCGTAACAGGTTGTAAAAATACTGAGATATCTGGACTAACCTCCGCCACCAGCAAAGCTGAACGTTCCAACTCGGCGGGATCTGTGTTTTGAGACACAATTATCTTGACAAAAACATTTAAATATGAATCATGACATAATTGGAGAAATTTAGCATGTTCTTGCCAATGACTTTCCCCGCTAACACTGGGCAATTTGAAATCCATACCAACAGAGTCTAAGTAGGGGAGAATCATCGCTAGTTGTTCTGGGCGATGTCCGCCAGTTTCTAAGTATATAGGTAGACCTGTTATGGCTCTGACTTCGGGTAGAAACTGCGTTAAAAATGGGGCATGAAGAAGTGGTTCACCTCCCGTTAAGCTAATGCTATCGTGTAGACAAGGTAGATTTTGTCGTTCCACCCATTCCATTAATATTGGTAATGGGACAGGGTTAGAGTGGATTTCAAAGTCGCGCAATCCAGGCGATCGCTCTATCCGACAAGTCTCAGGTACATTCCAAGTCTGGGCACTATCACAAAAGTGACAGCGCAAATCACACAAAGCAAAACGAATAAAAATCTGACGTGTCCCTACATTCAGTCCTTCTCCTTGAATGGCAGAAAAGACCTCAATCAGGCGTGCAGTAGGTGTAACGGTAGTTTTAGCAATCATTTTGATCAAAACAACGCGATCGCGCTGCGTCGGCACAACAGCAAGGATGTTTTTTGGCTTCTTGTTCTATTGTGAATCGTCGCTAGCGATCTCCAATCTCAGCCCCGGTAAATAGCAATTAGTCCTTATTACTACTGATTCTGATATTAGATTAAGTAATTTTTTAGGACAAATAATGTTTGGCAGATTACATTATACATGGCAACGAAAGTGCAGAGCTTCATGACTAGCCAACCGACAGATGTCGATTTTCCAGTTAATTCCCTAAACGACACGGCTATAGTGCAGATGCCGACGCGGTTGAGCGTGCTGGAGGCTTTAGGCTTTAAGCAAACTTGCCAAGGCTTAATTCAGCCGAATTCACATCCTAAGCAAATCATCATTGACTTTCACCAAACTACTTTTATCGATAGTAGTGGTTTAGGTGCCCTGGTCAGTAATTTTAAATACGCCCAGGCGAAAGGGATTACATTCACGCTGCGGAATGTAACACCTCAAGTAATGGCAGTCCTAAAACTCACCGGATTGGATCAAGTTTTTCCCCTTGAGTCTGTGGACGATGGGTCGCTAATAGAACAAGAAGACTTAGTAGATAATCGGAAGACAACTTCCCGTAGAGTAGAACAGTTACCCACTACTCACCCTTCTGTGGCATCTTGGATGAAACGGTTATTAGACATTGTAGGATCAGTAATTGGTTTATTAATTACAGGAGTTTTGTTTATTCCGATTGCGATCGCTATTCAAATTAATGATCCTGGTCCCATTTTCTTTAGTCAAACCCGTTGTGGTTGGATGGGGAAGCAGTTTAAGATTTGGAAATTCCGCTCTATGTGTGTGGATGCGGAAGCGAAGAAATCCGAAGTTAAAAACCAAGTGCAAGGTGCTTTTTTCAAGAATGAGAATGACCCCAGAGTTACTAAGATCGGGCGCTTTTTACGGCGAACTAGTTTCGATGAACTACCCCAATTTTGGAACGTTCTCAAAGGAGAGATGAGTTTAGTAGGCACTCGACCACCTACACCCGATGAAGTGGAACGCTACGAAGTACCGGAGTGGCAACGTTTCGATGTTAAACCGGGTATGACTGGCGAATGGCAAGTAAATGGACGTTCTACAGTCCGTAGTTTTGAAGATGTAATTCGCCTGGATTTGCAGTATCAAAAAAATTGGAGTTTGGTGTACGATTTAAAGCTAATTTTCAAAACTATAGCTATTCTATTTAATAGAAACAGTGGCGCTGTTTAGCTAACTACTCTTATTCACAATTTTTTGTTAACTCGCAACTCTCACGATAATTGCTGGATACACCAAGCCTATTTTAGGCTTGGGTAAATTTTAGGTTTACCTATAGCAGCACGCAAGTGTTATCCTCTGCTTAGGAACGTGGATTAAATAAAATGCAAAACTTCACCCTGTATCTAGCTTCCCTCTCCTTTATAAGGAGAGGGATTGAGGGTGAGGTAAGCCAGGGACATAAATAAATTGTTTAATATATATATATTGTTTTGTTAAAACTCACCTGTCATTGTTTGATCCTCATTTTCTAACAAAGGATTACTGAATTGCTTTTCTACTAATTCTGTGAGAATTTGATTACAATATTTAGAAATTTCTGGGTATTTTTGTGCTATCCATGCCACAGATGTAATTCCTAATGGATCGCTAATATCTACACCCATTTTCATCATTTGTATAGTTTCTTCTATCGCTTCATATAGAACGGCTTGTAATTGAGGAAATTTCGTATCCCGGTATGCATATTTATGTACGGAAAGAACATCATCAAAAGTTAAACCATATTCTTTAATAGAATTAATATTTTCTGCTGAAGGAAGATATAAATATCCTCAAAACAGGAGTCGCAACGATTATCATATTTTTCAGCCTAATGCAAAGGCGCAAAGATGCTAAGAAAAACTCTGCGGCTCTGCGCTTTTGCGTGAACTTAACCCACAACCTTACTCAACACCAACTAGTTCTACCTGCTGTGCTTCTGGCAACAAACGCTTCATGCTTTGCTTAACAAACCCTTGCAAAAAACCAATCTGCTGATTTTGCCCAAACACCTTTTGCAAGGTTTGCCGCAAATTCTCCAAATTTAAACCAGTCCCAGAATCTATTGCTATTTCCTGCTGTTGGAAATATTCAACTAGACTTAACCCTGCTACTCTAGTCAGATAAGCTGCACTGACTCCCTGCACTAGGCCACCAGCAACAAAGGTAACGGCATTACTTTTCAGAACAGTACTAATCGCCTTTGTAGAAAGTTCAACTAAACCCAATTTCAGCATCAAACTTCCCATTGTTCCAGCTACAGTTTGCGCCTGTTCTAGGGAAAATTTCTGCTGATAGATATTACCCAAATCCATTACCATTTGAGCATTAATTGCCGCAGTCGCTAGAATATCAAGGGCTGGTACTGGGTTAGCAAAGGCAGCAGCAGCAGCTATCCATTGATATTGTTCAATAATTGGGGTGGCGCGATCGCATCTAGTTCCATTCAACCAGTTTTTCGCCTCAGCTTTCAACAACCCAGCTTTCCTCATGGTAGTTACCCAAACCAGCCGTTGTCCCTGCTGTGCCAAAATTTCACCCAACTGCTGGGTCAACTGCTGGATATCTGGTGCTGGTTGTTCCATCCACTCTTCCACTGAACCATCAGCCTCATGCTTTCGGACTTTCATGGGAATGGGAGAGGCCGCAGTTGCAACTACATTTCCCTGCATTCGCTGTTTCAATGACAGCAAGACGCTGGCGCTTTCATCGGCTAAATACTGGTCTTGTTTGTTGAAAACCAACATTGTGGGCTGATTTGTTGCCTTTAGCTGCTGTAAGGTTTGAAATTCTGAGTCTGTCAAATCACCGTTTGTCAGGAATAGAACAAAATCAGATTTTGCTACTTCTGCTAAAACAGCTGCATCTGAATTCTCAGTCGCTTCTCTAAACAAAGGTGCTGTCTCTTGTAAAGACACCAAACTTCGTGTCTCGACATTTGGCTTTAGCACTTGAATCAAAGTGCTTTTACCCACGGATTTACCGCCAGTCACAGCCACTTTAATTTCTTGTCTGTCTAATTCCAACAACAATTGGGCAACTTGTTCTCTGAGTGTCTCTAACGCCTGATGGTTTTCTGCTTCTTGTGCTAGTTGGTTAATTACAGTTTCAGATTTAGCGATCGCACTTTCCACAGTCGCCCGATCAACGAGCATACCATCTAGCTGCTCTAAACTGTTTTTCGGGCGATTTTGTTGGAATAACCACAAACCCCCACCAACCGCTAAAGCACTCAACAAACCAAACTCACCCACCTGCACTATAGAATCGTGCCAACTGTCCAACATCCACAGGGAAAAGGACAGTCCCAATCCTCCCACTAAAATTGGTCGCTGCAACTTCACAACCATTATTCTCCGCGCTTTTTGGATGGCTATATCTTCCAGAATAGATCAAAAATCTGCTTCTCCGAATTTAACAGGCGATCGAACACAACTTTCTTTACCTACAGATGCCTGTAAAATTAACTCCCAACCATCACTATGATCAGTAGGTCAAGCTAATTCAACATAAAATGCTACAACTCTACGCAAATCTTTACTAAGCTAACATTGAGTTATTATCCCAAGAGTCTAAGATTTACAGGAAAAATAAATATGAATACAAAACTGGTTGAATGTATAGCGCAGATTATTTTGTCCTTATCTGAAGAAGAACGCCAACTTTTAGAAACAAAAATTACTGCCGCAACGCCATCTTTGAAAGTTCCTCAGTCAATTCAGAAAGATATATTAGACTTAGAAAATCGCTTAAAAATATTTGAAGCACAATATAATATGTCATCAAGCAGTTTTTACCAGCAATTTCAAGCTGGGAAATTAGAGGATGTAATGGACTTTTTTGAGTGGAGTGTATTCTATGAAATGTGGGATAATACACAGAAACAATTAGCACCCACTCAGAGTTAATTTCCTGATGGAACTCCAGGATTATATTAGTAGGGTCAAAACAAAACTGAATAGAAGTTCAGTAGTGTATGCAGTTGTGATTATTGATCAAAGAACTTTAGTGAATCGGGGTTACTTTCGCGCCAGATTAACTTTAAAGAACGGTGATTTTCTGGAAATTGCTGAGTCTTTTACTATCATAGAAGGACGTTTTGTTACCCTTGGTTATCGTTATCAATGGATGGATGAAACCAAGGAAAAATTGAGAAAGCGTTGGGATAACGTAAAGCATTTTCCCGACTTACCTAACTTCCCGCACCATGTCCATATTACCGATGAATCCAACGTAGAACCAAGTCAATGCCTGAATATTCTAGAATTAATTGACTTGATTAAAAACCTCTAGCTTAGGAAGCTATGGACGACTTCTCTAACTAGAGTCAGCTAATGTTTGAGATCAATAAAATTAACAATTAAATTCGGTATAAAACCTCATTAATTGGTTAATTAAACAACCTCACCAAAGTCATAAGTAGTTAGGAGTAAATAAATTAAAGTTTGTAGTAAGGACTTTAGTCCTGATAATCCTTGTTTTGAGCAATGAATCGCTCACTACGAACTAGGATTTTATTTTATGAATTATGCCTACCTACTTAGAGCCATCACAAAATATAATTAGAGCTTATCTTTAATCTCTTTCCAGACATGGATAACACCTTCAATCCAGCCTTGGGTATAAATTTCAGATTCAAAGTAGTCCTCTTCTATTTCATATCTTGCAAACTTAAAATGCTCGACCCACATCATTACAGTTGGTTCATTTTTAATTCCAGGAATTGACTCCTCTATATCCCCTCCCTCACCAATATACTTAAGTGTTAGATAATCTAGTTTCTCGGTTGCGTCTATTAACCCATCTTTGAAACCAGTTTGCTTCCACTTAGCACTAGCTTCCTGTTTCTGTTTTCGCAACCTTGTGATCGCTTTTTCCATTGCTGGAATATCCGTCCTTACCTTAATTTCCTCAATCTGAACTGCTAAATCAATCGCTTGTTGACATACACCAGAAATGTTAAGGCTCTCCTTAAACATCTGCAAACGCTCGTGAAGATTATCGGGAAGTGTGATTGTGATTCGTTGAGCCATATTCATACATACCAGCTTAAACAGTACATACTAAATATATTAGTATGTACTGAATTAAATAGTCAATACTAATCCCATATTTATTTTTTAATAAATACTAATTTTGCAAGTCAAGTATTTACTGCTATCTTTAAGAATCTTTAAACGCTACCTAAAGCAAAACCCCGGAATCTTTTCAAATTCCGGGGTTTTGTTTTAATTTGGTGGCGGGAAGTGGATTTGAACCACTGACCTTCGGGTTATGAGCCCGACGAGCTACCAGGCTGCTCTATCCCGCGTCGCTCTTGACTTTTCTAGCATAACCTAAAGTCAAGAGTTTGGCAACTACAAAAATGATAATTCTCCAATTACTTCTAAACGCTTGTATTTTCCCAAGGTGACAAACTTTTCTGAGAGGCTTTGTGCGGCACTGGGACTAATCCAACCCATTTGCTGGAGTAAGTGAATAGCAACCGCATGTTTTGCCCGTTTTGCCCCATCCATGACTTTGATTGCCAATCCCATACCTTCACCGAGTCTACCAATGCACTGCACTCCTTCTGCACCAGCTTTGCTCACTAGTTCTCCTGGAGCTAAACGCATCAGTTCGGTATCAAATTCTCCATCTCCTGCTACCATCGCGGGGTGATGAGTCATAGCACGGACAATGCGCTCCAGATCCAAATTTGTACTAGAGGCTAACAGCGCATACAAAGATGCCATGTGACCGAGTTGCATCAGATAAGTTGGTGCGCCACAGTCATCATGAGCGCTGATAAACTCCTCAGCTGGCATTCGCAGTAACTCTGCTACTTTGCCCAAAATTAATTGCTGTATTGGGTGCTTGCGTTCCAAGTAGTTATTCAAGGGCCAATGGCGTTGCTGACAAACGGCTAACATTCCTGCATGTTTACCAGAGCAATTGTATTCCAAGGTACTCCGCTTGCCTTCAGGAATTGGACATTGGAGTAGAGTTGGGTCAAGATCAGCCCGCCAAAGGATGTTAAATACTTGTCGGACTTGCTCTATTGTTCCTTTGTGGGAACTCGTGATAATTGCTAAGTCGCGATCGCTGAGATTATAGCGTTCTAGTGTACCTGTGGTGGTGACTGCGAGTGCCTGAAATGGTTTCAGGGCTGAACGGATAAATGCAGCAGTTTCAGAATTTCCGGCAACGGTTAGAACCCGTCCTCGTTCGTCGCATACAACAGCTTGGACTATATGCCTGGATTCAATAATACCTTCCCGCAGCAGCCGGACTTCCAGTGCTGCGGCTTGAGTTCGTTTTCCCATTGTCATGGGTTAATATTTATTACCTTTTTTAATTAATTGGTCATTGGTCATTAGTCCTTAGCTAATGACTAATGACCAATGACTCTTTAAAACAAATGCCAAACCATAGTACCAGTAACGTACATTCCCGCCAAGCCAGCAAAGGTAAATTGTAACCGCCGCAGAATCGGTTTGATTTCGTATGCAACAATTAAGCGATCGCGGTTGAGGAGATCCTGTGGCTTTGTCCAAGTTTGACCATCATACCAGCCTGACTCTTCATAAAATACTGTGGGACTGCAAAGGCGATCGCACACGTAGAACCAGCCTAAGTATAACCTTACCAGTGCTAGCACTACCCCGACACTCGCTCCGGCTCCAGCACAGAGGATAAAATGTGCAATATACTTGTGAGGAGGAAAACTTGCCGCAGCTATCGGCGCTGCTAAGAGCCAAGATAAACCCCAAATCCAAACAATTTTCGTGATATACTCGCGCCAATTTAGAGTGCTATCACGAAAAAGCCAGGAAGTTTTTAACTCTTCGTATTCATTGAGCGGTTGTTGGTCTGTAGGAACTGGGCAATTTGAAACCGAAGACCTAATCATGTTGGCTTACCTTCACCCTCATCAGATTCTGGAAGGGAAATACGCTCTGCATGAATCCAGAACGCTTCTAAATTATAAAACTCCCGTTCCTTGGGCGTCATGATGTGAACGATCACATCACCGTAGTCTTGTAGTACCCAACTCCCCTCGGCTTTTCCTTCTGTCCTTAAGGGACGCCGTTGCAACTCAGTTTCGACTTTTCCTTCAATTGCTTGAGCGATCGCCCTTACTTGTACCCTAGAATAGCCAGTCATGATCACAAAGTAATCAGCTAGGTAGGATACCTCTGCTACTTTGAGCAATACAATCTCACCTGCTTTGCGGTCTGATGCCGCTTCTGCGATCGTTGCAGCTAATTTTCCGCTCGCTTCTTCGGTTTGGGCGTAGCTCTTGACCACACTCTTCGTCAGTGGGACAGATTGTAATGGGAAATTTCCTTGGAAATAATCAGTCATTAAACCTCAGGTGCTTTCTTTTGAAACAATTGTTTACATTTACTGACAAACAACAAACAATTGATCTGAAAATGTGTCAATAGGTTTTTTTGAATACTAACAAAAAAACAGGTGTCTATGGGGCTAGTACCGCAAGGCGGAATTCAAAATTCACTCATTCAAAATTCAAACAGGTATACAGCGTAAGCATTTTATTCATTTGGAATGGGTGGTTTATTTACGCCGTGCTGTGCTAATTTGATAATTGGCTGTTTAAATTTCGACATCGCCAATCAGCAGTCGCAAATGTTATTGTGCAGCCATAAATCAATCAACTAATTACCCACGAATTGAATGAAGTGAAGCCGTGGGATTTTTAGTCTCAAAATCTCTTACTACCTAGATTTGACGGTATAATTGCCATTTTTATATACGCAATTATACCTAAATTTAGGCATAGGATGTAACTCTGCTGTGGAGATTAAACTTCTTGTTTTGTAACTATTGTGGACTGAATTGCTCCACGATTTGCCGTCAATGAGTAACACAACGACTCATACTGATTTAAAGCTTGCTCAAAAGCATAGTGTTCAACGGCATATTGGCGACTTTTATAACCCAGAGTTTTGACCTTTTCGGGGTTTTGGTACAAATCTAAAATTGCCATTGCTAAAGCTTGGGGATCTTCTGGAGGAACGATCACTCCGCCGCCACTTTGTCTGATGGCTTTTGCTGCTGTACCATTGTCAGGGACAGAGGCAATTAAAGCCCGACCACTGGCAAGTAGCACTTGAATTTTTGACGGCATATTGAAGGATACAATATTTTTCTTTTGGACTACCAAGCCAACATCGGCAGCTGCCAACATTTGTGGCAAAGATTTGCGGGGTTGAAATGGTAGTAGTAAAACATTATCTGCGCCGCAGTCTAGACATTCCTGTTGCAATCGCTGTAAACCTTTTGCCTCTCCAACGATCGCAAAAACAATATCTGGGATATGGCGCAACAAAGAAGCAGCTTTAACGACGCTTTCTAAGCCTTGGGTTAGGGCAATGTTACCAGAATAAAGTACTACAAATTTCCCATTCAGATTATGTGCTACGCGGAAAGGGTTATCTTCTTTAGGCAAAGGGCGGATAAAATTTACATCAACCCAGTTGGGAATTTGCACAATTTTGTCAGCTTCTACGCCCTTAGAGCGCAAATTGTCCACAAACCCATCGGCGATGACGCTAATTTTGCTGGCACTATGGTAGGCAAATTTTTCTAATAATCTAAACAACTGGATGAGCAATTTATTTTTCAATAGACCGACATGGACGGCTGCTTCTGGTAATATATCTTGTAGATTTAAGATCACAGGACAAGCACGTAACCATCCTAAAAGAGCAACTGGTACACAACTTGGCAAGGATGGCGATGTTGAGAGAATAACATCTGGACGCCAACCGATGAGGGCGGGTACAAAACTAGTGACAACGAAACTAGCATCTAGTAATACTCGATCTAATAGGTTGGGTTGTGGACGAATCCAAACGTAACTGCGTTGAATTTGAACGCCATTTTTGTATTCGTTGAGATACCACTTGCCCCGATATTCCTGGTAAATTTGACGCTCAGGGTAGTTTGGCATAGCGGTGACTACGCGCACTTCATGCCCACGCTTCACTAGTCCCTCTGCTAGTTCAGTCATCAGTGGGGCAATACCAATTGGCTCTGGATAGTAGTTGTAGGAGTAAATTAAAATTCGCATATAAATTAGTCCGAAGTATCCCGGTTTTTTATTTAATGACAAATATTTGTCTTAAACATGATTTGGAGCTTGGAAACTCCTATATCTAATTGTGGCTTCAGACTGTTTTTATGTCAGGTATTTTCCTTAAAGATTGAGTAAATTTTGATATTAAATACTTAGAGAAGCTGTGAATTTTTTTGACTATTTAAGCAGCATTTCAAATGTACATTTCTGATTGGTACGTAAGTAGAAACTCTAAGTCTTACAATATTAATTAAGACTGTTTGACAAGAGAGCGGTTATCGATTAGATGAAAACACCAAAGTCCTTGCTGTAAAATCATTTCAGCAAAGTTTTTGTGTCTCACTCAACTGCACACCGCTATAGTGGTTATTGAATGAGCGATCGCTCTTGTATTTTCTTCTTTTTTGCTGGTTCAGGATTCCTAGATTTAGGTTTTGAAACTATTATGTGAATGAAATTTTTTCCTCATTCATGGCATGGCTGCATACCGCTATTCACAACAGGTTATCAATCTACCGTTGCCAGAATACGGCTATGATGATGGAGGTATATCCCAGATAGAGAAAGAATTATTCTCATTGGTTTCCGAAATAATTTTATCAAGGATATACGAATATAAGTTGGTAATCAAAAGTTACTAACTAAGGTATATTTTCCTTGGAAAAATCATATTTTACGTATTGCTTGATGCGAGGGTTAAATTATGGAAAGCGAAGAATTTTTCCAGCGATATGATGCTGGAGAGCGGGACTTTAGCGGTGTTGATTTGAGAAGAGTTATGAATTTCCATTACAGAGTACCCATCTTTAGGGATGCCATACTCAAAGGTGCGAATCTGAGTGGAATCACTAGATATCGTATTGATTTCAGTGGAGCCGACTTGAGTAACGCCTGTTTGGAAGGAACCGACATCGAGTACGCCAACTTGAGGCGAACTAACTTGAGTGGTGCTAATTTGAGGAATGCTAATTTGGCTGAAACCGACCTCAGTTTTGCTGACTTGAGAGGTGCTGATATGACTGGAGTTGATCTGAGTCGCGCCAACCTGACTGATGCCAACTTGCTGGGGGCTAACTGGAGTTCCATTATTCAAGAAGGAACCCTTTTCTGTAATACCACTATGCCAGATGGGAGTATTTATAGCGATCGCACCAGGGTAATTAAGGTTGAGGAATTGCTGCAACGTTATGCCAGTGGGGAGAGAAAGTTTTACGACATAGTTATCCATCGCGCCAACCTCGAAGGATCTGATTTGCGCGACATTGAACTGGGTGGAGCTATCTTGAGTCACGCTAACTTGAGGGGAGCTAACTTGGAACGGGCTAATTTGAATTACATCAATTTCTGGGGTGCTAACTTGAGTCAAACCAATCTCTTTCTTACTGAAATGAATCATGCTGACTTGAGGGACACCGACTTGAGAGGTGCTGACTTGGGAGGCGCTCAGATGGTCGCTGTTAACTTGAGTGGCGCTAACTTGGAAGGAGCTAATTGGGAGGATGCTTGGCTCTTGGATGCCATATTGTGGAACACTATCTGTCCCAATGGGGAAGTCGTTGTTGAACGCTGTTCCATTGGTGGTGAACGCCGAAGTCTCTGTTAAAACAGGTATATATTCTTCACTGGCTAGAAGAGAGGCTGTGGGTCGTCGTTTCAAAGCATTCCTAATATTTTCATTACGAATATTAGATAAGAAGTTAAAACTATCACCGCTTGTTCCCTGAGCATTAAGAATATTTTCAAGTTCCCAAAGTTCTATTCGCCAAGTATCGGGATTTCGCCACAGTTCTGTGCTGATTATTGGAGCAAGGTTAAAACCTAATATAATACTGATGAAGAAAAGCTAAACTGCACCTGATGCATCTGGAGAACAGGGATAAGCGTAAAAATCCGTAGGCGCAGCCCAACCTAGACATCGCACTTCTTCTCTTTCCCTACGCTCTACGACTTAGTGGTAGAGGTCGCTGTGCTAAAACTTCTTTATAAAGTTCTTCCAGTAGAGTAATATTTTTACTAAGGGTATAGCGTTCTAATACGCGCTGTCTGGCTTTTTGCCCCAGTAAGGTTGTTAACTCTGGATGGTCTTGGAACACTGGCAAGAGGGTTCTTAATTGCGATCGCGCTGTTTTTGTATTAATAACTACACCTGCGCCCTTTTCCAATACTTCTCCATCTGCACCCACATCTGTTGCTAAACAAGCTAGCCCACACGCCATTGCTTCTAACAGAGATAGGGACAAACCCTCTACCAATGAAGGTAAAACAAATACATCTGCGCCCCGCAAAATTTCGATGCGTCGGTCTTCATCGGCGACAAATCCCAACCAGATAATGCCGTATTCTGAACCAAAAAACGGCTCTAAAGAAGACTTCAAAGGACCGTCGCCAACAATCAATAACTTAGTACCAGGTTCCATTGCAGACTGCTTCCAAGCCCGGAGGAGGGCTTCGACATTTTTCTCTGGGGCTATGCGACCTTGATAGACAAACAAGCGTTCGGCTTTAAATTCTGTTTTGACTTGAGAAAGTCCTGGAGAATACTTAGCGGTATCAACACCGTTGGGAATTACGGCAATATTTTCTTTCCTCACACCCATCCCTGCCAATAATTCTCGCTGAATCTGGGAAAATACAATCACGCGATCGTAGTTAACTAAAAAAGGTGCGTAGAGCTGATAAGCCAAAAGTTGTGTTCCCGATATCAGCTTTGCCCCCTTGCCAGCAAAGGGTGTGTGAAAAGTGGCAATTAGGGGCAACCTCAGTTCCTCACAGATTTCCGGTAGAAAAAAGTCTAGAGGAGATAGCGTCAAGGAAGCATGGACTATATCTGGCTTGATTTTCCGCAGCGAATCGGTTAAAACTTTGGTCGCTTTAAAGGTGGGAATTGTGTAAACCTGGGACTTGTAAATGAAAGGCAGGGAAACCTCTCGAAGATTTGGCCAGTTGTCAGGTTCAGACTCTTCTTGGGCGAAGTGAAGAAAGCTAACTTGATGTCCCCTATCTAGCAAGGCATTTGTAATTTCTCGACTGTAGGTGACATTGCCGCAAAAGGGCGATTTTTTTCCAATCCAGGCTATACGCATTCTTTATTTAGCTGTAAGAAAAGCGGGTTTGATATATTACTTGTGTATTTTTTGTGATTTTTATTTTATCTAGCTATACTTGCTGGTTTTTTTAGTTATTACAGATTCCCACCACGATGTAGTTTAAAAAGCCTATTTAAAGCTGATTAAACCAGTGGATTTATGGATTTATTTATTTTACTTATAAGCTGTTAGTTTCTGATATTTAAACAACTTATTCTGACTAATGTCAGACTGATATCCCGCAAGTATGTGATAAATTTTCACTGACGACAGTTTACCATGAACACAAAAGCTTTAAGGAAATTAGTAATTACTTCCAGGTAATGAATAATAACTAACTACTTAAGTAGGTCGGCGCAATTAAAGCTAACTGGTGAAGGCTGTCATTTGTCCTTTGTCCTTTGTCATTTGTACTGACTTGTACTGAGCGGCGTCGAAGTAGCGACGCGTTGCCCTGAGCTTTGCCGTTCGTGCAGCGTCTCGTAGAGAAGGGTCGAAGTATTGGTCATTAGTAAGGGCTTTAAGCCTATTTACGTTTCGTAACATACTTGGGTTTTTTCGCGCCAACTTACTTGTGTGAGTTATACCAAGTTAATATCCCTCCTGAAAAGACGATCGCTGCTAATCCCAAAAAAACTACCTGTAATCCCAGAAAGGTTTCTGCTACACCAGCTAAGGCCAAAGGTAAGGAGAGGGCAATATTAATTACATTGTTCTGCAAGCCAAAAACTTTACCACGCATTTCTGGAGGTGTTTCTGTTTGGATCGCAGTTTGCATGGGAATTCCCACTAACGCTCCAAAGATACCTAATAGCGCCACCAGTAACAAGACTAGCCACAGTTGGGTTGTAAATACTGATAGACCAATCAGGGATGCTGTCATACCCATAGAACCATACAGACTTAGTTGGGTATAGGAGAAGCGTTGACCAAATTGACCGAGAATTGTCGCTCCCGCAGCGATACCAACACCGCCGGCTGCTAGTAAAAAGCCGAACTGGGAGGCTTTCATGTTGGGAATTATTTCTGCCATGCGAACGGCTAGAACAGTTAATGCTGCAAAGACAGAAAACAAGATAATCAGCTGAAGCAAAGCATTACGGATGCGATGATTTGCGTTGAGGTAGGCAAAACCATCCCGCAAGTCAGAGAATACGTGAGGGAATTCTGTATCGGGGTCGTGGTGTTTTTCCTTAGTTGCCAGGAGGAATAAAATTAGTCCAGCGATCGCATAACTGCCACCTACCAAAAGTTCTTTACCTAAACTACCATTACCACCAATTTGCAGCCAAAGTCCATCAGCGATCGCTAACAACGGTTCGCCAACGGCAAACCCCACAATCACCGATGCCATCATCGTTGTCGTGTAAAGCGAATTTGCCGAGAGTAAATGCTGTTCTTCTACGATCAAAGGAATTGCCGCCTGTTCTGCCGGGGCAAAAAACTGCGTCAGTGTGGAAACTAAAAAAGTTACGCCCAGGATGATTATAAAACCTACTGGCATCACTCCTATGGGTTTCCAATCATGAGTTAACCACAGCAGGAAGGGAATTGATAAAACCAGGATGCCGCGCCAAACATTCGTTGCCACCAGCACAGCTTTTTTCGACCAGCGATCGACATACACGCCAGCAACGGAACCAAACAATACGGCTGGAATAGTAAAAGCCATCATCAGGACTGATACCCAACCACTAATACTCTGATTGCTTGCTTGAAACTGAGTATTAATCAAGGCAATCATCAGCACCAAATAAACTTTATCTGCTAGTTGGGAAAAAACTTGACCGCCCCAAAGAGCCAGGAAATTAGGGTTTTTTAATACAGGCAAAAACCCCTGCTGTGTTACATTCCCTATAATTGCTTCTCCACCTGAACCAGACCCATCTAATTTCGGTGGTTCTTTTTCTGGGAAAGTAGCTGCTGGCAAACTCTGCCCGTTGCGAGTGCCGTTGCTATCTACCTCAGCAACGGTTAATTTGTCCTCAGATTGTGTTTCCGATTGACTTGGAACATCAGTTTTTGGGATCTCCTCTGTCCAACTTTGATCGTTTTGAGAAACGTCTTTTTGAGACATTTCTTGGCCATTTATTTCACTAGGTGTAGACTTGGAAACGGCACTCAAGTGATTCTTAACTGTAGGATCTAATTCCCTATTCTGTTTTTTGACGAGGCTTGGTGACAAAGGTAGGATCTTTTTATCCAAATCAGACGGTTGCATCATGGTTGGCAGCAAAATAAGAGTCGATCAAGGTAGCAGAGCGAATAGGGCGACCTAATTGATACTGAGCATACTGGCGCAAAATCTGCTCAACAGATAACCAGTGATGATCTCTAGCACCATCAATTTGCATTATCTCTGGTTGTGACAGATGTTGAAGCAAAGCTAGTTCCATAGCACCCAGACGACTAGAAATCACAGGTATTTCTTGCCGATGCACAACAACTGTTTGGGCATTGGGGAGCCAGTGCGTTGCGGAGGTTCCCTCCGTTGAAGCAACTGGCGTCATTGGGAATGGGGCATGGGGCATTGGGTATTGGTCTCTCGCCATCTCCCTCATCTCCCTCATCTCCCTCATCTCCCTCATCTCCCTGTCCCCCTCTGTTCGTAAACGTTTCCAAGCTTCTAAGCAAACCGTTCCACCCGCAGGGATACTAAATCCTACCTGCCAGTTGGGGTCTGTAAAGTCTGGTTTGAGGGGACGCTCAGATAAGCAGCAAACTTGCACTTGCGGCGTCAGTCCTGCTAAAGCTAAAAGGTGAAACACCCCATGAGCCAGATGAGCCAAAACCCCAGATGGATTTGCACTAGACACAGCCTCCAACCGATGGAGATGTTCATTGAACAACTCATAAAGTTCTTCTTGGGGTTGTTCGCTTAAAGCTTGACACAGGACTATTTCTGCTAAATACTGACTGGCAGCCAATTTTCCCAAATCTTTAGCTAAACCAGGATAAGTTTTTAACGTCTGTGCTTGAGTAATTTTATCAAGCGATCGCCCTTTGGCAATCAATAGTTCATTCACAACGAACATCCCACTCCTACCGCCCAGGCTGGAGTTGTGCTTACGTGCCCCTGGAGCCACTGCTCGAATTAGACCGAATTCGCGTGTCAAAATCGTCACTATTTTATCCGATTCTCCCAACGCCTGGGCTTTAAGATTAATACCACTTGCTTTGTAGGTTCTACTCATTAGTTCTTAAGTCATTAGTCACTAGTTATTAGTAGTTATTAGTCATTAGTTATTGGTCAAGGGTCATTAGCTTAGGACAAATGACAAATGACAAATGACAAATGACAAAGGACAAATGACTATTCACCCTTCCCCAGGTTATCGCGCTGGCGGAGCAAATCGATGCCGCGAGATGTACCTAATCTAGTAGCACCCGCTACGATTAAATCTAAAGCTTGATTGATAGTGCGGATACCACCCGAAGCTTTAATTCCCACCCTTTCTTTGGCCAATTCCTTCAAAAATCGCACATCTGCCACTGTTGCACCACCATTCAAACCTGTACTAGTTTTTAAGAATGCCGCTCCCGCCTCCATAGCTATTTCAGCAGCTATTTTTTTCTCCGCATCTGTCAACAGGTTGGTTTCCAAAATTACCTTGACAGTTTGCCCAGTCTCTTCACAAATTTCGGCAAGTTCTCGGTGAACTTCTTCAGTTTTACCAGCTTTCAACCAGCCCAAGTTCATTACCACATCCAATTCAGTAGCCCCACTATCCGCCGCTTCTTGAGCCTCATATAGTTTCACTGCTGAAGTCGTCGCGCCAGATGGAAAACCAATCACCGTACAGACTTTCGGGTTCTTGCCGTGGAGGAGTTCGACTGCTTGTTTGACATAGGCGGGGTATAAGCAAACCGCCGCAAAATTGAATCTGTATGCTTCTTCACACCACTGCTGAACCTGCTCTGGAGTAGCCGTTGGCGTTAACAGGGCGTGATCGATAAATGGCGCAATATCAATGTCTGGATAGTCTGCTGCCATCGTGTCTTCTGCCAGTAATTGATTATTAAACTTTATAAAAAATTAAAACATTTCTTATATATGTATTAAACCATATTTATTACTAGTTTATCCTGAAGACAAACTGCTGACTTGTCTTGGATGTCGGCTTTGTAAATATCCCGTAATTATTATAAGTATTTAAGTTGACATTAAGCAGTACTAAGGTTATGAAGGGAAAATATTCTTGCCAAGAATCTTTATCTGCCAGAAATTCTCCCCTCACCTTATCTGAAAAAGCAAGAAAATGCTTAATGACACGGTATGGTTTACAGAAATATCAAATGGTAAATTTCGTATCAATAGCAGAGCTATATACAGAAATTTATCTTCTGAGATAGTGACTAAACTAGCTCAAAACTTATCGGTTAGTGAAATTTTAGACTGGATCAAAAACGAAACAATTAAAGCTTTTAGAGAAAAGTACTCACTAAATCCCCAAGTCGGTGCTCTCAACAAGGCGATAGGAGGATGGAACGAGTTAATAGCAACTAGCTTATTGTCTGAAATTATCTTGGATATTAACGAAGGCACTGGAGTATGTGTTGCGGCTTTTTCTATGCCTAATTCAAAATTACAACTAGAAGGAATCGATGAAGCATATTCAAATTTTTTAAACTTATTTACCAAAGAGAATTTTGCTAATGTAAATAATGCTTTATCAAAAATTAAACCTTTTAAAGACAAAATTTTTATGCCTAGTCCCGACTATATTATAGTTGTTATTGAAAATCAGGTAATTGCACCCATGATTAACTCGCTTTTACAGCAACAGGCAATAAATCCAGATAGTTTAGTACTCTATAATTTTTTCAAGGGAAAACTACATATAGAAGAAGTTAAAGCAGCAGTTTCTCTCAAAACTTCAAATCGTCCAGATCGACGTTATCAACCTTTGTTTGAAGCAGCTATGATTAAAGCTATTGCTTATGTATTACAGCAAAATTGGAAATATTACATGGTTGTTAGTGAGCTAACTCCTGCTGATAGAAAAATATTTAGTACAGCAATTGCTCCTCATGGTGTGGCACTAGAACACACTTTTTATCTGGTAGATGGTACATACCCATACACTAGAAAAGCAGATTTAATGCCGTTAGTTGCAGCGGCTATTGAACATTAGTTAGTTCTGTAGCAATTTAATTAAAAGTCAATGGTAACTCCAATTGTTTGATTTCATCTTCAGAATGGTATTCTTTAGTTACTAAGAAATCAAAAATAGTTTTAGCTAACGCCTTCGATGCCAAGTATGGTACACCATTACCAATAGTTTTAAACATATTCGTGAGGGACATATTCTCTGGAAGTACAAAGTTTGCAGGCAAAGATTGGATAGCTAAAGCTTCCGCTACAGATATTCGGCGGATTTTGTAGGGATGCAAATGTACTTCATTATTTCCATAGCAAGCTGTCGGAGAGTAACGCCATCTGTGAAGACGCTTAAAAGACTTTTTAGAATCATCTCCTTCATCAATAGCAGCAAATCTTGTGATACCTGCCCTTGGTTGAAAACAGTTTTCAGCATTGGGATGCTTCAGCACATTATTTTTTCTAAACCAGTATTCTACGGTAAGTTCTTGAGGGATACCATCAGGACAAAGCATTATGGAATTTTCTTGGAATGGTTCGGACTCACGCCAAGGGTAAGCAAAAACCTTTTCTTGAGGATATAAAATGTGATTGTCCCAAGGAAAATTTATCTCAGTTAATAACTTTTCACTACCGAGTTTTATTCCTATATCCTTGATAAAATTATTTCGGAAACCAATGAGAATAATTCTTTCTCTATCCTGGGGTACACCATATTCGATAGCATTAATTAACCGCTCTGTTAATATATAGCCTGTTTTCTGTAATTGTTGCTTGAGAGATTCAAAAAATAAACGGTGTTTTGTCGTCTTCCATAAACCCTTAACGTTCTCAAATAAAAAGAAATCGGGAAGATTGCGGCAAATTAATTCAACATAAGAAGCAGAAAGCTTGCCATTATCTCCTAAACGTCCTCTATTTTTACCACCAATAGAAAAATCAGGACAGGGAGGACCGCCGATGAAACCAATTATATTATGAGATTTGCGGCAGTCTTTGACTAATTCTTGAAGGTGTTGTGCTTGTAATCCTTGAGTAAGTTTGGTTATGTCTCCTGCTTCGCCATGATGATATCCGTATTCTGGCAACGGTAGATTGAGAACCTGCCGTGAATAGCGGTATGCTGCCATGAATGGAGAAAAAATTTCATTGACATAAACAATATTAAAACCGCTGGTTTCAAAACCTAAATCTAGGAATCCTGAACCAGCAAAAAACGAGAAGATACAAGGGCGATCGCTCATTCAATGACTAGTATTGTGAAATAGTCCATCAATATCATAAGGCTTAAGGATTTATACTTACACATTAATCAGAAATCAACACTTAAGAAATAGTAAAAATAATCATTCCAAAATTACCTTGACAGTTTGCCCAGTCTCTTCACAAATTTCGCCAATTTCTCGGTAAACCTAGAATTTATCATATTCCTCTGGTTCTACATTAGGCACTTTATTCAAAACTTGCTGGAATTTTTGCCAATTACCGCTTTTGGCTTTTTCTTCTAAATAGTCTTTGGTCATCCATGCGGAAACTTGTGCAGATAAGGCAATGGTTGCAAGTTGTTCAATGGAAATATTTTCTCTAGCTGCTAAAGCTTCAATTTGTTTATATAAAGATTCGGGTAGCTGTACATTTAAGTTAGTCATGGGATTTCTCCTACTATTTGCAAGAATTCTTTGGGTGAAACTACCCTCAGTCCAAATTTTTGTGCGTCTTGTAAATCTTTTTGATTGTAAGTGATGATAAAGTCGGCTTGACATTCAACAGCTAAATCGATGAGAAAATCATCATCAGGGTCGCGTGCTATTGGCCGCCATAAATAGAAAATACTACATCTATTAGCGATTCTACAAATAGCTTCAATAACTTTGTCAATATCTTCATCGCTCAATCTAAGCTGCTCTTTTTCTCGTTTGAGAATTTCTTCATACTCGAAGACTAAGGTGGTAGAGACATTTAACTGCCAACGCCTATCATTAAGAATTGTTAATAGTTTGTAAGATGCACCACGGTTAGATCGTAAACCACTAAGCAGTACATTAGTATCAAGTTCAAGTTGGTACGCATTTGTCATTATTTCGCTATTAGTAGCATTTTTACCGTAGTGACCAGCTTGTAGTTTACCTATCGATCAATTCATCTTTGAATTATCTACTAAAGACCATCCCAAAGTGGTTGGCTGTTCATAAACCCGCTTTAGGGTATTCACATCTCTTTTAGAAATAGGCGACGGGTTACGAACTTGGGAAAAGTATAAAGCATCAGTTTGTAGCGGACTATGACCCCAAATTCCCAGCGCGTGACCGAATTCATGGCGGGCTGCGGCTTGGATATACTCACCTGTTTGACTGGGACTTAGCAAGATGGTGAAGCGGTGGGATAAAACATTGTTGCTGGTGTATAACTCGTAAGTAGTTTGTGCCGATCGCGCACGGGATATATTACTACCAGGGGAAATTTGTAGAGGTGGCGCTTTTCGCACAATCGTAATATCAGCAATTTCTGCCTGTTCGACTACTGTTAAAGGTAAATAACTACTCCACTCCTGTACGCCCTGCAAGACACTGTTAACCCATGCTTGAGCTTGTTTTTCGCTGACGGCTTTTGGTGATTCTACGTAAACTCGAACCGGAAATTGTGACCAGACTAAATAACCAACTTGGGTTGTTCTGACTTGGGAAAAGTAGTCACCACTGTTAGTGCTATCTTGCCACCGTGCGAGTGTGGGCGGTAAGGGATGGGGTTTTGGCGAAGATGAGGTGGGGAGAGAAATTATTAAGTCTGAATATACATATTTTGGAATTTTTGTAAACCCATCACTCGACTGGAGATTAGTAAGAATGATTAACAGCCCTGTGCCAATAAATAAGGCAAGGGCTGTAATTAACTGCCGTGAAATTAAATTTATTAAGGTGTTAAGTATTGGGTGTTCGGTTCTTCTCCCCATTTACCTATCCTTATTTAGGGAGCCAACCAGCACTTAAAACTACTGTTAAACCGAGAAAAATTACTGTCAATGCCCAAGTAATTCGGTTTAAGGTGTTTTCTGCACTTTTGGCGCTGCTAAATAGCTGGGCTTGTCCGCCAATGGCCCCAATGCCATCACCTTTGGGGCTATGCAGTAAAACTAAGATAATCAAACCAGTGGCGGAAAATGCCCAAATGCCTTCAACGATATTAGTAGCTATCATGGTAGGAATCTCATTTATAAAAAGTTTCAAAAAACAGAATTCAGGAGTCAGAATTCAGGAGTCAGAATTCAGGAGTCAGAATTCAGGAGTCAGAATTCAGGAGTCAGAATTCAGGAGTCAGAATTCAGG